>SVLG01000037.1 GCA_015068055.1 Oscillospiraceae bacterium | reverse complement strand
AGCTTTGTGAATGGCCGCGCCGCCGGCAAGAACATCATCGGCTGTGAGAGTCTGCAGGCTCTGGCTGATAACCTTGCCAAACCCCGCAAGGTCTTTATGATGGTCAAGGCCGGTTCTGCCGTGGATGAGATGATCGAGCAGCTCCTGCCCTATCTGGAGGAAGGCGATATCATCATCGATGGCGGCAACAGCCACTTCCCCGACACGGCCCGCCGCTGCGCCTATGTGGAGAGCAAGGGTCTCCTTTATGTGGGCACCGGTGTCTCCGGCGGTGAGGAGGGCGCTCTCAACGGCCCCAGCCTCATGCCCGGCGGCTCCAAGGCTGCCTGGGAGCATGTGAAGCCCATTTTCCAGGCTATCTGCGCCAAGGTGGAAGACGGCGCGCCCTGCTGTGACTGGGTGGGCGAAGGCGGCGCGGGCCACTTTGTGAAGATGGTCCACAACGGCATTGAGTACGGCGATATGCAGCTTATCTGCGAGGCTTACCAGCTGATGCACGATGGTCTCGGCATGACGAACGAGGAGATGCACCAGGTCTTTGCCGAGTGGAATCAGGGGGAACTGGACAGCTACCTCATCGAGATCACCCGCGACATTCTGGCCTACAAGGACGAAAACGGTGAGTATGTGGTGGATCAGATCCTCGACACCGCCGGTCAGAAGGGCACCGGCAAGTGGACCGGCATCGCTGCTCTGGACGAGGGTCAGCCCCTGACTCTGGTCTGTGAGGCCGTGTTTGCCCGCTGCCTCTCTGCCATCAAGGCCGAGCGCGTGGCTGCCGCCGAAGTTTACCCCAAGAGCATCCCCGCCTTTGAGGGCGACAAGGCTGCCTTTATCGACTGCCTGCGCAAGGCCGTCTATGCCTCCAAGATCATCTCCTACGCCCAGGGCTATGCGCTGATGCGTGCCGCGGCCAAGACCAACGGCTGGAACCTGAACTACGGCGGCATCGCCCTTATGTGGCGCGGCGGCTGCATCATCCGCAGTGTCTTCCTTGGTAAGATCAAGGAAGCCTTTGACAAGGCCCCCGAGCTGCAGAACCTCCTCATGGACGATTACTTTGCCGAGACGATCCGCGCCCTGCTTCCTGCCTGGCGTGAGGTGGTGGCCTACGCGGTGAAGGCCGGCATCCCCATGCCCGCCATTTCCTCCGCGCTGACCTACTTCGACGGCTACACCTGCGGTCGTCTGCCCGCCAACCTGCTGCAGGCTCAGCGTGACTATTTTGGTGCCCATACCTACGAGCGCGTCGATCAGCCCAGGGGCCAGTTCTACCACACCAACTGGACCGGCCACGGCGGCAATACCTCTGCTTCCACCTACAATGCCTGATATTAAGATCATAGCCCTGGATCTGGACGGCACCCTCCTGAACTCCCGCAAGGAGCTCACGGAGGGCTGCCTTTCGGCTCTGGAGCGGGCGGCAGCGAAGGGAATAGAGATCGTCCCTACCACCGGCCGCTTCTTTGGCGGTATGCCCCCGTGCATAAGGGAGCTGCCTTTTCTCCACTATGCCATCACGATCAACGGTGCGCAGGTCTATGACATACGCCGGGACTGTGCCGTGTCCAGAACGGAGATTCCGTGGAAGCGGGCTGTTGCGGTGATGGAGCTTCTGGACACCATGCCGCTGCTCTACGACTGCTTTATGGATAACTGGGGCTGGATGAGCCGGGACTTCTGGGAGCGGGTGGAGGATTATACGGATAATCCCCATTACATTAAGATGCTCCGCGAACTGCGAAAGCCTGTGCCGGAGCTGAAGACCCATCTGGCCGAGCTGCAGCACGATGTGCAGAAGATCCAGTTTTTCACCCGGGACGCGGCTTTGCGTCAGAGGCTTTTGAAGGAACTGCCGGGGATGCTGCCGGACATTGCGGTCACCACCTCGGTGGCGGACAATGTGGAGCTAAACGACATCGGCGCCCATAAGGGCGCGGCGCTGCGGCAGCTGGCTGCGTATCTGGGTGTGCCCATATCTGCCACAATGGCCTGCGGTGATGGACTGAACGACGTCACTATGCTCCGGGATGCGGGGCTCGGCGTTGCTATGGCCAATGCCTGCGATGAGGCCAGAGCGGCAGCCAATGTGCTGACAGCCGGCTGCAACGAGGACGGTGTAGCCCGGGCCATTGAAACTTACTGTTTGTAAAGAGGAAAACTATGGACGTTGCCGAGTATTTCCCCATGTGGGAAAAGTTTACCGACGAACATAAGGAAATGATACGCTCCTCTCTGGTGCGCCGTCAGGTGGAGAAGGGTACGGTCGTACATAATGGCTCGCTGGACTGCTCTGGGCTGATGCTGGTGCGCAGCGGTCAGCTTCGGGCCTATATGCTCTCCGATGAGGGCCGGGAAATCACCCTCTATCGTCTCTTTGAACGGGATACCTGTCTCTTTTCCGCCTCCTGCGTGATTCCGAGCATCATGTTTGAACTGTTCATTGCCGCAGAAAAGGACTCGGAAATCTGGTTTATCCCACCCTGGATTTACCGCAAACTGATGGACGAGTCGGCGGTTATGGCAAACTATTCCCATGAACTGATGGCCAGCCGTTTCAGCGAAATCATGTGGCTCATAGAGCAGATCATGTGGAAGAGTCAGGATAAGCGGCTTGCATCCTTCCTTATGGAGGAAAGCCGACTGGAGGGAACCGCTTCTCTTCGTATCACCCATGAGACGATAGCCAATCATCTGGGCACTGCCCGCGAGGTGATTACCCGCATGCTTCGGTACTTCCAGAGTGAGGGACTTGTGAAACTTACCCGCGGTACGGTGGAGATCTTGGATGAGGAAGGTTTGGAGGCCCTTGCGGAGTGACAGAATTGAAAGTAACGGATGTTCGCTGTCTGCCCGGTGACAGTGCCTTTCTTTTGGATGACGGGGAAACCAGTATCCTTATTGATTCCGGCTTCGGCTTCACGGGATTTGCTGTTGCGGAAAAGATAACGAAGGCTCTTGGGGAGAGAAAACTTGACTATATTTTCCTGACCCATTCCCACTATGACCATGCCCTTGGCAGTGCCTATGTACTGCGCCGATATCCGGAGGCCACGGTGGTGGCCGGAAGCTATGCGGCTTCTATCTTTCCGCGCAGCGGCGCTCTCCGGGTCATGCGTGAACTGGACGGGAAATTTGCTGCGGAATGCGGCGTGACGGAGTATGAATTTCTGGGCGGGGAGCTGCGTGTAGACGTGCCGGCGGAGGATGGTGATATTGTTCATGCCGGATCCATGGACTTCGAGGTCGTCAATCTTCCGGGCCACACACGGTGCAGCGTGGGCTATTACTGCGCTGCGCGAAAGCTCCTGATCGCTACGGAGAGTCTGGGCGTATATGACGGAGAAGCTATGATCGTGCCCTCCTACCTCGTAAGCTATGAGGATGTGCTGAACTCCATCGACCGGGTTTGTGCTATGGATATTGAACAGATGCACTCGCCCCATTATGGCCTTTTGACATCTGAGCAGACTGCGTGGTTCCTGAAGAATGCCCGGAGCGCCGCCGTGGAGGGCCGGGAATACCTGCTGACCCTTGCCGCCGAAAGTGAAACGGAAGATGAAATATGCGCCGGCTTTCGCAGGAAGTACATGAATCCCTATATGGACCGCATCTACCCGGACTCCGCCATGCGTGTGAATACAAGGATCATGATCGATATGCTGAAAAGAACCGCTCCATAAGGAGCGGTTCTTCCTATCTGTCCATCCCACAGGGGAGAGCCTGTTCTATGAGTGCCTTATCGTGCCTTATGGCTTCGTAGACCCGGTACCCACCGGAGAAGTTGTAGCAGTCGAAGCCGTGTCCGGCCAGTATGCGGCAGGCAATATAGCTGCGCAGTCCGCTCTGGCAGTTTACATAAATCGGCTTACCGGCCTCCAGTTCATGGATGCGCTCCCGCAGTTCATCCACGGGAATGTTGAGGAAGCCGTCAAAGTGTCCCCGGGCATACTCTGCTTCCGTACGGGTATCCAGCAGCGTTACGCTGCCATCCCGGGGAAGGATATCCACCTGGTCCCAGAAGAACTGCTTCAGGATGCCGTTTTCGATGTTTTCCGCCATGAAGCCCACCATATTTACCGGATCCTTTGCGGAGGAGAAGGGAGGCGCATAGGCCAGATCCAGCTCTGCCAGATCGGCGGCCCGCATCCCGGCGTGGATGGCGGTGGCCAGTACGTCAATACGTTTGTCCACACCTTCATAGCCCACGATCTGTGCGCCCAGAAGCCGCCCGCTTCCTTTCTCAAAGAGTACCTTCATACTCATGACCTTTCCGCCGGGATAGTAGCCTGCATGGCTGGCCGGGGAGAGAAAGACTTTATCGTAAACAATGCCTGCGGCTTTGGCGGCGCTTTCGTTGAGGCCGGTAACGGCGGCAGTCATGTCAAAAAGTTTGACAATGGCGCTGCCCTGAGAGCCGGTGTAGCGGCTGCGTCCGCCGCAGATATTGTCCGCGGCAATACGGCCCTGTCGGTTGGCGGGGCCCGCCAGAGAGAGGAGCGTATCCTCGCCGCTGACAAAGTGCTTTACCTGTACCGCGTCACCCACAGCGTAGATGTCGGGCTCGGAAGTTTCCATGTAGTCATTTACAAGGATGCTGCCCTTCATACCAAGCTTCAGCCCGGCTTCTTTGGCGAGATGGGTATCCGGTGTCACGCCAATGGCCAGCACCACCATGTCGGCGGTGAGAGGTGCGGCATCCTTCAACAGAACCCGGACGCCCTCCTTGGCATCCTCAAAGCCGAGAACCTCATGACCCAGTGCTAGCTTTACCCCATGTTTGCGGAACTGTCCATGGACGAAGGCGGCCATGTCGCTGTCCAGTGGTCGAAGAAGCTGTTTTGGGCGCTGCACAATGGTCACATCCATGCCAAGCTCCCGCAGGTTTTCGGCCAACTCCAGCGCGATGAAGCCGCCGCCGGCCAGAACCACGCTCCTGGGCTGCTCCTTTACCACAAAGTCACGAATACGGAAACTGTCCTCCACGGTGCGGAGGGTAAAGAGCCGGTCTACGTCACTGCCAGGCAGTTTGGGCCGCGTGGGTCTGGCGCCGGGGGAGAGGAGGAGCTTGTCATAGCTTTCTTCAAACTCCGCGCCCGTTTCCAGATTCTTTACACGGACGGTTTTGCGTTCCGGATGGATGGCGGTGACTTCGTGGTGCACGTGCATTCTCACCCGGAAACGGCTGTAAAAACTATCCGGAGTCTGCAGTGTGAGATCCTCCGGGTCACGTATGGTTCCACCTATGTAATAGGGAAGACCGCAGTTTGCATAGGAGATATAACCGCTGCGTTCGAAGACAACGATTTCTGCCTGCTCATTCAAGCGACGAGCGCGGGCGGCTGCGCTGGCACCACCTGCCACACCGCCCACGATCACGAGCTTCAGCTTCCCGCCGGACTCGATATCCTTCTCAGCAACGTCGGCGCCTTTCCAGCCGTTGATTCCGCCTATGTCAGTAACGGTGTAGCCTTTCACCTTGAGGATGGAAGCTGCCTTGCGGCTGCGTCCGCCACTGAGGCAGTAGGTAAAGAGCGGAGTATCCGCCCCGGCGATGTCATCAATGAGTCCCAGACGTTGCATGGGCAGGTTGATGCTGCCGGGAAGGTGCCCGGCAGCATATTCGTCCTCGTTGCGCACATCCAGCAGCAGTGCGCCGGGCGTCGCTTTGAACTGTTTGAATCCCTGATTGATATCGGGGGACTTGAAATAGTCCAGAAAACCCATGGCCTTCTCCTTTAGAGCAGGGCAAGAATCTGAGCCTTTGGCCGGGCACCAACGGACTGGTTGACAACCTTGCGATCCTTGAAGACCAGCAGCGTGGGGATGCTCATGACGCCGAATTTGGCGGCCAGCTCCTGCTGCTCATCCACGTTGACCTTGCCCACCTTGATGTCGCTGCGCTCCTCAGCAATCTCGTCAACAATGGGTCCCACCATGCGGCAGGGACCGCACCAGCTGGCCCAGAAATCCAGCAGAACGGGTTTGTCGCTGCTCAGAACCTCAGTGTCAAAATTTTCCTTCGTAATCGTAATAACGGACATTGCTTTATTCCTCCTTATTTTTCTTTAGAATATCCGGCTCCTATCATTTTTAGTAAATCCGGTGCGGACTATGCCGCCCGCTCAGAAGATCACACCAATGATATGTTGTTTATAGCCGCATTATACAGGAAGAGCGATGTGGGGTCTGTGATATTATCACGAATGCGAGCGGCAGCCCATTCGGGCTGCCGTTTCATAAAATCAGAGTTTCAGTTTGCCGTCGAGAAAGTTCTGATAACGGTCACAAATTCCTTTTACGTCATCCCCAAACTCAATTTGCTTTCCTTTATGGAGCCAGAGAATCTTGGTGGACATGCTGCGGATTTGCGTCAAGGAGTGAGAGACAAGAATGGTGGTGGCACCGTTATTGATGATCTCTTTCATTTTCGCTTCGCTTCTCTTTTTGAAAGCACCGTCACCCACAGAGAGAACCTCATCCAGTATCAGGATATCCGGCTGAACATGGCAGGCGATGGAGAAAGCAAGACGGCTTTTCATGCCGCTGGAAAGCTGACGGAACGGTCTGTCCTCAAATTCCTTCAACTCGGAAAAATCAATAATCTCATCATAGGTGCTGTCCATAAATGCTCTGGTATACCCCAGCATGGCCCCGCGGAGATAGGCATTTTCCTTCACGGTAAGGTCACCATCGAAGCCGCTGGCCAATTCCAGCAGGGCAGCAACATTGCCTCTCCGGTACACCTTACCTTCTGTGGGCTCCATGATACCGGTGATAGCCTTAAGCAGGGTTGATTTACCGGCACCGTTGCTGCCGATGATACCAAGCATATCACCTCGTTCCAGAGAAAAGCTGATATTCCTGTCTGCCCAGAACTCGGTTACATGGTATTTTTTTGTGATGCGGCGCATCAGGTATTCCTTTAGCCCGATGTCCTTGAAGTCGCCGGTGATGTAACGGATGGACACGTCCTTAACTTCCAAAATACTCATATGCCCACCTCACATATAATACAGGAACCTATGGTTGTGTTTTTTGTACATATAACAGCCAAGACCAACCACCAAAAGAATATCGAAGCACATCAGCAGGTGGAACCATACGGGTGGGATGACTGCGTCAATAACAATATCACGGAAGTAACGGATGAATAGATAGACAGGATTCAACAGAAAGAGCTTCTGCCCCAGCGGGCCAAACTTGTCAATGCTGTAGAAAATGGCGGACAGATAACAAAGAAGGGTGGTAAATACGTTCCAAAGATACTGTATATCTCTGAAGAATACGTAAAAAGCAGAGAGCACCAGGCCGAGTCCAATGTTAAAAAGGACGAGCCCCAAAATAGGAACAGGCAGCAATAAAAAACGCCAGGTAAACGTGATTTTATCCAGAATGCAAAAAATAAAGAACACGCAAAGGGTGAGCCCGAAGTTTATAAGACACTGCACGTTTTTTGATAACAAAAACAGGTACTTGGGGACATTTACCTTTGTGATGATGCCGGCGTTTCCCATCAGAGATGTCATGCCCTGAGAACTGGATTCATTGAAGAAAGAAAAAACAAGGTTGCCGCAAAAGAGATAGGTAGTAAAGTGTTCAATAGTGCGTCCAAAAAAACGAGAAAAGACTATGCGCATGACAAGCAGAGTGAGCAGGGGAGAGAGTACGCTCCAAGCCATACCCAACACTGTGCGTTTATATTTCTTTTTAAAGTCGCGCTTCACCAGTTCCTCAAAGAGAAATTGATGTTTTTTAAGCTTCAGATATGTGTTATACATAGCTCAATCTCTCCGATACAAATCTCGTGTGTAAAGCTTACTCTGCACATCATCCATGCAGATGATCTCAATCCCCTAAAGCGTCTGGGCCGCGATGCGGTCAAGGCACGGCTGCAGGTTCTCCTCCGCGTTGCATAAAGGGATTGTATCAGAAACGCTCCATCGTCACCTTCTCCGACGCCTATTTTTCGGTTTGGAGTCCACATCGCTGTCATCTTCTCTTAAATGAAGATGCACCAGAAAGCGCTCCCATGTATAGCCGGCGCCATGTTCGCGGTAGCATTGAAGGAAGCCCTGAATTTTTCGGGGGAACCATGTGATGATGCGGCCAATCTTGTATGCGGCGGAAGAGCGGATTTCCGCAAGCTCCTGGGTAAGAGTTTTGTTGACCAACGCCAATACTTGATCCCTGGAGGCGGTTTCCTGCGTGGTCACAGGCATTTGCGCCGCGGTATTTCCGATGACAAGTGCTTCGAAGAGAGTGAACGAGAAAGCGTTATTCAGAGTAATCTCATCTTTTTTAAGGTTGGAGATCATGTTATAATGGCGCTTAACCTGCTCCTGCATACCCTTGAAAGCTCGATAAATCTCTGCGCGTTTTTCTTCGTCCTGCGTTTCCTGCAGACCGGAGATCAAAAGCTCACACATGCAGGCGAAGTAGCCTTCAACATTCTTATAACTTTTTTCCGCCGTCATAATGGAGTTTTCTCTGACGAGGTGATGGTACAGCACGCGGGGGATGCTGGATACCCGCTTGGCGGCCATCAGCGCCTGAAAACTGAAAAGCTCGTCTTCATGAATAATGCCGGGGTAGAAGGAAAGCCCGGAGGCGGTAATAAACTCACGCTTATAAAGCTGTGACCAGACTACGCCCAGATATTCCCGCCGGTCTTTCAGCATTTTACAAAAGGAGACACCGTCGTAAATCAGCAGCTTGGCTTTGCGCTCAAAACGCTTACCCCGGGTGCCGTCATCATAAAACCGATCAAAGTCAAAATACAGTATATCCAGATCATTAGTCCGGCTCACTTTGCAGCAGGTTTCCAATGCGTCAAGAGCTAAAACATCGTCGGCATCCAGAAAGAAAACGAACTCACCAAGAGCGGATTGAAGACCGACATTTCGGGCAACGGAAGGCCCGGCGTTTATCTGCGAAATGATTTGGATGCGTGCGTCATGGTTCCGATATGCTGCAAGAATTTCTCCGGAATGATCCGTGCTGCCGTCGTCAATGCATATAACCTCTATGTTTTTCAGTGTCTGGTTTATAACGCTGTCCAGACAAGCGGAAAGATACTTTTCAACGTTATATACGGGGACAATGACAGAAACGAGTGGTGTTTCATTCATATCAGGCACAGGCGCATCGCTATAGCAAAGAGGCTGAAAATGAGGCTTTTCCAAAAGCGGAATCAACTCCTTTGAAGTGCTTTCATCAAGCGACTTTCGTCATTGTCTGAAGCAACAATGTGCCCGGCAGATACCGATGCAGCCATGGCCGGGGCGGAAACTGAAGTCTGGCTCAGGTGAAATAAAGCGAAGGTCCTTCTGTGGCATGATGCCTCTGTCTCGGACTTGCCGTCTGAGCCGATTGACGCTCAATTCAAGCGATAAATATTTATAATCGTTCGCTATTGTTAAAAACCAACAATCTGAAGTGCTTTCATATTTAATAACAATAGCACATACAGTCCATAAATACAAGTCGAATACCGTAGTTTCAAGTATGTTTTTTTACTTTTTTCACATTTGACCGGAGTTTCCAATAATACACCCTGCATTCATAGGGCTGCAGCAGGTCGTTATGGTTTTCGTAGTTTGACAGCAGCAGCTCGCCCGATGCAAGAGTAAACCTTCCCGGAACTTTCAACGCCACAGGCTTGTCTGCGAAGGAGCAGATGACCAGCAACTGTTCCTCTGCGGTTTTCCGGCTGTACACATAGCGTTTTCCGTCCATCGGAAAGTATTCTCTGTATGCGCCGTCACGTACCACAGAGAGACTCTTACGCAGTTGAATTGCCCTGCGATAGAAGTTCAGAAGGGACTCCGGGTCCGCCTCCTGCCGGGCGACGTTGATCTCCTTGTAATTCTGGTTAACATAAAACCAGGGCCTGCCGGTTGTAAAGCCGGCGTTTTCCGTGTCGTCCCATTGCACCGGCGTCCGGGCGGAGTCCCGGGAGGAGCGCCACATCCTGCGCAGCCGCTCTTCTGGGGATTTGTTGAGGTTGCTGTGGGCATAGGTATAGCGGGTCTGTACATCCTCGTACATTTCCGGATCCTCCGGTCGCCAGTTGAGCATGCCAATTTCCTGCCCCTGATAGAGGAAGGGGGTTCCCTGCTGGAAAAGGTAGGCGGCGGCCAGCGTTTTGCCGCTCTCCTGCCAGTATTTCTCGCTGCCGTAGCGGGAGATGATGCGGGGGTGGTCGTGGTTTTCGATATAGAGCATATTCCATGCCCGACCGGCCAGTTTGTATTGCCAGTTGGAAAAAGCCCGCTTCATGCGCCGCAGGGAAAACTTTGTGGGCATATAGTCTGTGAACAGGCAATCGGCGCACTGACACTGAAACTGGATCATCATGTCGATCTGGCCGTGCTCCTCGTCGATGTATGTAAGAGCCTGTTTCGGCCAGACCAACGGCGCCTCCGCCAGGGTGAAGCAGTCGTAATGATCGAAGACGTCCCTCTTGAACTCGGCCAGATACTCATGGATGTGGGGGCCATGGTTATAGTTGGGCATCCCCTTGTAGATGGGGAAAAGGTAGTCATTGGGCAGGCCTTCCTTTTTGGAGATATAGGTGATGACATCTTCACGGAAGCCGTCCACGCCCATATCCAGCCAGAAACGCAGAATGTTCTTGACCTCCTCACGGACAAGCGGATTATCCATGTTGAGATCCGGCTGCTTCACGGCGAAAAGGTGGAGATAGTATTCGCCCCGTACCTCGTCCCACGTCCAGGCCTTGCCCTCAAAGTTTGAGTCCCAGTTGTTGGGGAGTTTTCCGTTGGCTCTGGCAGGCCGCCAGATATAGTAGTCCGTGTAGGGCTCGATGCGCTGTCGGCTCTTTTGGAACCATTCATGTTCATCGCTGGTGTGGTTTACCACCAGATCCATGATGAGCTTCATGCCCCGCTGATGAACACCATCCAGCACCTTTTGAAAGGCCTCCATACCGCCGAATTCCGGCGCAATATCCATATAATCGGCAATGTCATAACCGCAGTCCGCGCCCGGTGAAGGGTAGATGGGGGAAAACCAGATGCCGTCGCAGCCGAGACTCTTGATATAGTCCAGCTTTTCCAACACGCCCCAGAGATCACCCATGCCATCGCCGTCCCCGTCCTTGAAACTGCGGGGCCAGATCTGGTAAAACACCATGTCCTTGTACCAACGATTTCTTTCCATAATTCATCCCTCCATTTCTTACTATAACAGGTTTTTCCCCCGCCGTCCATTGACAGCGACAAAAAGCAAAGATAATATAGGTTTATTGGGAGGGATCGTATGAATTTCAGGCTGAAACCGGGAATGCTCATGGGCGTTGCCACTGCCGCTGCTCAGATCGAGGGGGGAGATGTTAACTCCAACTGGAACAACTGGTATAAGCGCGGCTTCATCAAGGACGGGACCGACCCTGCCGAGGCCAACGACCATTGGCAGCGCTGGCGGGAAGATACGGAACTGATGCAGAACATAGGGCTGCAGGTGTATCGCTTTAGTGTGGAGTGGGCACGGCTTATGCCCCGGGAAGGAGAAGTGGATGAGAGTGCCGTGGAGCGCTACCGCGAGGAGCTGAAGCTGCTCCGGGAAAAGGGGATCCGTCCGCTTCTGACCATTCACCACTTTGCCAATCCCATGTGGTTTGAGGAAAAGGGGGCCTTTGAAAAAAGGGAAAACCTGCATTACTATATTGAGCTGGTGGAACTGGTGACGGAGCGCTTCGGCGATCTATGCAGCGACTATATCACCATCAACGAACCCAACGTGTACGCAACCAATTCTTACTTTTTTGGTCTTTGGCCACCTGGCATGAAAAACGTGTGGCGCACCCTCGCTGTAATGGAAAACCTGGCCTGGTGTCATATCCGGGCCTATGTCGTGCTGCATGAGAAGCGCGAAGCCATGGGCTATACGGATACCATGGTGGGTTGCGCCAACCACCTGCGGGTCTTTGCCCCCAAAGACGAGGGAAATCTCCGGCACAGGCTCAGCGCAAAACTGACCGCCTATCTTTTCCAGAACGCCCTGAGCCGGGCGATGACGCTGGGGGAGTTTTCCTTTCCGCTGCGCAATTTTGGCCGTCTCCCCCGTGGAGAGTATACGGACTTTATCGGACTAAATTACTATACCCGTTCCACCGTCTCCGGTATCGGTGACGGTGTCCGGGAGAACAGTCCCCGGAACGATCTGGGCTGGGAAATCTGGCCGCAGGGACTGGTGGACTGTGCCCGGCAGCTTTACGAAGTGCTGCCACGGCCCATCTGGGTTACGGAAAACGGCACCTGCGATAACGCCGATCGTTTCCGCTGCCGCTATCTCTACGAGCATCTGAAGGCCCTCAGTGAGAGCGACCTGCCCTTTGAGCGCTATTACCACTGGTGCTTTGTGGACAACTTCGAGTGGGTGGAGGGAAACAGCGCCTGCTTCGGGCTGATAAAGCTGGGTGAAAACAGAGAGCGGGAAGTGAAGCGTTCCGGCCGTTTTTACGCGGAGATCATCCGCCGCGGCGGCGTGAGTGAGGAGCTTTACAATGAATATGTGGCTTTGCAGGAGTATGACATACGATGATTGAAGTAAACGATAAGATATTCGGCCTTCATGGTGACGGCTTTTCCTGTCTGCTGCGGGTAAATGACTACGGTCTTCTGGAGCTGCTTCACTTTGGAGAACCGGTTTCCACAGGGGATGCGGAGGCCTTTCTCTGTCATCAGGGTCTTGGCTGGGGCGAGTCCGTCCTCCTTGCCGAGACGGATACCGGTAGCTGTCCGGACGCCATGGCCCTTGCATGGAGTGGGCCCGGCCGCGGTGATTACCGGGAGAGCCCCCTGGAACTGGCGGGGTTGAGCGCGGACTTTCGATACGTTTCTCATGAAATCGTAGACGGCGCTGTACCCATGCACTCCGGTATGCCGCAGGCCCATGGGGCAGGGGAGACCCTGCGCATCACCCTTGCGCAGACGGGTGCGGAGCTTGAGCTGTATTTCAGCATCTTTGGCGGCGTGCTGACCCGCCGCAGCGTGCTGCGCAGCACGGGTGATGAGCCCCTTTGCGTAACGAAGCTCATGAGCGGCGTGATGGACCTGCAGGGAAACTACGAAATGACCACCTTTGACGGTGGCTGGATCGCAGAGATGCGAAAACACACTCTGTCGGTGTCGGAGAACCGCGTGGTGAACGAAAGCGTTACGGGTTTTTCCTCCCACCGTCATAATCCCGGCTTCCTCCTCAGCGAAGTGGGCTGCCGGGAGGACTGGGGCCGTGTCTATGGCTTCAATCTGATCTATTCCGGCAACCACTATGCCTCGGCACAGCGCTCCCTGCAGGGACTTACCCGGGTGATGCAGGGAATTTCGCCGTCATCTTTCCGCAAGGAACTTTTTTATGGCGAGTGCTTTGAAACCCCTGAGGCCGTAATGGCCTTTTCCGATGCGGGTTTTGCGGGCCTTTCGGAGAAAATGCACCGCTTTGTCCATGAGCATATTATTCCGCCCCAGTGGTGCGGCAAAGAACGGCCGGTTCTCTTCAATAACTGGGAGGGCTGCATGTTTGACTTTGATGAGCGGAAGCTTCTCCGTCTGGCGAGATCGGCGAAAGACCTGGGCTGTGAGCTCTTTGTTCTGGACGATGGCTGGTTCGGCGCGCGCAACAGCGATACGGCGGGTTTGGGTGATTATGCCGTCAACCGAAATAAACTGCCTTCGGGTCTGCACGGGCTTGCGAAAAGAATCAAGGCCATGGGCATGGACTTCGGCCTTTGGTTTGAGCCGGAGGCGGTAAACGAAGACTCGGATCTCTACCGTGCCCACCCGGATTGGGTGCTGCGGGACAGCTTTGAGCCGCTGAAGGGCCGCCACGAGCTTTTGCTGGACCTTACCCGCAGCGACGTGCGCGACTATATCGTGGAAAGTGTTTCTTCTGTGCTGGACAGTGCTCCTATCTCCTACGTTAAGTGGGATATGAACCGCCACAGCGTGGCACTGGGCGCAAAGGCTCATGATTATATCCTTGGCCTCTGTGATGTGCTGCGGCGTATCTTTGAGCCCCGGCCTCAGCTCCTTTTGGAGAGCTGCTCTTCCGGCGGCAACCGTTTTGATTTGGGCATGCTTTGCTATGGACCGCAGATCTGGTGTTCTGACAACACCGACCCCGTGGAGCGGCTGAGCATACAGGAAAACCTTTCCTACCTCTATCCTCAGTCCTGTTTTGGCGCCCATGTCAGTGCCTCCCCCCATGCCCAGACCCTGCGGACAACGCCGCTCTCCACCCGTGGCAACGTATCCTTCTTTGCTTGTCTTGGCTACGAGCTGGATCTCCGTCACCTTGTAAAGCCGGAGCGGGAGGAAATCCGTCGGCAGATCACATTCTATAAGCAGCACCGACCGATCTTCCAGTTCGGTACCTTCCGCCGTCTTGCCAATGGCTGGCAGGTCAGTGATGGGGCAACCACGCTGGCGGCGGTTTTCCGCAAGCTGCTCCCGGCGGCACCGGGCTACGAGGTTCTAAGACTCCGGGGGCTCGAAAAGGATAAGCGTTATCATTTTTCCACCTGCACCCATAAACTCCGTGTAGGCCAGTTTGGTGCCCTGGTAAAGCATGTGGCACCGGTGGATCTTGATCCCAACGGACTCCTTCTCCGTGCGGCTGACCGACTGATCACCCTGCCGGATGGGGCACAGGAGCTTTGCTGCAGCGGTGCGGCCCTGATGGCCGGCATCCGTTTGCTGCCGCTTTTCCGGGGCACCGGTTACGATGAGCAGCAGCGCACACTCACTGACTTTGGCTCCGAACTCTATATTATTGAGGAGGACAAGCATGAAGGATCTTGAAAAGAAAAACCGCGTATGTTTTGGGCTCGGCACCGTTGGCCGGGATATGTTCTATGCCTTTGAGGCCAATACGCTGCTGTACTTCCTTTCGGACGTGCTGGATCTTTCCGTCTGGGTCTTCGCGGCGGCCAGTATGATCCTTTCGGTGATGCGTATTTTTGATGCGTTCAATGACCCGATTACGGGCCTTGTCATTGACAATATCCGTTCCCCCTGGGGCAAGTTCAAGCCGGCCATCCTGGTGGGCGGCGTCCTCAGCGCATTCTTCTCTGTGCTGCTCTTTGCCGGCATCGGTGAAGGCTGGACCTTTGTACTGATCTTTGGTGCGGCCTACCTCCTCTGGGATATTACCTACGGCATCAATGATATTGGCTATTGGACGCTGCTGCCCGTTTTGTCCACGGACCAGAAACAGCGGGAAAAGACCGGCGCCTTCGCCCGTATCTGCGCCAACGTGGGTATGTATATCGTTATGGTGGCCTGGCAGCCGGTGACCAGCGCTCTGGGCAATACGCCCTCTGTCTGGTTCTGGTGTTCCGTGGCCATCGCTGTGATCTATCTTTTGGGTCTGCTGTTCCCGCTGCTGGGTATTACGGAGAAGCGTGTCCCTCCGGAGCAGCAGGAGAGTACCAGCGTCCGTCAGATGGTCCGCGCCCTGGTAAAGAACGACCAGCTTATGTGGACGACTCTTGCTATGGGTCTTTTTATGGTTGGCTACTGCACCACGGTGAACTTCGCCATCTATTACATGAAGTACCTCTTTGGCAACGAGGACATGTATGTGGTGCTGGTGGGCGTCGTGGGCGTGGCCCAGCTGGGCACCCTGTCCGTCTACCCGATGGTGGCGGCCCGCATGAACCGGCGGCAGCTCTATACCTTCGGCACAGTGCTTGTACTGCTGGGCTATGGCATCTTTTTCTTTGCGGAGGTTTCCATTCTGCTTATCGCTTTTGGTGCGGTACTGGTTTTTGTGGGGCAGGCCTTTATCCAGACGCTGATGCTCATGTTTCTGGCCGACACCGTGGAGTACGGCCACTGGAAGCTGGGTAAGCGAAACGAGTCCATCACCTTTTCCATCCAGCCTCTTATCAACAAGATAGGCGGCGCGCTGGCCACCGGTATCGTCAGTCTCACGCTGATCCTTTCCGGCATCAAGGTGGACGGAGGCACTGCGGAGGCTATTGATGCCGGCGGGAAGCTCATTATCAAATTCGCCATGTTTGCCATTCCGCTGTTGATGATTGTTGTTGGCTACTTCGTGTATCTCAAAAAGTACAAAATCAGCGAGGAGTATTACGCAGAAATCCTGAAGGATTTGGAGCAGCGTGAAAAGTAATAGATAATGAGGTTAAGAACGCCCCCTGCGAGTCATTGGACAGGCAGGGGGCGTTTTATTGAACTCATCTGAAAAGCACGCCTATAAATATTTTATTCAATTTGTTTACATAGTCTGAAATCTATATAGTTTATTAAAAAGATTTATGTAATTATTTGTAATCAGACTCTTGTTTTTACTTTTGAAACGTGCTATCATAACCATGAATATTGATCTGGATTATGGTGCGATTATATCCATACCTCATAACGAAAGTTATGTGGTATGAAAAGTTAAGAGCTTAAAGATATAAGAAAGCTGGAAAACTGCAATGGCGGCTGTGTTCAAAAGAGTTTTGAGTTTTTTCACCACAGTGCTTGTGATCGGTGTAGCGGCGCTGGCGTTGTTGCTGGTTGGTGTCCGGCTGACAGGGCTGCAGGTATACACAGTGCTCTCCGGGTCCATGGAACCTGCCTTTCCAACCGGTTCCCTCATTTATGTAAAAAAAGTTGACCCGTTCACCTTGCAAAGCGGCGACGTGATCACGTTCATGCTTAACGAAGAGACCATAGCCACACATCGGATCGTGGACGTTGTCCCCGATGAAAGCGACCACGGCACGATTCGTTTCCGCACCAAGGGCGATGCCAACGAGTCGGAAGACGGGCAGCTGGTACATTACAAGAATATCCTTGGCTCTCCGGTCTTCACCATCCCATTCCTCGGTTACGCAGCGAGTTACATCCAGCGGCCCCCCGGCATGTACTATGCCATTGCCGGCGGCATCGTTTTGCTGCTGCTGACCTTTATCCCCGACCTCCTTGCCGATGAGGAGGACAGAAAACCTCGCAGGAAGCGGGCCGCGGCCCATGTTAAGAAGTAGGTAATGCCATAAGGCAAGCCATATATGAAAGGAGAAAATCCAATATGAAAGCGAGAAAGGTCCTGACCCTTGTTCTCAGCCTGGTGCTGGTGGTGGCACTTTCCGTGGTTGGCACGGTTGCCTATCTGACCTCCGACGATACCGTTACCAACACCTTCTCCGTTGGCAAGATCGCCATTACTCTGGACGAAGCCAAAACCGATGAATACGGCGAGAAAGTTCCGAATGCGGCTCGTGTCGAGGCGAACAGATATCTGCTGGTACCCGGACATACCTATACCAAGGATCCCGTTGTTCATGTGAAGAGTGACAGCGAAGCGGCCTATCTCTTCGTGCAGATCACCAACGGTATTGTGGATATTGAAGCAGACAACAACGAGATCGCGGAGCAGATCCTCACCAACGGGTGGACTGCGCTTAAAGGCGTTGAAGGTGTTTACTGGAAAATGCATGCTAAGCCTGAGGAAGGAGAAGAACCTCCCGAGTACATCGACTATGACGTCTTTGAAAGCTTTACGGTGGACGGTGAGGTGGACGGCGAGAAGCTTGCCGAATATGAGAATGCGACAGTCGTAGTTCAGGCCTTTGCCATCCAGTCCATGGAGATTGAGGACGAAGCGGCCGCCTGGGCGGCTCTTCAGGGGTAACGCGCTATGAGAAGAGGTAAGCACGGCAGAGGCAATAAGTCGCTGCTTTTGATCGTGGTTCTGGCCATGTCGCTGCTGATGGGTGGTGTCGTGGGCGGCACGGCGGCCTGGTTGGCAGCCAAAAGCACCCCGGTCGTCAACACCTTTGCTCCCAGCACCATCGGCCTGACGCTGACGGAGGAGCAAGAGAACTTCACCATGGTTCCCGGACATGCCATTGACAAAGCCCCCCGTATCACCGTGACGGCCAACAGTGAGGCCTGCTGGCTTTTTGTGGAGGTGACTGCCTCCGAAAACCTCAGTACTTATATCGACTATGCCGTCAATACCGGCACGGCTGCTGCCGTGAATGGTGTTACCCACGGCGGATGGGAACAGGGAGATGGCAGCGGTGTTCCGGCGAATGTCTATTACCGCAAAGTGGATAAGCCCGCAGCCGATCAGGTTTTTGCTGTTCTCGGCGGCGGCACCCTTAGCGGCAGCACCTACTCCTGGGCCAACGATCAGGTGCTGACCAGGCCCGGCGTCACCGTGGAGCAAATGACGGCTGCCGGCACAGCCCAGCCCTCTTTGAGCTTTACGGCCTATGCGGTGCAGCGCAATAACGGAGTCAACGAGTTTACCGCAGCGCAGGCCTGGGCGCAGCGCATGCAATAAGAAACTGAGGTGAAAGTATGAAGAAGAAAATTCTTTCTGTCTCTCTGGTGGCGGCTCTGATCGCCATTGCCGCCATGGGTACCCTCGCTTATTTCACCGATACCGACGATGCCACCAACACCTTTACCACCGGCAATGTGGCCATTGACCTTACGGAGGTCAAAGTGGTTGCCGATGCAAACGGTGATCTCGTGGCAACCGAAGAGCGTCAGGACGTGGGCGAGGAGGAAGAGGATTCCTATGACTATGGCAAGCTCTACCCGGGCCAGAGCATTACCAAGGACCCCACCATTAAGAATGTAGGCTCGGAGGATGCGTACATTGCCGCCAAAATTTTTGTCAAAAGCGAAGGCAATCTGGAGAAGATCATGGGCATGGAGGGCCTGTCCGGTCTTCTGGAGATACAGACCGTTATCAGCGGCGGCCTTGTAAAGGAAAACGATACCCTGAAGGAGTATAACAACCTCGTTCCCGTTTTCGGTGACGAAACCTACTCCATCTATCAGCCTCCTGCCGGTACGGATGGTGTTTATACCTTCTATCTGTTCATGGAGAAAGCGCAGAAGAAAGACGACAAGGTCTGCCTTTTTAAGACGATTCATATCCCCGAAGCCTGGGACAACGCGGAGATGGCTGAGCTGCAGGGGCTCTCCATCCGGATTGAGGCTTACGGCACGCAGGCCCATGGCTTTGATACCTGCTTTGAGGCTATGACCACTGCCTTCCCCACAGCGTTTGATTTTGACTGAATCTGCGTATCCTGCGCCGCTTCGGCGCAGGATGCTGGCAGGGGTTCCATGGGAAATGGAGCCTCTGCCAGTGTCCTGCGTTTAATCTGAACGTATGATCCGCAAGGAGAAAGACCATGAAGAAGAAAGCGATTGCCGTGCTGCTGATCCTGCTGCTTGTCTGCAGCGTGACCGATGGCACTTCAGCCTTTTTTATAAGTACACAACGGGCTACCAATGTGATTACCGCCGGCGGGATCCAGGTGGAATTGCAGGAATGGGCCGACGAGGACGGAACTGCCTTTGAGGACGTCATGCATGTACTGCCCGGCCACAAGATCACAAAGATCGTCACGGTCAGGAATACCGGTCCCAATGCGGCCTGGGTTCGTATGTCCGTTAAAAAGAGTGTCCAGCTGGCCGAGGGTGTGACGGGGGAGACAGATCTTTCGCAGGTGGAGCTGGATCTGAATACCGCCGACTGGACGGAGCAGGGTGACTGGTACTACTACAAACAGCCTCTTGCCCCCGGGAAGACCGGCAAACCCCTCTTTACCACGGTGAGCTTTGCGGAAGATATGAGCAATGTCTGGCAGAAAAGCACGGTCACGATTGATGTTGAGGTGCAGGCTGTGCAGACAGCAAACAACGGCGAAGATGTGCTGGAAGCAGCCGGGTGGCCGGAAGGTTGAAGAAGGAGACATAAACGGTGTCTAAGAAAGCTATATCACTGCTGCTGAGTGTGGTTTTGCTTTTGTCCATATCGGTTCCGGCCTCTTTTGCTACCGAGGCCACCCAAAGCGAACCCACTTTATATGAAAAACTGACAGCCGCCGCAACTGTGGCGGAGTTTCAGTCTGTCTATAACGCGGCTACCTCCGATGAGCTTCTGGCGCTTTCGAGGGATGAGCTGCAGGTTCTTATTCCCCACCTGGAGACAATGACGGCGGAAGCTCCGGAACGTGAGACACTGCGGGCAGAATATCTTGCCAAGCTTCTTGCGCTCCCCAATGCCCCGGAAAAGTGTGCTGCATGCGGTGTTCTGGGTGGCCATTTAGCCGACTGCTCTGCGCAGCAGCCCCTGCCGGCTGAAGAGTCTGAACCTACACCTACCCCGGAGCCTACTCAGGAGCCTACCCCGGAACCGACCCCGGAACCGACTCCGGAACCGACTCCGGAACCGACTCCGGAACCGACGCCGGAGCCTACCCCGGAACCGACGCC
>SVLG01000036.1 GCA_015068055.1 Oscillospiraceae bacterium | reverse complement strand
CAGCTGACCGATACTAATAACCCGAGGGCTTGACCTACATTATGCAGGTACTGCCTTTCATCTCTTCCACCATTGTTCAGTTTTCAGGGTGCAAGCCCTTGACAAACAGGAATGTATCATGTATTATTCCTCTTGTCGCATCAGTTGGTGTTTTTAGTGGTGAGGGTCCACCCGTTCCCATTCCGAACACGGAAGTTAAGCTCACCTATGCCGACAATACTTGCCTGGTGACGGGCCGGGAAGATAGGTCAACGCCAACACAAGAGCCCGAAAGCGATTTCGGGCTCCAAATATTCCTCCTTAGCTCAGTCGGTAGAGCATGCGGCTGTTAACCGCAGGGTCGTTGGTTCGAGTCCAACAGGGGGAGCCACAACGGTCAGGCCGCTGCCTTTACGGCGGCGGCCTGATACGGTACAGGGACATTTGTGGACCGCTAGCTCAGTTGGTAGAGCAGCCGGCTCATAACCGGTCGGTCCGGGGTTCGAGTCCCTGACGGTCCACCATTTATAGGGGAATAGCTCAGCTGGTAGAGCGGCGGTCTCCAAAACCGTAGGCCGAGGGTTCGAAGCCTTCTTCCCCTGCCAGAGGCCGCAGACGCCTCGCGTCTGCGGCACTCTAAAAAAGTATTGACAAGGGATGTAACATCGGTTATAATTCCTTTGCAATTTGGCGGCGTAGCTCAGTTGGCCAGAGCATTCGGTTCATACCCGAAGTGTCACCGGTTCGAATCCAGTCGCCGCTACCATCGGGGCGTTTCCCCGGAAACGCCCCGATTTTTTTAAATATGGCCCGTTGGTCAAGTGGTTAAGACACCGCCCTTTCACGGCGGTAACATGGGTTCGAGTCCCGTACGGGTCACCACTTTTGGAGGCTTAGCTCAGCTGGTTAGAGCGCCTGCTTCACACGCAGGAGGTCACTGGTTCGAGTCCAGCAGTCTCCACCAAAACCGGCAAGCTGAAAAGCTTGCCGGTTTTAACTTTATTGACAAAGAGAGTTGAGAGCTATGCGTGGTCTTGGAACGATCATCAATGTGGCGGCGGTGCTTGCAGGCAGCAGTCTGGGTCTTTTGTTCAGACGCGGCATGAAGCCGCGCTTTAAAGAAACTCTGATGCAGGCCATGGGCGTCAGTGTCGTGTTTCTCGGTCTGGCGGGAGCCCTGTCGGGTCTGCTGGAGGTACTGGAGGATGGCAGCGTCGGCAGCACGCGCAGCATGGTTCTGATCCTCTCCATGCTCCTCGGCAGCCTTGCCGGAGAATTTCTCGATTTGGAGGGGCTGCTGGAGCGTTTTGGCCTCTGGCTTAGAAAGCGTGCCGATGCCGGCGGCGATGACAGCTTCATAAACGGTTTCCTTACGGCATCCCTGACCATCTGTGTGGGTGCCATGGCTGTGGTCGGTTCCATACAGGATGGGCTCACCGGCGACTATTCCATGCTGGCGGCCAAGGCTCTGCTGGACATGATCATTGTGCTGGTCTATGCCTCCACCCTGGGGAAGGGCGTGATCTTCTCCGCCATCCCCGTAGGCATTTTTCAGGGCGCCATGACGGCGCTGGCCGGGCTGATCGCGCCGCTGCTCACGGATGCAGCCGTGCTGGGCATTTCCTTTGTTGGCAGCGTCCTGGTGTTCTGCGTGGGTGCGAACCTTGCCTTTGACAGGAAGTTCCATGTGGCCAATATGCTGCCCGCTCTTTTGGTGGCGGCTGTGGCGATGAGCTTTGCCTGAACGCTGGATGACCGGTCTGAAATAGTAACAAAAGTAATTTTTTGTTGTTTTCACGGGAAAAGGGGCTTTCAGAGACTGGAGACAGTCCCTGAAAGCCTTGCTGTTTAAGGTTTTTGTGAAAAAGTAACAATAATTAACACCAAATTTTGGAATTCTTTTTCTGGGAAAATCTTATGGAAACCCTTGCATAATGATGACAAACGTGTTATAAATAGGAACACGAAGTAACAATTGGTTACAAAAGGGCCCGTTTTTCGACCCGGAAGACGGGAGAACTAATATCATTGTGGGGTGATTCCGGATGAAGAAGAGAATCGTTTGCTTCCTGCTGGTGGTGTGCATGGCTACTGCCCTGCTGCCCTTGGGTGCGCTGGCTGCTCCTGCTGAGGGCACGCTGGACAATCCCTGGACTGCCGGCACTGTGAAGGCTTATCTGGATGGCAGCACGCTGTATGTTTACGGCACCGGTGCCATTCCCAGCTACACCGCCGGCTCCCAGCCCTGGTACGCCAAGGCCGGGAAGATTGACACCATTGTCATTGAGACCGGTGTTACCGCTCTGGGTGACAATGCGTTCAGCTGCTGCGGTGGTCTGCAGACTCTGCGTCTCAAGCGCGATATGAATGTCAGCAGCACCGGCGCCCTTGTTACCGGCAAGAACGCTCTTCCCGTGAACATTGAGGTTCTGCTGGAGGTCTCCGGCAATGGTTACATGGCTGATAACAGCTCTGACCAGCCCTGGTCCAACCTGAAGAACAAGCTCACCAGCGTCATCATTGAAGAAGGCGTCAAGAGTGTGGGCAAGCAGGCCTTTATGAACTGCACTAAGCTCAAGAGCGTTGAGATCCCCAGCACCGTGGAGATCATTGGTCAGGAGGCCTTTGCCAACTGCACCGCTCTCACCGACGTTGTCCTTCGTCATGACTTTGCGCAGGATCTCCAGATCGGCTCCAGCGCTTTCCCCGTGAGCAACAACGGCTTCAAGATCAACATGGAGCTCACCGGCAGCGCTGCCGTGCCCAACTATGCGGACATGAACCTGCAGCCCTGGGCCGACATCCGCACCTACATCCGCACCCTCACCGTGGGCGGTGATGTGGCCGGCATCGGTGACAACGCCTTCAACGGCTGCACCGGTATCACCGGTATCACCATGTACTTCAACGAGAGCGGTCTGAAGGCTGAGAAGACCTTCGGTGCCAACTGGCTCCGTGAAAACAGCACCATCTCCGTGAGCATCCGGGCTCTCAGCGAGAACGCCGCGTTCAAGACCTGGGGCGGCGGTGCCGAGGCTGTCAACAAGACGGCGGAATCCACCCTGCTTCTTTATAACCGCGACAAGCACACTGTCACCGCTGAGTGGGTGGCCGTGGACCAGAACATCGTTGTGGATCCCAAGGAAGACAAGGTCTTCCCCGAGCTGGAAGTGGGTTACGGCCAGATCGACCCCTACACCGTTACCGTGACCAACAAGGGCAACAAGGCCACCGGTCAGCTTCTTGTGGAGCTTTCTGCCGGCAACACCAACGCCTTTGACCTTTCCACCAAGTATATCGACTCTCTGGCCGTGGGTGAGAGCGCGCAGTTCTCCGTGGCGCCCAAGACCGGCCTTGACATTGGCAGCTACTACAGCAATGTGGCCGTTTCCAACAGCGACGGCGTGGTGGCTTCCTTCAAGGTGAGCTTCATCGCCAGCACCAACGAGAGCCGTACCGAGCGTTTTGTCAAGCGTCTCTACGAGAAGTGCCTGAACCGTGAGGCCGATCCCGACGGCGTCAAGACCTGGGTTGGCCAGCTGCGCGAAGGCAAGATGACCGCCTCTCAGGTGGCCGCCGAGTTCTTCTCCAGCAAGGAGTTCCGCCTCAAGGGTCTCAGCAACGAAGAGTTTGTGAAAACTCTTTACCGCACCATGATGGACCGCGAGTTTGATGCCGATGGTCTGAAGACCTGGACCAAGCAGCTGGCCAGCGGCAAGAGCCGCGCCTGGGTGTTCAAGCAGTTCTGCGACAGTGCCGAGTTCCAGAATCTCTGCACCGCCTATACCCTGCCCTGGGGCAGCATTGCCGATACCAGCTATAACATGGAGAACATGAACGCCACGGTCAGCGTTACCGCCGCGCAGGGCTTTGTGACCAGACTCTACCAGACGGCTCTGGGCCGCAGCCCCGATGCCGACGGCATGAAGACCTGGACCGAGCAGCTGACCACTCATACCATGACCGGCGCTCAGGTGGCCGCCAACTTCTTCGCCAGTGCGGAGTATGTGGGCAAGAACCGCAGCGACAAGGATTTTGTGGAAGACCTGTATGTGGCCATGATGGACCGCAGCAGCGATCCCGATGGCATGGCCACCTGGACCTCTCAGCTGGTTCTGGGCCGCAGCCGCTGCTGGGTGTTCAAGCAGTTCTGCGACAGCGCCGAGTTCCACAACATCTGTTCCACTTATGGCATTAACCCTGGCAGCGTGACCGAGAACCAGTACAACATGGGCGCGCACTCCACCGGTACCACCATCACCACCGGCACCGGTAAGGACAGCACCACCACGGCCACCGTCGTTTCCAAGGAGGATGCCGATGCCTTCGTCAAGTATCTCTACAAGGAGATCCTGAACCGCGAGGCGGACGAGAAGGGTCTGAAGAACTGGAGCGACAAGGTTGTCGTGGGCGCCAAGGGTGTCGAAGTGGCCGCCAGCCTGATGTCCAGCGCCGAGTTCCAGGGCAGAAAGCTCAGCAACGAGGCCTTTGTGAAGGTCGCCTATCGTGCCCTTCTGGGCCGCGATGCCGATCCTTCCGGTCTGGCTACCTGGACCGAGCATCTGGCCAACGGCAAGACCCGCGCCGCCGTGGTGCAGAGTCTGGCCGGCAGCAGCGAGTGCATCAACTTCTGCGCCGCCAAGGGCGTGGTTGCCGGCAACATTGATGCCGCTGCCTGGAAAATTGGTTGATCGTTAAACAAAGCAATAGAAACGATACCCGATGTTCGTCGGGTATCGTTTTTTTAGTGGAAATGGAACAGGGAACGTGTTATAATACCTTATTATGGGTTGGTATACGCATTTATAAGGAAAAGAGATACAAGGAATGTGGATGGATACTGCATGGAATAATCTGAAGCGAAACTGGTACGTTCCCCTTTCTGTCATGGCGTATTTTTGTATGCATGCCAGAATGACGGTGGGATATATTGTAGGTCTGGTGCTGCTGTTTGTGGGAGTGCTGATCGCATCTTCCCGCATCCCATCGGTTTCTGCCTGCGTGGGTAAGGCCGGCTGGGGCTTGCGCTTGTTGTCCTTTGCAACGACGGTGGGTGTATGCTGGGGCAGTCAGGCTTTCTTTTATTCGGATTGGAGCAACTCTCCCAAGGCCCGGCTCTTTCGGGAAATGCTGCCCGAATGGATCGATGTTGCCAGGATTGTCGGCATAATCGGTGCAGTGGCGGCAGCGGCCTTTGTTTACCTGGCCGTTTTGTATTTTTGGAAGACACTGTGCCGCATTTTTTCGGAGCTGGGGACATTCCGGGGGCTTACGCGCCGGGAGTGGCTTTGCTATGCGGGGATGCTTCTGGCTGTGCTGGGCTTTATGATCTTTTGCTTTATGCGCTCGGAGGCTTTTTACGGAACGCAGCACAATTATGACATTATTTACACCAGCGACACTCCGTTTTTGGTAAGAGGAGAGGTGTATCTGGCCCTGACCCATCAGGAAAATGATATACGCCAACCGTTTTTCGCAATATTTGCCTCTCCCTTTATGGGCATTCCCTATCTGCTGGGGCGGCTGCCCGGTACCACGGCAGTCATGCGTGCCATACTGAGCAACAGCATCCAGATTTTGCTGCTTTTTGTCAGTCAATTCATGCTGGCTCGTATGCTCCGGCTGGATGCGGTAAAACGTATCTGTTTTATGCTGCTGAGCTGCTGCACGTATGCGTATATACTCTTCTCCCTGATGATGGAGCAGTATCTGGTTTCCTGCTTCTGGCTGATCCTCTGCGTATATGTGACTGCGGAGCGCGGGAGAGCCGAGCGGCTACCCTTCTGGGGTGCTGGGGGCTCCCTGCTTACCAGTGCGATCCTGCTACCGGCCATGTCCGAAAAATCTCCTTTCCGGGATTTCAAGGGTTGGTTTATGGATATGTTGAAGTATGGTCTGGAATTTGCGGCGCTGTTTCTGGCGTTCTGTCGTATGGATGTTGTATTTGAGCTTTATTCCAGACTGGTCTATTTCGGCAGCTTTACGGGAAAGGCCATCACCATGGGGGACAAGCTTCGGCAGTATACGGACTTTGTCTGCAATATTTTTTCCGCACCGGATGCAGGACCCTGCATGGCCTTCGGACATATTTCATGGCAGCTGAACGAGCAGACGGGTATTCGGATCGCGGGCATTGCCATCCTTGTGCTGGTGCTTGTCAGCGCGGTATGGAACCGGGAGAAGCGGAGCAGCCGACTGGCGATTTTCTGGGTGGGGTTTTCCGTGGTGATGCTGCTGGGCCTCGGCTGGGGGACGCAGGAGAATGGTTTGATCCTCTACTCGCTCTATTTTGGCTGGGCTTTTCTGGTGCTGCTCTGGCAGCTGGCGGAAAAGATTGGTGAGACGCTGAAGCTTCGCTGGTTTGTTCCGGCGCTGAGCCTCGCCGCAGCGGCCGCGTTGCTGCTCATCAATGTCCCGGCCGTTATGGCAATGCTGGATTTCGCGGTCACCCATTACCCGGTTGTATAAAGGGGTACTTATGAAACATTATCTGAAACTGATGCGTGTGCATCACTACATCAAGAATTTTTTGGTTTTTGCGGCTCTGGCCTGCAGCGGACAGCTTTTTAACCCTGAAAAGCTTGGCGCCGGGCTGGCGGCTTTTGTGGCTTTCTGCATGGTGTCGTCCGTGGTCTACATTGTCAACGACATCCGTGACCAGGAGAAGGACCGCCGCCATCCTACCAAGTGCAAACGTCCCATCGCTGCCGGTACGGTATCCGTGAAGAATGCGTGGTGTCTGGCGGCTGCGCTGCTGGTGATCGCAGCGGTTTGCAACAGTCTGAGCTTCCATTTGGGGGCTACGCTGCTGCTGGTGCTGTATTTTGTTTTGAATCTGGTCTACAGCTTCGGCCTTAAGAATGTGCCCATCGTAGACATCACCATTCTGGTGTCTGGTTTTCTCATCCGCATTCTCTACGGTGCCATGGTGACGGATATTGTTATCTCCAACTGGCTCTACCTGACGGTGATTGCCGTGGCTTTCTATTTCTCGCTGGGCAAGCGGCGCAACGAGCTGAGACAGCTGGGCGGCGGGGAGACAAGAGCCGTACTGAAGGCCTATCCGGTGAGCTTTCTGAATAAGAGCATGAATATGTGTCTGACGCTGGCCAATGTGTTCTATGCCCTGTGGAGCATGGATGAGAATACCGTAAGAGCTTACGGAAACAGTCTGGTGTTTTCCGTGCCCATCGTGCTGCTCATCACCATGAAGTACAGCCTCAATATTGAAGGGGACTCCGACGGCGATCCGGTGGAGGTGCTGCTCCATGATAAGGTGCTTTTGCTTCTTTGCTTTGTCTATCTTGTGATGATGCTTGCCATCCTCTATCTGTGAGTGTGCGCCATGAACGTATACGATTTTGACGGAACCATTTATAACGGCGACAGCAGCGTGAACTTTCTGCTCTACGCGCTGAAAAAGAAGCCCGGGACACTGCTTTACCTTCCCAAACAGCTCTGGGGCTTCGTACTGTATGCTTTGAAAAAAATCGATAAAACTACGCTCAAGGAATACTACTTCAGCTTTCTCGCCGCCGTGGATGCTATGGCACTGGCGGAGAGCTTCTGGGACGAACAGGAAGGGCGGATCTTTGACTGGTATCTCCGGCAGCGGCAGGAGGACGACATGGTCATCTCCGCGTCTCCGGACTTTCTCCTGCGGCCCATCTGCCGCCGTCTGGGCATCTCCCGTCTCATCGCATCCCGCGTGGATGCCAGAAGCGGAAAGTTCACCGGGGCAAACTGCCACGATGTGGAAAAGCCGAAGCGGCTGGCCGCCGAGTATGGACTGACAAAGGTGGAGGCTTTCTATTCCGACTCCCTCTCCGACCTGCCCATGGCGCAGATCGCGGAGCGGGCGTACATGGTGAAAAAGGGAAAGGTGGAGGACTGGAACATATGAAAAAGCTGATCGATCTGGGGTGGACGCTTTTCAGAAAGTATAGAGAAGTCATCCTCTATCTGTTCTTTGGCGGCTGCACCACGCTGATCAACATCGTGGTCTATGCCCTTCTGTACCGGGGGCTGCAGATGGCCAATGTACCCAGTACCATTCTGGCCTGGCTGGTGTCGGTGATCTTTGCCTTCCTCACCAACCGCAGCTTTGTTTTTGAGAGCAAGGAGACGGAACTGCGCGGCAGACTGCGGGAGCTGCTATCTTTCTTTGGCTGCCGCATCCTTACCGGCATTCTGGACGTTCTCATCATGGCCCTGGCAGTAGACATGATGGGCTGGAACGGGCTTATCTGGAAAATCATTTCCAACGTGATCGTCATTGTCCTCAACTATATCGCCAGCAAGTTTTTTATCTTCAGAAAGCAATAAAAAATGTCTGCCGAAAGGCAGACATTTTTTTGTTTCCCATCTTTTCAAAAGCCAATATATACGCTATAATATTCAGTTGGAATTGAAACAGGGAGATATAGATTATGGAACTTCGTAATATTGCCATCATTGCCCACGTTGACCACGGCAAGACCACCCTCGTGGATGAAATGCTCAAGCAGTCCGGCGTTTACCGGGAAAATCAGGAGGTCGTGGACCGTGTCATGGACTCGGGCGATCTGGAGCGTGAGCGCGGCATCACCATTCTGGCCAAGAACACGGCCATCAACTATAAGAACACCAAGATCAACATCGTGGACACCCCGGGCCATGCCGACTTCGGCGGCGAGGTGGAGCGCGTTCTGAAGATGGTCAGCGGCGTGCTGCTGCTGGTGGATGCGGCCGAGGGCCCCATGCCTCAGACCCGCTTCGTTCTCAGCCGGGCTCTGGAGCTGGGCCACCGGGTCATTGTGGTGGTCAACAAGGTCGACCGTCCCGACCAGCGCGTCCACGAGGTGGTGGACGAGGTGTTGGAGCTCCTCATGGATCTGGATGCCACCGACGAGCAGCTGGACTCCCCCATGCTCTTCTGCTCCGGCCGTCAGGGCACCGCTTCCTATTCCCCCGACGTGCCCGGCAAGGACCTCCAGCCCCTGCTGGACACCATTCTGGAGTATATCCCCGAGCCCCCCATGCCCGAAGGCCCCTTCCAGATGCTGGTCTCCTCCGTGGACTACAATGAATTTGTGGGCCGCATTGCCATTGGCCGTATCGAGCGCGGCTCCATCCGCCAGAATCAGGACATTGCTGTGTCCAACTTCCACGACTATCAGGCTCCCGTGCGCAAGGCTCGTGCTGTGGCTCTTTTTGAGTTCGGCGGGCTGGGCCGCACCCCCATCACCGAGGCCAGCGCCGGCAACATCATTGCCATGAGCGGCATCGGCGATGTGACCATCGGCGATACCATTTGCGCCCCCGAGGCCATCGAGCCCCTGCCCTTTGTGAAGATCTCCGCCCCCACCATGGAGATGACCTTCTCCGTCAACAACTCCCCCTTCGCCGGTAAGGAAGGCAAGTGGGTCACCTCCCGTCAGATCCGGGAGCGTCTCTACCGGGAGACCCTCAAGGACGTATCCCTCCGGGTTACCGACGTGGAGAACTCCACCGACAGCTTCAACGTGGCTGGCCGCGGCGAGATGCACCTGAGCATCCTCATTGAGACCATGCGCCGCGAAGGCTACGAGTTCCAGGTGTCTCCTCCCCGTGTGCTGCTGAAGAAGACCGAGGAAGGTCTTATGGAGCCTATGGAAGAACTGCTGGCCGACGTGCCCCAGGAATATGTGGGCCCCGTTATCGAGAAGCTGGGCATGCGCAAGGGCGAGCTTAAGGAGATGAACCCCGTGGGCAACCGTATGCGCATCACCTTCCTGGTCCCCTCCCGCGGCCTCTTTGGTTACCGCAACGAATTCCTCACCGATACCCACGGCGAGGGCATCATGGCCAGCGTCTTTGACAGCTATGCCCCCTTCAAGGGCGAGGTGCAGCGCCGTTCCACCGGCTCCCTCATCGCCTGGGAGACCGGCACCGCCGTGGCCTACGGCCTCTGGAACGCCCAGGAGCGCGGCGCCCTGTTCATCGCCCCGGGCACCCAGGTCTATGGCGGCATGGTGGTGGGCGTCACCCCCAAGAACGAGGACATCCCCGTGAACGTCTGCCGCACCAAGCATCTGACCAACACCCGTGCCTCCGGCAGCGACGAGGCTCTGCGCCTTGTGCCGCCCCGGCAGATGAGTCTGGAGCAGTGCCTGGAGTTCCTCAGCGACGACGAGCTGCTGGAAGTCACCCCCCAGAACCTGCGTATCCGCAAGCGTATTCTGGACCACGGCCAGCGCATGAAGAGCATTCATAAGGCATAAGAAAAGAGCGCCCCGACGTAAAGTCGGGGCGCTGTTGCTTATTCTTCGTCTTTTACAAACTCCGCGATATCTTCCAATGTACAGTCCAGCACTTCGCAGAGCTTATTCAGAGTTTTGGTCTCCATGTTGTCGTTGGCCCGGAGTCGGCGGACGGTTTTGCTATCGATGCCGCACTTTTCCCGGAGAACGTAAGTGGAAATGCCCTTGCGTTCCATGGTTTTCCAAAGTCTGTCAAATTTGATCATCTTCATCGCCCCCGTTTGTTGACACCAACTATTCTGGGGGTTATAATCCTGAATATTAAGGGGATATAGCCCCCATAAAACGGGATGTGATGCAAATGGAGCTATATAAAGAATTGTTAATTCATGTGTTGAGCAAAGACCGTGTGGAAGTTACTTTCCCTGAATTGAATTTAGAGCTTTCGACATTGTTGGAGCGGGAGTGTTATAAAGTGCTCTCAAAGATTAAAGAAGCGCTTGATGATGAGACGCTCGATGACAGAGAATGTTTTTATAAGATTGAAAACATTGTCCGCGCTTTTGAAGAATGCGGCAGCTCAGGTGGAAGCCGTCACGATTTTGGATGAGGTGAAAACAGCGCCCCGACGTTTGTCGGGGCGCTGTTTTTTAATACCGATACGGCTTATACCAGTCTCGTTCGGGGTCGTCGGTTTTGAAATACCGGAGCTCTTTCTTTGTCTCTTTCACCCGCACGGGCACAGCGTAGACCACCTGCGTGTCGCAGATCATGTCATGCAGGGCCTGCTTACGCCCGTCCACGGCGGCGAGAAAGTAGCCGATGCAGAAAAGGGAGCTGAGATAGCGGCCAATGCTCTCCCGGTAGAGGCAGTTGAGGAATGTGAGTTTTTCACCGTCCTCCCGGACTACCTGCAGGTTCATGGCCCGCTTGCCAAGGGTGGAACCGCAGCGCCATGTGAGAAGCGTAAAGTAGAGGATACCCGCTGCAGCGCATATGACCTCCGACAGGGTAAAAGCGAAAAGCACCGGCAGGGAAAGCCCATTTTCTCCCCACCATGCGGGGAGGCGCACCGCCAGCAGCGGCACAAAGAGGAGGGCACGGTCGATCAGCAGGGCGGCGGCTCGGGGGAAGAAGCCCGCAGCAGTGTTTTCAGTCCGCATAGGCCATCACCACCATGCCGCTTTTCTTCTCGGCAAAGTCCATCCACACCTGAGAGTCGCTTTTGGGCAGTCGGCTGTCCAGATAGCCCAGCAGCTCGTCCATAAAGTCGGGTTCCACATAAGGCTCATAGATCACGGTATCCTCGCTGAAGTTGGCCAGAACCATCTGCTCATACTCCTCCAGGCGGCAGATGCCGTCGATGAAGCCGGCCTCCAGCGCCTGCACAGCCAGCATCTCCCGGCCGTCGTCCCGGCGCTTGACCTCGTCGGTGGTCATGCCGCGGCCCTCGGCCACCACTTCCAGAAACTGCTGATAGTGGAGATCCACAATGCTCTGGTAGATTTCCTTCTGCTCCTCGGTCCAGGGAGTGCCGGGCATACCAATGCCCTTGTTCTCGCTGCTGCGGAAGATGACCTCCTCCACCCCGGCCTTTTCAAAGAGACCGGAGAAGTTGTAGGTGGAGATGTACACGCCGATGTTGACGCACATGCTGTTGCGGTTGGCATAGATCTCGTCGGCGGGCATGGCCACATAGTAGCCGCCGGAGCAGGCGTAGTCGTCAAAGTAGCAGTAGATGGGGCGGCCCGTCTCCGTCTTGTAGTCCATGAGCTTATAATAGAGGGTGTCGCTGGCGTTCATCTCGCCGCCGGGGGAGTTTACATAGAGGAGGAGCCCCACATTGTCTTCGTCGGCCATGTAGTCCTCGATGCAGCGGAGGGTATAGTCCAGATCGAAGCCCTCGCCATAGGCGGCTGCGGAGGTGATGGCCCCTTCTACATTGACCCGGGCCACATAGGGGCCATCGGGATAGGTCGTGCTTTCTTCTTCGGCGGCGAAAAGGCTGCCGAACATAGTCTCCATGGCGGCGAGACTCTGCTGCTGGGCCCGCTCCGCCATGAGTACACCGCTGACACCGGTGGCGGCAAAGAGCAGCAGGGCGATCAACAGCCAGATAAACTGTTTTTTACTCATAATCTCCTCCTTAAAAAGCGTGAGAGGCCTGCTTCCGAAAGACGGAAGCGGGCCTCTCCTTCGCGTGAATTACTTCAGACCAAACTTCTTGTTGAACTTGTCCACGCGGCCGCTGGTGTCGACCAGCTTCTGCTTGCCGGTATAGAAAGGATGGCACTTGGAGCAAATTTCCACAGTGATGTCCTTACGGGTGGAACCGGTCTCGATGACTTCGCCGCAGGCGCAGCGAATGGTGGTACGCTGATAGTTGGGATGGATGCCTTCCTTCATGATAATACACCTCACATATTGCTGCCCTGAGTTCGGGCGCGGAACGCCCAAGGATACAAGGCGCGACCGTTATTATATCAAAGCTTTTTCCGTAATGCAAGAGCTATTTTCAAAGTTTTATGCGGATCGGCGCGTCCAAGGCCAGAAAATACAGCACGGCTTCCTTCACCGGTTTTTTGAGGATGCGCTCCATGGCGGCGGCATAGGCGCGGATCTGGGGCGTATAGCTCCGGGCCCGCTCCGCAATGGTTTCATCGGTGACGTAGTCGGTCTTGTAGTCGAGGATGACGAGACCGTCGGCCTCCTCCATGCAGCAGTCCACCACGCCCTGAAAGAGAATTTCCTCGTCGCCGGCGTAGCCGCAGTCCGCTGCCTTCATGAGAAGGCTGAAGCGCTGCTCCCGCCAGACCCGGTCTGCGTCCAACAGCCGCTGACCGATTGCCGAGCGGAAGAACTTTTCCAGCCGTCCGGCCGACACGGCGGCGCGCTGCTTTTTCGTCAGCTGGCCGATCGCCTCCAGCCGGGTGAGTTCTTCTTCGATCTCCGTGCGGCTGCCGGTCTGGACAAAGTCGATGAACTGCAACGCCAGATGCATGGCGGTGCCCCGCTCGGCGGCGCTGAGCGGGCGCTCCGCGGTGGTGAAATCCGGCATGCGTATGGGTTTTGCAGGCTTTTCGGGACGCTGCAGGTCGGCGTCCTGCCACTCACCGGCCTTCAGTTCCGAGGCGGTGAGCTTGGAGGGAAGGGACTCGGCCCCGGCGTGGGCGTAGCGCCAGCGAAGCTTTTCGGCAATGTGCAGGGGCGCTTCCCCATGCGCCGGTTCCTCAACTTCCTGCGCTGTGGCTTGCAGCTTCGCCACCGGCGGCACAAGGGCCAGCTCCAGTGTTTCCGGGCAGAGAAGGGCACAGCGCCCCAACCACTGGGAGAGGGAGGCATCGCCTTCCAGCACCGTGGGAGCAATGGGGGAGCAGAGACCCTCGCTGAGCTTCTGGAGTTTTTCTTCGGCCTTGGGCCAGGCGGCGGTGATGTAGAGCCGCTCCCGGGCCCGGGTCATGGCCACGTAGAGCACCCGCATCTCCTCGGAGAGGCTTTCCTGCCGGAGCTGCGCGGCAATGGCCCGCCAGGCGATGCTGGGCCATTCGGCGCCCCGGGCGCTGTCGGTGACCTTACAACCCAGACCCAGCCGGGGATGCACCAGCACCTTGCTCTGACTGTCGGAGAGGTTGAATTTTTTGGCGGTGCCGCAGAGGAAAACCACCGGGTATTCCAGACCCTTAGAGCGGTGGATGCTCATGAGTTGTACGGCGTTGCCGCCCTCTCCGCTCTGCCGCCGGGGTTCCTCGCCCCGCTGCTGCAGCCGCTTCATCCAGTTGACGAAGCTGCCAAGTCCCCGGTAGCCGCTTTGCTCAAACTGCCGGGCATAGTCCAGCAGCAGCTGGTAGTTTTCCCGGCGGGCCGCTCCGTCGTGCATGGCGGAGAAGAGGGCGAACAGTTCGCTGCGGCTGCCGATGCGGCCCAGCAGCTCTGCCACGGTCAGCTCCGGGGAGAGCGCCCGGTACTCCTCCAGCTCCCGAAGGAAGGCGGCGCAGTGGGGCTCGTCTGCTGCGGCGCAAAGGGCGGTGTAAAAGTCGCTCTTTTTATTTCTCGCGCGGATGAGGGAAAGCTCGTCGGCGCTGAAGCCGTAGAGAGGGGAGCGCAGCACGGCAATGAGCGGGATGTCCTGCCGGGGGTTATCGATAACGCTGAGCAGGGACAGCAGGGCGGTCACCTCCAGCGAACGGAAAAAGCCCCCGCCCTGCTGGCTGGTGACGGGAACGCCCAGCGTCCGCAGCGCGGCAGTGTAGCGCTCGCCGCTGCCCTTGTAGGAGCGCAGGAGGATGGCGATGTCCCCGGGCTGCAGGGGACGGAGCGTATCCCCGTCCGGGATGAGGGTGCCCTCGTCCAGAAGCTTTTTGATCTCGGTGGCCACATAAGCCGCTTCCATGGCGGTCTTGTCCTGCTTTTCTCCCTCCTCGCTTTCGGGGATGTCCAGAATGGCGAGGCGGGTGGTGAAGGCCGGAGCCTCGGGGTGTTCGCTTCGGCCGTGAACCAGCCGTGCCCCCTCGTCGTAATCGAGGTCGCCCAGCTCCCGGGAGAGGATGTTTTCAAAGACACTGTTGCAGCCGGCGAGGACATTGGCCGCCGAGCGGAAGTTTTCCCGCAGGAGGATGAGCCCGCCTTCCCGGCTTTCGGGACGGTCTTCCACCGGGGCAAAGCGCCGGTACTTCTCCAGAAAGATGCCGGGGTTGGCCAGACGGAAGCGGTAGATGGACTGCTTCACATCGCCCACCAGAAAGAGCTTTTCTCCGCCGCCGGAAAGGGCGGTGAAGAGCCGGTCCTGACACTCGTTCACGTCCTGGTACTCGTCCACCATCACTTCCCGCCAGCGTGCGGAAAGCTCGGCACCCACGCCGTTGGATTCGTCCTCCAGCAGGGCAAGCACCATGTGCTCCTGGTCGGAGAAGTCCACCACGGCCTGCCGCCGCTTCTCTGCGCTGTAGGCCTTGTCCAGATCGGCGGTGAGGGAGAGCAGGGCCGTCATGGCCGGGGCAGTCAGGGCAAGGTCGGCCAGCAGCTCTGCCGAGCGCTGGGCAAAGTCCGTTTCCAGCTTGGCACAGGCCTTGCGGCACTCGTCCCAGAGGGCCTTGGCATGGGCCTTGAGGGGGTCTTCCTTCCGGAAGGCCTTGATCTTCATGGGGATGGGGAAGGTTTCCGCGCAGCGGTCCCAGCCCAGAGCTGCGGCCCGGCCGGTTTCCCGCAGAGCCTCGGCGGCGAGGATAAAGCCCTCGCCGTAGGCGGCGTAAAGGGCCTCGTGGCCGGGCAGCTCCATCTCATGGAGCATGGCGGAGAGCCGCTCCGCCCAGTAGTCGGCGCTGCGTTCACAGCGCTGCAGCAGACGGCGGCCCCAGAGGGTCTCCGCTGCATCTGTGGGCGCTGCCAGCAGTTCCTCCCGGCAAGCCTCCATCCACTCGTGAGGGTGGGGGTGGCTGCGCAGGGAGTCAAAAAGCTGCAGCGTCAATTCTGCGAGACGGCTGTCGTCCCGGCCGGCGCCCACGCTGTCGGCCAGGGCACGGAAGGCATCGTTTTGCCCGATGTGCTCGTAGCGTTCCTCCAGCACCCGATCCAGCGCGGCGCGTTTCATGGCGTTGGCCCGCTCCTCCTCCACCACGCGAAAGTCCGGCGTCAGGCCGGTGAGATGGACGTATTCCCGGAGGATGCGGCCGCAGATGCTGTCGATGGTGCCGATGCCGGCCCGGCAGCAAAGCTCCGTCTGTCGGCGCAGACGGCGGGATGAGGGGTTTTCCGCGAGGCGGGCGTTGAGTTCCTTGAGGATACGGCTGCGCAGCTCCGCAGCGGCGGCCCGGGTATAGGTGATGACCAGAAATTCATCAATGTCCGCGCCGTCGTCCACATGGCGCATGAGGCGCTCCACCAGCACCCGGGTTTTGCCGGAGCCGGCGGCGGCGCTTACAAGGAGCGGACGGCCGCGCACCGAGGCAGCCAGTTCCTGAGAGGGGGTAAGGGGCACGGTCATTCACTCCTTTCCTGTTTTTCAAGCCTCGCCCAGAATTCCGGGGCACGCAGCTTCAGCTTATAGCGGGGTTGGTCCTTGCTTTCGTCAAAGTGGCAGGCGTCGTAGTAGCTGCAGAGCAGGCACTGGTTCTCGTTTTCACCCCGGTAGAGGGGGTCGGCCTGTATGCTGCCCCGGCGCAGCTCCCCGGCCATGTCCGTAAGCAGCGTTTCCAGATGGCGGGAGAGCCGCCCCAGCTGTTCGGCGCTGGCCAGGGAGTCGCTTGTCCGTTCCCCGGCGCGGTTGAGCTTGATGGGCAGGTAGAGGAAGCCGTCCTCTCCGTGCTCCATGGCGTTGATAACGGCACCGTCATCCAACACAAGTCCGCTGCGGCGGAGGGTCTTGGCTTTTTCCTTGAGGATTTCCGCATCCGTGGGACGGTGATCGGCGCTGAGCAGCACATCCCGGGCGGGAACGTAGAGGACACCCGCAGGGATGATCTCCTTCTGATAGCGCCTGCTGCCGTTTTTCTCCAGTGCAAAGAGATAGAGGAGCATCTGCAGACCCATGCCGTACCAGACGTCCGAGAGGGAGAATTCCTTGTGGCCGGTCTTGTAGTCCACCACCCGGAGCATGAGTTTGCCGTCCTGCTCCCAGCCGTCAATGCGGTCGGCCACGCCGGTGAGACGCAGGGCCGTTTCCCCGTCGCCCAGCTTCATGGGGGGCAGGTCGGGGGTGGCGGAGAAGTTCAGCTCAAAATCCAACGGGGTAAAGTCCGAACGGCGCAGCTCCCCGGCGGTGTCCAGCACGATCTTTTCCACGGTGGCACGCATGCGGCGGAAGAGGTAGACGAAGCGGGGACTCTTTTCCCGGAAGTCCTCCAGTTCCGTGTGGACATAGTCGCTGACATAGCGGTCGGTGAGGGCGCGGATCTCGTCATCGGTCAGGGCAGAGAAGCCGCCCCGCGCGGCCGCCTCCTTTGTGACGTTTTCCAGAATATAGTGCATGAAGGTGCCCAGCGCCGGTGGATCAAAACCGGCGCTCTGGCGCACCTTGGCCTTGAGACCGTAGCGGAGGAAATACTGGAACTTGCAGGCGGCAAAGGTGTCGATGCGGGAGGCGGTGAGCCAGGTCTCGTCGCTGTAGAGGGCACGGACGCTCTCGGCGCGAAGCCTGCCGCGGCTCAGTTCTGCTGCCGAGCGCAGCCGCGCCAGGTCCTCCGCGCGCTCGGTTTCCAGAGCTTCCGCAGCCTCCCGGTTCCCGGCGGCGGCCAGCTCAAAAACACCGGCGCGGCAGGAGGAGCGGGCGGCGGCAAGGTCGCCCCGTTCCTCGCTGAGACCAAAGAGTTTTTGCACCCGCTCGGTCAGGAAGGAAGCGCGGCTCTCGGCCCCGGAAGAAGTATAAAGGGGCCGGGAAATATAGAGACTCTCCGAGGGGAGGGTGAGTACATGGTAGAGAAGGTTGAACTCCCGGTCCAGCGCCTCGTCCTCGCTCTCCACGGCGATGTCCAGCTCCTGGAGCTGCTGCCGCTCACTGCCGGTGAAAAGTCCGGCGGCGGGGGAGAGGAAGGGGATGCGCTCGTCGGTGGCGCCGAGGATGAGCAGATGCTTTAAGCGACGGCGGCGCATCCGGTCGAAGTCACCGGCAATGACCCGGTCCACCGAAACGGGGATGGTGCCCACGTCGTACTGGGAGAGAAGGAGGCGGAAAAGGCGGATGAACTCGTCGGCCTCCATGGGCGTTTCGCCCAGCACCGCCGCGCACTGTTCCAGCGCGCCCACGGTCAGCTCCCAGAGCTGCAGCGTTTCCTGAGCGCTCTGTTCCTCGCCCAGTGAGCGCAGCTCCGCGGCCCGCTCTTCCAGCCGGGCGCAGAGTCCCAGATCCTCCCAGAAAGCGGCCATGGCCTCGCAGTGGGCGCGGGCGTTGTGGGCGGCGCAGCTTCGCTCCTGCAGCTTCCGGAGGGGCAAAGCCGCCAGACGGCGCAGGGCGTCCAGCCGTTCCAGCCGGGCCTGGGTGTCCGAATCGTATTTCTGGTTGTAGCCCTCCGGGTGCTGCCGCCAGGGCTGTTCGCTGCACCAGGCGCCGCCCCGGATGTCCCAGAGCAGCACATAGTTTTCCAGCTCGTCGCAGTCGCTGCGGCCAAGGGGCGTGAGACCTGTCCGCAAGTAGCTGAACATATCCTCGTAGCGCCAGCCGCCGCCGATGACGGCGTAGGCGGCGGTCAAAAGACAGGGCAGGGGCTTTTGCATAAGGTCGCTGCGCTCGGAGAGATAGAGGGGAATGCCGTAGCGCGTGAAGATGCTCCGGAGAACGCTCTCATAGGAGCCAAAGTCCCGGACGGCCACGGCGATCTCCCGCCAGCGGCAGCCCGTCTCCCGCACAAGGCGAAGTACCTCCCCGGCGGCCAGCTCACACTCCGCCGTTACGCTTTCGGCGCTGCGGAGGGTGATGGCCCCGCCGGCGCTGTACTGCTCGGGGGTGTAGACAAAAAGCCGCTCCTCCAGAAGGCGCAGGGGGCTTTCCTCCTGCAGGGAGGGCACGGTGAGGATGGCGGTTTTCAGCCCGTCCTCCCCGGCCAGCCGGTAGAGGGAGCGGGCCGTCCGGGCCGTGATGGCAAATTCCTCGCTCTGTTCGTGGAGGTCGCTGCAGGAGAGGCAGACAGTGACCTCGCCCCGGAGCCAAAGTTCACGGATGATCCGCTGCTGCTGCATCGTGAAGTCCGCAAAGCCGTCGATATAGATGTGGGCGTCCCGCAGAAGTTCGCTTTGGGGGATCTGTTCGGTCAGCAGTTCCAGCCGGCTCAGCGGGTCAAGCCCGCTTTCGCTCTCCACGGCGGCCATGGTGTCCCGGAGAAGGGAGAGATCCCGGAGCTTTTCACCCAGTGCCCCTTCACAGTGCTCTGCGGCAGTGCGGAGCTGTTCGCCCTCCACGCAGCCGTAGCGCAGTTCGTCCAGCGCGGAGAGCAGGGAGGAGATCATCTCCGGCTGGCGCTTTGCGGCACCATAGACCGTGAGAGAGGTGGAGGCCCGGTCCAGCGCCAGAGCCATCTGCAGCGTGCGGCCGCCCTTGTCCGCGTAGATGCGGCCGGCGCCGCCCTGCTCCCGGGCCACGCTGTGGGCCAGACGGGAGAAGCTCAGCACCTCGGCGTAGAGGGAGCACTGGTCCCCGCAGGCGCGCAGCAGCTCCCGCTCGGCCTCGTGGCTGTACTGCTCGGGGACGATCAGGATGTTCTTTCCCTGATGGGCGCCGACGCGCTCACGTATTTCGTTTATGATAAGACCGGTTTTGCCGGTGCCGGCCCGGCCCAGAATCAGTCGGAGCATATGCTTCACCTCAAAAAAAGTATAGCATTTTCCCGGGGAAATGTAAATCATCCTTGCGAAGCGCGGCAGGGAATGCTATACTGACTTGTCAAATATCGTCTGCGGCAGCCAGCCGTGGAGAAAGGAAGTATTTTTTATGAAGCAGAGCGAAAAGACCATGGAGAAGATCGTCAACCTTTGCAAGGGCCGCGGCTTTATTTTTGCCGGCAGCGAGATCTACGGCGGCCTTGCCAACACTTGGGACTACGGCCCTCTGGGCGTGGAGCTGAAGAACAACGTCAAGCGCGCCTGGTGGAAGAAGTTCGTTCAGGAGAGCCCCTACAACGTGGGTCTGGACGCCGCCATCCTCATGAATCCTCAGGTCTGGGTTGCCTCCGGCCATGTGGGCGGCTTCAGCGATCCTCTGATGGACTGCAAGGAGTGCAAGGAGCGCTTCCGTGCCGATAAGGTCATCGAGGACTGGTGCAAGGAGAACGATTTCGATCTGGGCAAGAGCGTGGACGCCCTCTCCCAGGCGGAGATGAAGGCCTTTGTCGAGGAGCACAACATCCCCTGCCCCAGCTGCGGCAAGCATAACTGGACCGACATCCGTCAGTTCAACCTGATGTTCAAAACCTTCCAGGGCGTCACCGAGAACGCCAGCAACACCGTTTACCTCCGCCCCGAGACCGCGCAGGGCATTTTTGTGAACTTCCAGAACGTCCAGCGCACCACCCGCCGCAAGCTGCCCTTCGGCGTCTGCCAGGTGGGTAAGAGCTTCCGTAACGAGATCACTCCGGGCAACTTCACCTTCCGTACCCGTGAGTTCGAGCAGATGGAGCTGGAGTTTTTCTGCA
>SVLG01000118.1 GCA_015068055.1 Oscillospiraceae bacterium | reverse complement strand
AATTCCCGGCCTGAAATGGTCAGGGCAGGCGCATACTGAAAGCAGCCGTCCACCGCCCGCAGCAGTTTTTCCGGCTCTTCCGTTTCCAGCACCTGCTCCAGCGTGCAGCTCTCTTCAAGGGTACAGCCGCCGGCTTCGGTTCTCCGCAGAGCGGCCATGGCAGCGCCGCAGCCCAGGGCCATACCGATGTCATGGCAGAGGGTGCGGATATAGGTGCCCTTGGAGCAGCGCACCCGCAAAAACCACATATTTTCCTCTTCCTGCCAGCCGAAAGGTGCTTTTTCCAACATCTCCAGGGCATGAATGGTCACCGGACGAGGCTTTCGCTCCACTTCCACGCCCTTGCGGGCCAGCTCGTAGAGCTTTTTTCCGTCCTTCTTGATGGCGGAATACATGGGCGGGATCTGTTCAATAGGGCCGGTAAACCGGGGCAGCACCGCCTTCAGATCTTCCTCAGTCACAGCCACATCATACCGCTGGGTAACCTCACCGGTGGTATCCTGGGTATTTGTGACAATGCCCAGCTTCAGGGCCGCCACATATTCCTTCTCCGAATCCGTGGCAAATTCCACCGCCCGGGTGGCTCTGCCCAGAAAAACAGGGAGAACGCCGGTGGCCATGGGGTCCAGCGTACCGCCGTGTCCCACCCGCTTTTCGTGGAACTTTCCCCGCAGCTTGGCACAGACATCCATGCTGGTCCAGCCCTGAGGCTTATCGATGATCAAAATTCCGTTAGCCATATCTCACCTGTCGGATCGCGTCCAGAACCGCCTGTCGGGTCTGCTCCACACTCGCGTTCACCGTGGCTCCGGCCGCTGCGGCGTGACCGCCGCCGCCCAGCAGAGCACATACCTTGCTGGCATTCAGGTCGCCGGGATCGGTGCGCAGAGAAATCTTACATACCCCGGGGCGCAGCTCCCGGAGGGTCACGCCGGTACGCACCCCTTCAATCTGCCCCACAAAGGCGGAAATATCGTCGATATCCTCTTCGCTGGCGCCCACCCGGGCCATCATATCCAGCGTCAGAGACACAATGACAGTCTGCCCTTCGTCGTGGACATCCATACCGGCGGTCAGCATGCTCTCCAGCTGCAGCCGCTTAAGGGACTTGGTCCGGAAGTGCTTGCGGTTGATGGGATAAAAATCAAAGCCTGTCTCCATCAGTTCGGCAGCGACCCGATGGCAGGCGGCAGAGGTATTGCTGTAAACAAAGCAGCCGCAGTCGGTGGAAACCGCCACATACAGAGGCAGAGCCACCTCAGGGCTGACCGGTCCCCACTGGCGGACGATGTCGTACATCAGCTCGCCGCAGGCGGCACGGTCGGCGTCCAGACAGGTCTGCTTGGCGAAAAACTCCTGAGAGCCATGATGGTCAATGGCCAAGTCCACCCGTGAAAGGTAGACCTGGGCATTTTCGGGGAACAGACCTCTGGCCGCCATATCCACCGAAACCACGGTTTCGGGCTGGTAGTCCTCTTCAGCCAGCAGTCCTTCCAGATAGGGGGTAAAAATAGACGTAGTCTCCGGATTGGGCAAAATCCACGCGGTTTTTCCCTGCTCCCGCAGCGCGCGGCACAATCCGGCCGCGCACCCCACCGTATCACCGTCGGGACGCACATGGGTCAAAATCAGAAAGTTGTCATGCTCCATCAGCCATGCCGCGGCCTCAAGGTAGGTCATGGTCAGTCCTCCTCGTCCAGCACGATGTGGGCGTTGGCAGGATTGGCGGGCTTGACCACCTCGGGATTGCGGAGCATCTCCAGAATGTGGGCGCCCTTGTCGATGGAGTCGTCCTGCTCAAACTGCAGCTCGGGGGTATAACGCAGGTTCAGAGCGCGGCCCAGCTCCCGGCGCAGATAGCCGCCGGCAGACTTGAGTCCCTTGACGACCTCCTTGGTGTCGGACTTGTCCAGCAGGGAGACAAAAATCTTGGCGTAGCGCAGGTCAGGAGTGGTCTCCACCGCGGTGATGGAGATCATTCTGCCTGCCACGCGGGGATCTTTTACGTTGCGGATCAGCGAAGACAGCTCTCGCTGGATCTCTTCGTTGATGCGGCCAATTCGATTGCTTGCCATAATCGGTTCCTCCTTGAGAGGTAGAATAATTAAAAAAGAAGCGTCATCCGGCACTGGCCGGGGGCATTGATATAGCCAAAGGGACGGTCAAACTGTTTCAGGGTATCCAGATCAAAGTCCTCCCATTTTCCGCGCAGACGGGTCAACGGACCGGGTTCGTCCCCCACCCAGAGGTTCCAAAGTTCCGCTTCCTCGCCGGGAAGAAACTGCGACTGCAGATATGCCCTGAACTCGGAAAGATCCTCTTCCCGGACTTCGATCTCCAGCTCATACTGATAGGGTTTCATGGAATGGCCCAGCATATCCACCGCATTGCGGTAATAGCTGTGCTCTCTGATGGAAAAGCCGCCCATTGCCGTAATGGAGAATGTTTTCCCTCTGACAGTGACAGTATGGGTGCGCTCCCCCCGTTTATCGCACAGGGGCAGGGGCTTGTCGGCAGCAATGAGTAATACTCTGCTCATAAAGCACCTCCCGAAAGAAAGCAGAGGCGGGCGTGATCGCCCGCCCCCGCGTGGTAGCAATGTCAAATTAGACTTCGATCTGCTCCACCGCAGCGTTAAGAAAATTTGCCGGTGGCAAATTTTTAGCGCAGGCCGGCGCTGCTATGCCGCGCCGGGGGAACCGCGGTAGACGATTAGACCTCGATCTGCTCCATGAGGAACGCCTCGATGATGTCGCCTTCCTTGATGTCCTGGAACTTTTCAAAGGTGATGCCACACTCGTAGCCGGTAGCCACTT
>SVLG01000035.1 GCA_015068055.1 Oscillospiraceae bacterium | reverse complement strand
TGTAGTGCATGGGGATGCCGATGAGCTTGCCGCCAAAGAATTCCACCATCTTGCGGTTGGCAAAGTAGTCGGGCTCCACGATGGCGACGGGATCGCCGGGCATGATGTTGCAGCCCATGGCAAGGAAGAGGGCACCCTGGGTACCGGGGGTGAGAATCAGCTGAGAGGCGGGGTCAATTTTGACGCCGGCGAACTTGGAAAGGCTTTCGGCCACGTCTTCCAGAATGGTTTTGCGGCCGCGGTAGGGGGTGTAGGCCTGCGCAGCGCCTTCTTCCACGCCGGCGGAAAAGACCTCAAAGCTGCCGGGAGTGGGCTCGTGGGCATCCACGTCACCGTGGGAGAAGTCCACAGCGGGACCCTCCAGCTTTTCACCGCGCAGATCGAGGACCTGTGCCTTCTGCAGAGACTCCTGACCGGGGGCGTTATCGATGCCGAGACGCTGGAATTTTTCCTGAATAGTCATGTTGACAGCTCCTTTGAAGGTTATTTTCTATGGTGACATCAGTATAGCAAATGCGCTGCAAAAGAGCAAATATAGTATTTCAATAAAGTTATCCAAATTTGTTATATACTTGAAGCGCGGCCGAAAGAATGCTATACTTTCCGGAGGAAGGAGGGGAAAGTATGCTTGGCAATACGGAGTATGTTTACGCCGTTTATAAAAAGAAGAGCTTTTCCAAGGCCGCGGAGTCGCTTCATGTTTCGCAGCCGGCTTTGAGTACCGCCATACGCAAGATGGAGTCGGAACTGGGCCATGCTCTGTTTGACCGGAGCTCGTCCCCGATCGAGCTTACGGAGGCGGGGCGCTGCTACATTGCTGCCGTGGAAAAGCTTCATGACATAGAAGCGGAGCTTACGGCGCAGCTGGAGGCCATTGAGCGTTCGCGGCGCACCCGGATCCGCCTGGGCAGTTCCTCGTTCTTCTGTACCTATGTGCTGCCTCCTCTGTGCGAGCGCTTCCGTGCCGCGCATCCGGAGGCGGAGATCAGCCTCACAGAAGTCAATTCCGGCGAGATCGAGTGGCTTTTCCGGGAAGATAAGCTGGATCTTTGCCTTACGGTGGACAGTCTCCGCAGCGAACTGGAGAGCTGTGTCTGGCGGCAGGAGGAAATTATTCTGGCGGTACCGGCCGAACTGCCTCTTGGCGATGAGCTGCGAGCGCGGGCGCTGAGCTTTTCCGATGTGCTGTACGGAGGGGAGAACTGTCCCAGCGTGAATTTATCAGCCTTCCGGGATCTTCCCTTTCTCTTTCTCAAAGAAGGCAACGATTTGGGGCGGCGGGCGGAGGAGATGTGTCGCCATGCGGGGTTCGAACCAAAGGTGGTCATGTATCTCGATCAGCTCCTTACGTCCTATTATGTGGCCTGCAGCGGAAAGGGTGCGGCCTTTATCCGCCCGGATCTGCTCCGATACGAGGGGCCTACGGATAAGCTGCTCTTTTTCAGGCCGGACGACTCTCTGGTGGCCCGGGATATACGTCTCTACTACAAACGCGAATCCCTCTCGCCTGCGGCGGAGCGTTTTTTGCGCTTTCTACAGTCTTGACAATGCCTATAAAAAGAGTAGAATAATGGGTGGCTATGCCACCCATTATCTTTATACGGAGGCGTTATTATGGAAAAATGGAAATGTTCTGTCTGTGGTTATGTGCATGAAGGTCCCATGACCGATGATTTCAAGTGCCCCCTCTGCAAGCAGCCCGCCGAGGCCTTTGTGAAGGTGGAAGAGCCCGCCGCCAAGGCTCCCTTTGCCGGCAGCAAGACGGAGAAGAACCTCTGGGACGCCTTTGCCGGAGAGTCCATGGCCCGTAACAAGTACACCTACTTCGCTGCTGTGGCCAAGAAGGCCGGCTATGAGCAGATCGCTGCCCTTTTCCTGCAGACGGCCGACAACGAGAAGGAACACGCCAAGCTCTGGTTCAAGGCTCTGGGTGAGCTGGGCGACACCGCTGAGAATCTGCTCCACGCTGCTGAGGGCGAGAACTACGAGTGGACCGATATGTATGACCGTATGGCCAAGGAAGCCGACGAGGAAGGCTTCCATGAGCTGGCTGAGCAGTTCCGTGGTGTGGCCGCCATTGAGAAGGCCCACGAGGAGCGCTATCGCGCCCTGCTGAAGAATGTGGAGACCAAGGCCGTCTTTGAAAAGGCCGGTGTCACTCTCTGGGAGTGCCGCAACTGCGGTCATCTGGTGCTGGGTGTCAAGGCTCCCGATGTCTGCCCCGTCTGCAAGCATCCGCAGGCCTTCTTCGAAGTCCGCAAGGAAAACTATTGATTTATCTTTTAAAGCGCCGGTGGCAAAGACCACCGGCGCTTTTTCGTGACATCATCACAGTAAAAAACCGCCGCCGGGGTTATACTGCAAAAAAACGAAAGGACTGTGGTGTATGAAACACATTTATGATATGCTTATCATCGGCGGCGGCCCCGGCGGTTATACGGCGGCTTTGTATGCGGCCCGGGCAGGACTGGATGCTGTGCTGCTGGAGCGACTCAGCGCAGGAGGCCAGTTGGCCCTCACTCATCAGATCGATAACTATCCCGGCGCGGACATCGGCATCGACGGCTGGTCCCTGGCAGAGAAAATGAAGGAGGGCGCCGAGCACTTCGGAGCCAAAACTGTATTGGCCGAAGTCACGGCCCTCGCGCTGGAAGGCGATGTCAAAAGCGCCGAGACCACGGAAGGCAGCTTCCATGGCCGCACCGTGGTCATCTCCACCGGTGCAAATCCCAGAGAGCTGGGACTGGAAGGGGAGTGGGAGCTGACCGGCAGGGGCGTCCATTATTGTGCTGCCTGCGACGGTATGTTCTACCGGGGCAAGACGGTTGTCGTGGTCGGCGGCGGCAATACGGCAGCGGCCGATGCCCTCCTTCTCAGCCGACTGGCCGAAAGGGTCATCCTCGTCCATCGGCGTGAGACCCTGCGGGCCACGAAGATTTATCATGAGCCAATCCTTTCTTCGGAAAAGATTGAAAAGCGCTGGACGAGTGCCGTGACGGAACTTGTCCGCGAGAACGAAAAGCTTGTGGGTGTGCGGATCAAAGATCTGCAGAAAGGGACGGAGGAGCTTGTCCCCTGTGACGGTGTCTTTGTGAGCATTGGCCGAAAACCCGCCACGGAAGTGCTGGGCGGTCAGGTCCGGCTGGACGAGGGCGGTTATGTGGCCGCCGATGAGAGTACGAAAACCAATATCCCCGGTGTCTACGCCGTGGGGGATGTCCGCAGCAAGGCCCTGCGTCAGGTGGTTACCGCCGTGGGTGACGGAGCAGTGGCTGTGCATCATGCGGAGGAGTATCTGGCTTCCGCCGGAAAGGAAGGATAATCCATGCAATATGTCATTACATTTCTGGAGGGTATTATAACCTTTATATCCCCCTGCCTTTTGCCGATGCTGCCCATCTACATTACCTACTTTGCCGGCGGCGGTGAGCGCAGTCAGGGCAAGACTCTGAGCCGGGCGCTGGCCTTCGTGCTGGGCTTTACGACGGTCTTTGTGGCCATGGGAGCTCTGGCCGGAACGCTAGGCAGCTTTGTGGGCCGGCATCAGGCGCTGGTGAATTTTATCTGTGGTGTGGTGGTGATCTTTTTTGGCCTGAGCTTTCTGGGCCTTTTCAAGCTGCAGCTTTTCCGCGGCGGCGGTATGCGGCAGGGAGGAGAAATGAGCTTCTTTTCCGCGCTTGTCTTTGGAGCAGTTTTTGCCCTGGGCTGGACACCCTGCGTGGGTGCCTTTTTGGGCAGTGCCCTGATGCTGGCATCCCAGCAGGGACACACCGTGGAGGGAATGCTGCTGCTTCTCAGCTATTCGCTGGGCCTTGGTGTGCCGTTTCTTATGAGCGCCCTGCTTATCGATCAACTGCGTTCTGCCTTTGACTGGGTTAAGGGGCACTACAGTATTATCAACACCATCAGCGGTTTGCTGCTGATTGCCGTGGGCATCCTGATGGCCACGGGCTTTCTGGGAAAGCTGCTGAATTATCTGAGCTGAGGAGGTCTGTATGAAAGAGAAGAAAGCCCTTGTTATTATTCTTTTGCTGTTCGTAATTCTGCTGGGTGCGGCGGGCGTTCTCTACAGCCGCCTTGGCGGGACGGCTGATCGTGAGACCCTTGTGACAGTTCCTGCCCCGACGGCGGAACCGGTTTCTGCTGACACCCCGGAGGAGGAAGCCGCACCGGAGGTGACGCCGCCACCGGCACCGGACTTTACGGTCTATGACGCCGAGGGCAACGCGGTCCGCCTCTCCGACTTCAAGGGGAAGCCGGTTGTGCTGAATTTCTGGGCCAGCTGGTGCGGCCCCTGCAAGAGTGAGATGCCGGACTTTAACGAGGTCTGGCAGGAATATGGGGATGACGTACAGTTCATGATGATAAACATGACGGACGGCTATCAGGAGACGATGGAAAAAGCCTCTGCGTACATGGAAGGGCAGGGCTTTGACTTCCCGGTGTACTATGACAGCGAGCAGAATGCAGCCGTGGTTTACGGCGTCATGAGCATTCCTACGACGTTTCTAATCGATGCCGAAGGCCGCGCCGTGGGTTGGGCCGCCGGTGCCATCGCCGGTGACGTTCTGCGGGATGCCATCCGTACAATGATGGAGCGGTCATAATGGAAAAAGGCCCGGGAGAATTTGACATTTTCCCGGGCCTCTTTTATACTAAGGGAACACTTCTGTGTGCCGGAGGAAAAGAGATGTCGCTCTTGTTTTTGGGGATCGTCTTTCTGGTGATCGTGCTGCTGCTGACGCTGCGGCAGCCTTTGTATCAGGCAATTCTGGGCGGTCTGCTGGCCGCTGTGATTTTGTACCGCATTCCGCTGTCGGTTGTTGCAGAGAGCGTAGGCTCTCTTTTTACCGACTGGGATTCCTTTTCCGTAGTGTTTTCCATTTACCTTATCACCTATTTACAGAGAATGCTGGAGGCCCGGCAGCAGATCCGTTTGGCTCAGCAGGATCTGAACGGGCTTTTTCATAACCGCCGCATCAATGCCTCGGGCGCGCCGCTGTTTATCGGGCTCCTTCCCTCTGCGGCTGCTATGATTCTCTGCGGTGACATCGTGAAGGAGTCCACTGAGGGATATCTCAATCCCAAAGAACAGGCCTTTGTGACCAACTGGTTCCGGCACATTCCCGAAAGCACCCTGCCCACCTATTCAACGGTGATTTTGATGTCCGGCCTTTCCGGGGTACCGTTGGCTGAGTTTATTCCGGGCATGATCATCCCGGTAGTGACGCTGTGGCTGCTGGCCTGGTTCCCCTTCATCCATCGCCTTCCAAAAGATACGGGGACGCCGCCCAGCGACAAGCAGGGGTTGGACGCTCTGCATCTGCTGCAGCATCTTTGGACGCTGATGGCCATCATTGCCCTGATCATGATCTTCAACCTCAAGGCGGCTGTGGCGATTTTGCTTGTCATTGCTGTGGCGGCTCCGCTTTACCGCTTCCACCCGAAAGACCTCTTTTGTATGATCCGCACCGCTTTTGAGCCCAAGCTGATCGGCAACACGGCTCTGATTCTGATCCTCAAGGAGTTTATTGCTTATGGCGGGGCCATGGAGGAACTGCCCTCGCTTCTTTCGGGTCTGCCCATCCCGGCATATCTTATTTTCTCGCTGATGTTTTTCCTGGGCGGCATGATCAGCGGCAGCACCGGCATCATTGCGGTGGGTGCTCCGCTGGCCTTTGCGGCGTTGGGGAGCAGTATGCCGCTGGTGGTGCTTTTCATGTGCGTGGCCCATGCGGCCAGTCTCGTGTCGCCAACCCACCTTTGCCTTGTAGTAGCGTCGGATTATTTCGGCGTGTCTCTTGGCTCGCTGATCCGTAAGACTCTGCCCCGGGCGCTGCTTTTTGCCCTGCTGATGATCGGCTATTACAACTTGCTGATATTTATCCTTTAGGAACAAACGGCTGTGACCAAGATGGTCACAGCCGTTTGTTGTTCTTTTTCTGCTTGGAAAAACGCCGCCAAAGGGCATAGAAGGTGGTACCCAAAACGAACCATGCACCGATGACCGAGGCTGTATCAAACTCGGTCATGGTGGGCCGGAAGACAACGCACAAAATGCCGCCGGCAAGGAAGGATATGGCCACAGCAGGCCATAGGATCCGGCAACTTTTATGAATCTGACCCCAGAAAAAGAGCCCGCAGAGAATAACGCCAAGAACAAGAAAACTCATGGAACACACTCCTTCTTATAGACCTTCCCGCTGACGAATCCGATGGTTGCAGAGGAATACCGCCAGCACGGCAATAAAGTCAACGATGGGCTGTACCCACATACAGCCGTAAAGCGGGTAAATGCTGTCCATCAGCATCAGCAGGGGAATATCTAGAACACCCTTGCGTATCACGGTGATCACCAGAGCCTCCCGGGCATGGCCCATGGCCTGGAAATGCACGGTGGAACAGTAGCCGATGCTCATAAGGGGCATGGCAACCACCATACGCCGTAAAAAGGCAGCACCGTACTGGATGGTCAGCGCGTCGCGGATGAAGATACCGGTCAACTGTGGTGCAAAAATCTCATAGATCACCAGACAGAGCATGGAGAAGGAAAAGGCGAAAAGACAGCCAAAACGGAAGGCACGGCGTCTTCGCTCATGGTCACCGGAGGCATAGTTATACGCCAGCAGAGGCAGCAGGCCGGTTCCCGTGCCCTGGGAGACAAAGAGGGGAAGTTGGTCGAGCTTTTTGATAATCCCCAGGGCGGCCATGGCTTCGGTGCCGTACCTCGATACAAAGTTGGACTGGGCCGCCACGGCGATGACCGCAAGGCCAAACTGCAGCGCGGCAGGCAGTCCCACGGTGAGGATGCGTTTAAGGTGCTGCAGGCCCTGTATGGCCAGCTCGGGGCGGAAGGCAAGAACGCTTTTTTTCCGGTTACGTCTCAGATAGAGGGCAAAGTATACGCTGGTGCATACGGTAGCGATGGCCGTTGCCAGACCGGCACCTGCGGCGCCCATGCCCAGAAAGCGCGGCAGAACGAAAAAAGGGTCGAGGATGATATTCAGCACCGCACCCAGCGAGATGCCCCGGGAAGCCACCGCGGCTCCGCCCTCGGAACGAATGAGGTTGGCAAGGAGGCTGTTGAGTATGGAAAATACACCACCGCAAATGACCACCCAGAGGACGTAGCCCAGAGCGGGCCCCATGGTCTCATCCGTCGCACCGCAAAGCCGCAAAATGGGCTCGCGAAAGAGGGAGAAAATACCGCAGAACACAGCGGCGCTCAGCAGACCGCACCAGAAGGAAACCGCTGCTATTTCCCGGGCACTTTCTGGCTTTTTGCGGCCCAGGGCCTGTGCCAGCGCGCTGGCACCACCTACGCCAAAAAGGTTGGAAACAGCGGTCAGCATGGTGGCAACGGGAAAGACCACCATCACGGCCGCACTTTCCGCCGGAGCGTTCAGAAGGCCCACAAAGAATGTGTCGGTAAGGTTATAGACAAGGGTGATAAGCTGCGCGGCAATGGCGGGGATGATCTGCAAAAATACCGCCTTGGGAATGGGCAGTCGCTCGAAAATCTCTGTTCTCCGATCCAGTTCAGCCATGGAAAACGCTCCTTCGTAAGGGGGGTTAAACGTTACTATCATAATCGCCTCCCTGCAGGAAGTCAACGTCCAAAGTCCGTTCTTGCAATGGTATGTGAAAGATGTTAAACTGATTATACTAAGTCGAGCCGGGAGGAGAGAAAAGTATGAGCGAGTATCTGATCGTGGTGGACATGCAGAAGGACTTTATCGATGGGGCGCTTGGCACGGCGGAGGCGGTGGCCATTGTTCCGGCTGTGGTCGAGAAGATCCGCAGCTTTCCCGGGAAGGTGATTTTTACGCGGGATACCCATGAGGCGGATTATCTCTCTACTCAGGAAGGCCGACTCCTGCCGGTACCTCATTGCATCCGGGGAAGCGAAGGCTGGGAGCTGGACAAGGCACTGCAGCCTTATTGCACCGATACCCCCATTGATAAGCCTGTATTTGGCAGCGTGGAGCTGGGCGAACGACTGAGAGCCGCCAACGAGGAGGAAGCGATCCGCCGCATTACACTGATTGGCCTTTGCACCGATATCTGCGTTATCTCCAACGCGCTGATCTGCCGGGCCTTTCTGCCGGAGACGGAAATCGTGGTGGATGCCGCCTGCTGTGCCGGTGTGACACCGGAAAGTCATGCCACGGCACTTGCTGCTATGAAAATGTGTCAGGTGCGTATTGAAAACGAATGAAAAAACCGGCCGCAGAGGCCGGTTTTTTAGCAGACAACTAACAACTTGGTATATAATATAAAGTTGTTATTAACACGTTGCTATTGAAATAAGCGGTTGTATGTGTTATAATCGCCGGGACGTCTGAAATTGTATGCGGAGGGCGCTTTTGTGAAGATTTTGATTATCGGTGCGGGCAAGGTGGGACTTGCCATTGCCCGCCAGCTGACCAACGAGGGCCATGACATTGCCGTGGTGGACAACAATGCCGGGAAGATCGCACAGGTTTCCGATATGTACGATGTCATCACTCTGGAGGGCAGCGGTACCAATTTTGAGGTACTCCGGGAGGCCGGTGTGGAAGGTTGCGATCTTGCCATTGCGGCTACCGGCAGCGATGAGGTGAATATGGTCGTCAGCACGGCAGCCAGTCATATGGGCGCCAGATATGTGGCGGCCAGAATGAAAAACCCTGTATATAACCGTGAGCGCGCCTTTCTTCGGGAGGCCTTTGGCATGTCTGCGGTTTTCAATCCGGATTTGGGTGCGGCCCGGGAGATTTCCCGCATTCTTCAGTTCCCCACGGCAGCCCGGGTGGAAACCTTTGCCCGGGGCAGAGCAGAACTGGTGGAGTACCGTATTCCCGCTGACAGCGAACTGGATGGGCTGGCGCTGAAGGATTTGGTCAAGCGCTTCAAGGCCAGGGTTCTGGTTTGTGCGGTGGAACGCGGCGGCGTTGTCAGCATCCCCAAGGGCGACTTTATCCTTTGTTCCGGTGACAGACTGAATGTTTCCGGTGCCCGCCGTGAGATGCGCCGCTTCTTTACGGCGGTGGGCGCCTATAAAAAGCCGGTGCGCAGCGCCATGCTCATGGGTGGCAGCCGCATTACGGCGTATCTGGCGGGGAATCTTCTTGATGCCGGCATCCGCGTTACCATTCTGGAGCGGGATCGCCGCCGCTGTGAGGAACTTTTCGATCTTCTGCCGGAGGCTTCCATCATCTGTGGTGACGGCAGCAAGCAGGAAGTACTGCTGGAGGAAGGAATCCGCGAGGCCGATGCCTTTGTGGCCCTTACCGGCTTCGATGAGGATAATATCATTGTTTCCATGTATGCTCAGGATTGTGGTGTGGGCAAGGTTGTTACCAAGGTCAGCGACGATCACTTTGTGCCCATGCTGCAGCGCAGCGGTCTGGATTGCTTTATCTGTCCCAAGACTCTGGCCGGCAGCGAGATTGTCCGTTATGCCCGCGCCATTCAGAACGCCGAGGGCAGCAGTGTTGAGACGCTTTACCGCCTCAACGATGGCAAGGTGGAGGCACTGGAGTTCGTGGTCGGCACCGGCAGCCGCTGCATTGAAAAGCCTTTGAAGGATCTGCGCCTTCGCAGCAATGTTCTGATCGCTGCCGTGATCCATGGAAACGAATGCATCATCCCCAATGGCAATACGGTCATCTCGGCTGGGGATAGAGCGATTGTGGTTACTACAGAGACCGGTCTCCGTGATCTGGATGCGATACTGGAGTAAGGACCTATGAATTACAGAATGATCTGGCAGGTGCTTGGGCGCGTTCTCGGTATCGAAGCCTTGTTATTGCTGCTGCCTACCGTCGTTTGTCTCATCTATGGGGAGAGCCCGCTGCACTTCCTCATCGTGATTGGCATTGCGGGGGTGCTGGGTTGTATTCTCTGGCGCGTTCCGGTGAAGTCCCGGGAGATTTATGCCCGGGAGGGCTTTATGATCGTGGCCCTCTCCTGGGTATCACTTTCTGCCGTTGGTGCGCTGCCCTTTGTGCTGAGCGGGGATATCCCTCATTACATAGATGCCCTTTTTGAAACCGTGTCCGGCTTTACCACCACGGGCGCTTCCATTCTGACGGATATTCCCGCCATGAGCCGGGGCTGTATGTTCTGGCGCTGCTTTACCCATTGGGTTGGCGGCATGGGTGTTCTGGTTTTCATCATGGCGGTGCTGCCCATGTCGGGGGAGTATTCCATGCACATCATGCGCGCGGAAGTGCCCGGTCCTACGGTGGGAAAGCTCGTGCCCCGCGCCCGGAAAACGGCAGCCATTCTTTATCTTATCTATATCGGACTCACGGCGCTGGAGGTTATATTCCTGCTTTGCGGTGGGCTGGATCTCTACGATGCGCTGGTCCACTCCTTTGCCACGGCCGGCACCGGCGGCTTTTCCAATCAGGCCAACAGCATCGGGCAGTATGACAGTGTTTATGTGGATGTAGTGGTCTCGGTGTTCATGCTGCTTTTCGGTGTGAACTTCAACCTCTATTTCTTCATCCTCATCGGCAAGTTTTCCGCTGCTTTTAAAAATGAGGAGCTGCGCTGGTATCTTGGCATTGTTGCCTTTGCCACGGTGACCATGGCTGCGAGCATTGCCTCGTCGGTTGGTGGTTTTGGTCAGGGACTGCGCTATGCACTCTTTCAGGTGAGCTCCATCATCACCACCACGGGCTTTGCCACGGCCAACTTTGATCTCTGGCCAGAGTATTGCCGGGCGCTGATCGTGCTGATCATGTTCGTGGGTGCCTGCGCCGGCAGCACCGGCGGCGGCATGAAGGTTTCGCGTATTATGATCCTTCTGCGTACCGCCCGCGTGGAGATCGGTCGGCTGCTGCGGCCCCGGAGCGTCCGCAAGGTGCGGCTGGAGGGCGCGAGCGTTGCTTCGGAGACCGTCCACTGCACGCTGGTGTTCTGCTTCCTCTATATAGCCATCCTTGTGGCCGGAACGGTGGCCATCAGCCTCAATGGCTACGACTTTACCACCAACTTTACCAGCGTCCTTACCTGCATTTCAAACGTTGGCCCCGGACTGAATCTCGTCGGCCCGGCGGCAAACTTTGCCTTCTTTGCCTGGCCCAGCAAGCTGCTTTTGACCCTTTGCATGCTCATCGGCCGACTGGAGATCTTCCCCATGCTGATTCTCCTTTCCCCCACAAGCTGGAAGGGCAACTGAAAAAAGTACCGCGGATTTTTTCTCCGCGGTACTTTTTCATTCAAAGAAGCCTTTGATAAAATCAAGAATGGGCTGTACATAAGGCTGGGCCTTTTCCCAGAAGCCGACAGCCTTGTCTTTTGCCTCGTTGAGCTTTTCCTTGCCCTCCTGAGCCTTTTCCTGCAGTTCCTGCAGCTTCTTTATACCGTCCTGTACGCTGCGCACCTTGTCGGCCAAAGCAATATCGTCCAGCTTTTCCAGCTGACGACAGAGTGTGACCAACTGCTCCAGCTGCGTTTCGTTGAGCGTAATGCTATAGCCGCCCGCGATGGACTGGATCTGAGCTTTCAGCTCCTCGTCGCTCATTTTCTTTGTCTCGTCCAGAATGAGCTTCAGTTCGTTGACGATACCGGCAGCATCGATCTTACCAATCTCGTCGGCCAGTTCACCGGTGATCACCAATTCCTGGGTACTCACTTCCTTGGCGGTGTCGTCCAGAGTTTCGCCGGTCATGTCCTCGTAGGCCTTGTAGATACCCGCCAGCGCCGCCGTGCCGGATACGGTGAAAGGGGCCGCAACGATGATCTTCACGTCCTCAAGGCCTGCGGTAACAAGTGCGTTTTTGTACATTTCCTCGCTGCACCAGTCAATGTTGTGGCTCGTGATCTCATAACCACTGCCCTCACCGAGCTGCTCTATGTAGACGCAGGAAATGGACTTGCTGCCGATAACGCTGTCCTCTACCAGACCGGAGAGCAGCTTTCGTTCCTCAGCGTTGCTGAGCGTCAGCTCTGTTACGTCGCCACGGGTCATGCCGAAGCTTTCATATACCGCTGCGACCTCCGCCTCCGAAAGATCCGCACCGATGACGCAGCGGGCATTGTCCGCGGCCAGCGCCGTGCAGAGCGGGGAGAGGAGCAGCAGGGTAAACAGTAAACAAAGAATACGCTTCATAAATACCTCCTGTGGGGAGTTCAGTATAGCATATTCTCCGCAGAATGCAATTGTAAAAAAATTACCGCATGTGCAAGAAAAACTTGCGCATCGCTACATATAGTGGTAAACTTAAGCGTCAAAACATAATCCCGGAAAGGAGTCTTCCATATGTCCAAGTATTTTGGTACGGACGGTTTTCGTGGAGAAGCCAATGTGGACCTTACTGCTATGCATGCTTTCCGCATCGGTCTTTTTCTGGGCTGGTACTACGGGCAGAACCACCATGCGCGCATCGTCATCGGTAAGGATACCCGCCGCTCCAGCTATATGTTTGAGGATGCTCTCGCAGCCGGCATTGCCGCAGCGGGTGCCGATGCCTGTCTTCTTCACGTAACCACGACTCCCAGCGTGGCCTACGTCACCCGCACCGACGATTTCGACTGCGGTGTGATGATTTCTGCCAGCCACAATCCCTTCCAGGATAACGGCATCAAGCTCATCAACGGCAATGGCGAGAAGATGGAGGATGAGGTCATCGACAAGGTTGAGGCCTATCTGGACGGCGATTGGGAAGTGCCCTACGCCACCGGCGGCGACATTGGCCGTGTTATCGACTATGCCTCCGGCCGCAACCGCTATGTGGGTTACCTGATTTCTCTGGCCACCTGCTCCTACCGGGGCATGAAGGTGGGTCTGGACTGCTCCAACGGCAGCACCTGGCAGATCGCCAAAAGCGTTTTTGACGCTCTGGGTGCCGATACTTATGTGATCAACAACAACCCCGACGGCCTGAACGTCAACCTCAACTGTGGCTCCACTCACATGGAGGGCCTGCAGCAGCTGGTGAAGGAAAAGGGCCTGGATGTGGGCTTTGCCTTTGATGGCGATGCGGATCGCTGCCTTGCCGTGGATGAAAACGGCGAGATCGTCAACGGTGACAAGATCATGTATGTCTGCGCCCGCTATATGAAGGAGCAGGGCATGTTCGGAGACTCCAGACTGGTCACCACGGTTATGTCCAATTTCGGCCTGTACAAGGCTCTCGATAAGCTGGACATCGGCTATGAAAAGACCGCTGTGGGCGATAAGTATGTGTACGAGAACATGGTGCAGAACGACCACCTTCTCGGCGGTGAACAGTCCGGCCATATCATCTTCCGCAAGTATGCCACCACCGGTGACGGCATGCTCACGGCCATCAAGCTCATGGAGTGTATTCTGGAACAGAAGCGCAGCCTTGCCGATCTGGCCTCTCCCGTTACCATGTATCCGCAGGTTCTGAAGAACGTCATCGTGGACGATAAGGACGGCACCCTTGCCGACGAGGCTGTACAGGCAGCCGTGAAGAAGGCCGAGGAGGAACTGGGCGATGCGGGCCGCGTGCTTCTTCGCAAGAGTGGCACGGAGCCTCTGCTCCGCGTCATGGCCGAGGCCCAGACCCATGAGGATTGTGAAGCCAAGGTCGATGCTATCATCGACGCCATGCGTGTCAACGGCCATCTCCAGAGGGTGAAGTAAGATGTATAAAATCGAAGAACTGCTGGATCTCAGCCATACCATTGCCGCCCCTCTCTTTGAGGGCAAGGAATACCCTTGGGAAGTGCTGGACGACATCAAGAGCTTTATTCTCGCCCTGGGCCCCACGCTCCCCAAGGACGAATTTGAGCAGGTCAGCGAGGGCATCTGGATCGCCCGGGACGCGCTGATCTTCCCCTCTGCCTATATCGGCGGCCCTTGCATCATCGACCACGGTGCCGAGGTGCGCCACTGTGCCTTCATCCGCGGCAGCGCCATTGTGGGCAAAAACTGCGTGGTGGGCAACAGTGTGGAGCTCAAGAACGTGGTGCTGTTTGACAACGTCCAGACCCCCCATTATAACTACGTGGGGGACAGCATTCTGGGTTACAAGTCTCACATGGGCGCGGGCAGCATTACCAGCAATGTCAAGAGCGATAAGACCCTGGTTGTACTGAGGGACGGCGATGAGCGCATCGAAACCGGCCGCAAGAAGTTTGGCGCTATCCTGGGTGACTTCGTGGAAGTCGGCTGCAACAGCGTGCTGAACCCAGGCAGCGTTATCGGACCGCGCAGCAGCATCTATCCCACCTCCTCCGTCCGGGGCCTTGTGCCTGCTGACAGCATCTGGAAGGACCGGGACAACATCGTGGCGAAATACGAATAACAAAAGAACCGCAGCCAGGGCTGCGGTTCTTTTGTTATGTCAACCAACCTGATGGTTGGTGCCGATGATGAGATTGATGCGGCCGGGGAAATGACCCAACTGAATGTACATAGGCGCCCCGCTCTGATCGCCCTCAAAGAACACCGTGAGATAGTAGTTATCGATCTCCGAAATGCTCGTAAGCCGGCTGCTTCCGTCGGGAGGGGGGACGTCAAAGTTATAGAATCTGTCCTCCACCGTGTTCACAAGGGTGTAGCCGTCGAACTCCCAGTATTCGTTGAGCCGGCTGCAGTACTCACCAATGGTCACCTCCGGGGGAAAGACATCGTCGAAGTTGGCGTAATACTTTTCCGCCGTGCCGTCGCCGTCCCAGTCGTTTTCATAGGCCACCGGGTCATCCGCGTCGGCGCTGGCCTCAATGGTCAGCTTCACGATCTTACCCCGTATGGTGTCCACAAAGAGATCCACAAAGTATTTATGTTCGCTGCCCGCCCAGCGGACGACGTAGCTGTGGGGGAAGATACGACCATACCAGTAATCGTCCCCTTGCCGCTCCGGTATCTCAAAGGTCTGGGGCTCGCCCTGCAAAGTGACTTCTTCGGAGAGAAGTCCCAGCTCCTTCATCCGTTCAATTTCCTTTTCGGCCACCTTCACCGCCTGCTCCGGCGAGTTTATGATGGCGCCGGCGGCATACACCGCCACACACAAAAGCGATGCCACCACCGCCGCGATCAGTACCGTGCGCCAAATGCGCTTTTTCATGGGTTTGCTCCTTTCGCTCAGAGAGGAGTACTCCGCTTCATCGGCATAGGTGTCCAGTGCCTTTGCGATGTGTTCCTCGTCGATCTGTCCCATCAGGAACAGAAGATCCCTGCCGTTCACAGCGTCACATCCTCCTTTATCAGATGATTTTTCAGTGCCGCGCGCAGCCGGTGCAGTCGCACCGAGACGGCATTGGCCGTCATGCCAAAGTCGGCGGCAATGTGTTCGAGATCGTCCATGGAGAAATAGCGGCGGACGAAGATCGAGCGATCCCGGGCGGGGAGAGTGTCCAGCCAGCCGTTGATAAGCTCCAGCGTTTCGGCATATTCCAGCTCCACCTCCGGGTCGCTTTGCGCGGGGATGCACTCCTCCAGTTCCGAGAGGAGTATGTCCTGGCGGTTATCCCGCTTGCGCCGCTGCCGGTGCTCCAGACGCATCAGTGCCTTATTGCGAACAATGCGCCCGGCATATGCAGATAAGTACCGGGGCTTTTCCGGCGGGATGGCGCCCCATAGCTGCATATAGCTGTCGTTTACAACCTCCTCGGCGTCCTGTTTCTGCCGCAGGATGCCGTAGCTGATGCGCCGCAGCAGCGCGCCGTATTTTTGTTCCAGCGCGCATAGGGCGTCCTCGTTTCGCTCGAAAAAGAGCTTTATGATCGTTGCGTCCTCCGTAATCATTCACCTCCACGGTCTTTTTGAGGCCTCACCCTTTAAGACGGCGAAAAAGCACGGATATTACAGAGTATAGCATAAAAAGCAACAGCGGGTTGCTTGTTTTCCTGGTGCGGAGTTGCTATGATAGAGACAAGGTGGTGATTTTCATGGAAACAAAGGACGTTATCCGGGAACTGCGGACGAAGAGGGGATTTTCGCAGGACGAACTGGCGGAAAAGGTGTATGTCACGCGGCAGGCGGTGTCCCGTTGGGAAAACGGGGAAACGGTTCCCAATACCGAGACGCTGAAGCTGCTTTCAAAGCTTTTTGATGTTTCCATCAATACGCTTCTGGGTTCACCCCGGCAGCTCATCTGTCAGTGCTGCGGTATGCCCCTGGAGGATGAGAACCTCAGCCGGGAGAGCAACGGACTTTTCAACGAGGAATATTGCAAATGGTGCTACGCCGACGGGGAGTACATGTACCATAATATGGACGATTTGATTGACGTCTGCGTGAGCCACATGGCCAATGAACAGTTTCCCCCCGAGCAGGTGCGTGAGTATATGAAGAATATGCTCCCGAAACTGGATTACTGGAAGCATTACACCAACTTGGCCGGGGCGGAGAAGTTTGAAGAATTCAAAAAGCAGCTGATGGACGAGATAAACGCCCTGCATATTGAGGGAATGCCGAAGGTGGAAAAGCTCAATGCACTGGTGGGCGGTTACGTCAATCTTGAGTACCGCCTTCCCAACGGTGAGCGGGTAAAGCTTCTGGAGGATAGCGCCACGTATCTGGGCACTCAGCTGGAGAGTGAATTCGGCGGGAACCGCTGCTTTGGCATTGCGGCGAACATGGATTTTATTCTTGTTTGTAGCTATGAGGAAAACGGGGAAAACCCGGAGCTCGTTCTATACAAAAAGCGATAAGAAACAGCCACCGGCGGAGAGCCGGCGGCTGTTCTTTTACTGGACCAGATTTCGGTAGTTGTTTTCACACTCCAGACTGTCCGGCGGGTAGAATTCCTCTACCGGGAAACGGATGCGGCCAAAGAGGGCGCAGGGATCGTCATCGGTGGAGCTGACGCATTCATTTTCGGGGAAGCAGTAGTTGTACACCGGGATCACCAGCTGGGTGTCCCGCTCCAGCCGGATCAGGGAGAACTGCCCCAGCGTGGCGTACCAGAGACGGTTGGTGTCGGTGAGCACCAGCTCCTCCCCAAAGGCGGCAAGGATCTGCGCGGGCACCTCCGGGACCATGTCACAGCTGCAGCCGCAGCCCCGCTCGCATACCTTCATGCCCAGCGCAATGGGGTCCACCGCTTCCACCACGCCCACCGGCTGGTCTGCCGGGGTGCTCATATCTCCGTCGGAGGTAAAGACCTTGGCGCTGCCCTCGCTGCCGAAGAGAATCACCCGTTTATCAAAGACGGCCAGACCCGTTACGGTGTTGTTGCCGGGGAAGGCCTCGCCGGTGACCTTGTAGAAGTAGGTCACGTCCACGGTATAGTAGCCGCGGTTAAAGGTGATCTCCTCCACATTGACGGCGGTATAGAGAAGCTCCGCACTGCCGGGGCGGATGCTGAACGCCGCGTCTATGTAGGCACGGCTGCTGACGGTGGGAAAGACCCGCAGATCCTCAATGCAGTCCTTATCCCTGCACCCGGAGTAGATTTTTTTCGTGTGTATGCAAACAGCTTCCCGGATACAGGCCGAGCTGTCTACCGGCCCGGGCACGACCCTGTCTGCCATGCAAATTCCTCCTCCTATCAAAGTTCAGTACAGTCTATGCACAAACTCGCCCCGTGTGACTTGACGCTCGAGGGAAAATCCCTTATTATATGGGGAGCAAAGGAAGGTGTATGTATGGAAGAACGTTACGGTGTGCTTCGTGAAAAGCTGGATATCAAGATCCTGCTCCTCTTTATCCTGCGGCGTCTGCCGGGCATCTGCGAGGCGGAGACGCTGGCGGAGCTGGTGATGCGCGATGCGGGCGTGGGCTATTTTGAATACGCAGAGTGTCTGGGCGAGCTGGAGGATGCGGGCCATGTGAAGCGCTTTCCCAACGGCTTCCAGATCACGGAGAAGGGCGACCGCAACTGCGCCATTGTGGAGAGCAGCCTGCCCTACACCATCCGTACCCGTCTGAGCCGGCTGATGGAGCCCATCGCGGCGGATATGCGTCGTCAGGCTCTGATCACCGCCGAGCACGTGCAGGAGGAGGACGGCTGCCGGGTACATCTGGCCATGTCCGACGGCATCGGCTGTATCATCGATCTGCGTTTGCTCTGCGCCGGAGATGAACAGGCGGAACTTGTGGAAAAGAATTTCCGCAGCAGCGCGGAGAATTATTATAACAGAATTATGGAGCTTCTCAGCGAGGAGCGATAAAAAAGACGGGGCTTCCTGAAACAGTTAAATCCGGCCTATGGTTACGATCATAGGCCGGATTTTTTGCGATGCGTATCGGTTATAGTAAGGCTCCCTTGTGTAAAGGGAGACTTTGGTACAGCGCAAAACCGCAAATACGCACGTCACTGAACGGTGCATAGAAGTGTACTCTATACCGTTAGACAAATTGGAATTTACTCAGTTAGTAATCTTTCAGTTTCTTCCATGTCCTTTTCAATCAGCGGACGCATACTGTCTTTGTACTTCGATAAATCAGCACCATGAAAGCAGGATAGTATCCTTGGAATGTATTGTGGTTTTGCCATACCTACTTGTACAAGAGCCTTAATGCATTGCCTGGCAGTAATCGGTTTTTCGTCCGTAATATGTGAAAGATACTCTGATAGAATGGTATCGAAGCGGTTATTATCATCCCACTGAGCATTGGCGGCAAGAATGTGCAATGCTCGATTTCTTACCAATGATTTAGGATGATTAAGCAGCGAGGCAAAGGTATCAAAGTATCCATACCATTCATCGGTATCTTGACTCTCGGATATGATTTTATCAGCAATAGCACAAGCGAATTTGTCATCTTTCGATGTCAAATTCGCAATGAGGTTTTCGTACATTAAATCTCACCTCCAAATTCAAGTTCATCGAACTCTTCACCTGCGGTTTATCATAAAAAGAATACCCTACAAGAACAGGCACAGCGAAAACGGCTGTGCCTGTTAACTGTTTTATGCGATTCGGATATTTTTACAGCATGGCGCTGCCGCCGCAGACGATCCAGCAGGCCAGGGAGCCGACGGTCATGGCGCTGACATAGACATGGCCGCTTTTACGGTTCAGGAAGGTGCAGAGGAAGCTGAACACCAGAACCTGCGGCACAAAGACGATCATCAGCGACATGAAGGGGCCGCCGAAGGTGCTGGAGAAGAGGAGGTCGGCGCCGGGGCCGATGTCCATGAAGAAGGGGATGTACTCGATCAGCACCATGATGAGGATGCCTCCCACCATGCAGAGGGCATAGCGCCACCAGCAGGAGAGGAAGGCCTTTGCGCCCGGCTGCGCCGCCTCTTCCACCCGGCCCTGACCGAAGATCTTGGCGTTGTTCAGCAGGAAGAAGAGGGCAAAGACGGGAATGTACACAAAGAACTGCCCCAGACGAGCTGCGTTGAAGGTTTTGAAGAAGGGCCAGACAAAGCGGAAGTCCAGCTGGAAGAGCGCCGTGGAGACAGTCAGCAGGAGATAGACCCAGCCCAGCATCAGCGTCACCGCAGCGGTGGACTTGCCAAGGAGGCACCAGTCGATCTTCCCGGCCTTATCCGGGGAGGAGAGACCCAGATCGTAGTAATCCATGGGCGCACCGGCCTTTTTGGCCTTCTTCCATGCCAGCACCGTGGTGCCGAGCATCACGAGAATCAGGAAGATGTACCAGGTCCAGAAACCGTTGCCGATGGTCATGCGGAAAATCCCCTCCGGCAGGGGCAGCAGACCGTGACCCAGCTGGGTCAGGAAGGGATAGGTAAAGCCGGAGATCAGCATAGTGATCACGGTAGCCTTCCACCACTGCTTTTTGCTCTTGCAGGGCTTGGCGGGAAGGGGCTGGCGCACCGAGGCAAAGACAGGAAGCTCCGTAAGCAGCATAAAGAGCGGCAGGATGCTGCCAAGGGCGCAGAGGGTGGCCAGAAGAACAAGGCATTCCTTGCCCCAGTAGACATGGTCGCTGTCATCCAGCGTCAGGGGGTGGCCCAGCGAGCTGCCGAACCAGTCCATAGCCGTGGCCAGGGCCACCTTGTTATGGGTGGCAAGGCGGTGGTTGGTGTTCAGCAGCTGCACCCGGCGGGCGGTACCCTCGGCAAAATAGCCGTAAGTCTCGTTCCACTCTGCCTCGTCAGCCGTGCAGCCAAGGAACTCACAGCGCAGCTCGCTTTTGATGAGATCGTCGCTGACGATGTCCTCATAGTCGCGGAAGTAGTTGAACTCGTCGTACTTGCTCTGGAGCAGCAGCACGTTGTAGAAATCGGGGTCGGCTTCGCTGCAGGCGCTGTCCGCGAAAAGCTCGCCGCACTGGAGCACCACGGCCTTGGGAGCCAGAGGCGTGCCGGAATAGGCGGCAGCCACGCTCCAGCTGGACCAGGTGCCCATGGAGTGGCCGGAGACAGCCATGTTATATCCGTTTACATAATCCTGAGAAGCCAGCCATTCCCACGCGGTTTTGCCGCCCATGGAGCTGTCCTGCAGGGCGCTGCCGTCGGTACCGGCGGAGTAGACCTTGTTGAAGAAGTCAAGGTTGGAGAAGTTCATCATGACCCGGTAGCGCGTGGCGCCGCCGATCTCCTTCAGCGGGCCCTCTTCCGTGCCGTAGTTCACGCTGAGCTTATGGTTGGTCCAGCCGCGCCCGGCCATGCCCTCGCTGCTGTAGCCGTGGCCGTATTCGTCCAGAGAAAGGACAACGTAGCCCCGGCGGGAAAGCTCAATGGAGTAGGCGGCGTTGGTCTCCCGGTCGTTCTGATAGCCGTGCAGCAGCAAAACGGCGGGAGCGGGATTGGCGGGGATGGCGCTTTCGGGCACATAGAGCTTGCCGGTCAGCACTTCGCCGTCTCCATAGGGGATGCTCACGGTGCTGACTTCCACACGTCCCCAGCTGCGCTGTATGCCGTCGGCCACGGCCATGGCACCCAGAGCAAGTACGCTGAGGGCAAGCAGGAGGATGAGATAACGGCGGATGCGTGTCGTTTTCATGATGAAGCCTCCTTTGCGGTGTTACTTTTTATTCTTCTCCCAGATCACCTTGAGTCCGTGGAGCAGAAGTTCGGGTTCATAGCGGATCTCTCTGCGGCAGTGGGGGATGACACAGGCTGAGAGCCCGCCGGTGGCGATGACGGTGCAGGGGCTGCCCAGCTCCGCTTCCATGCGCTCGATCATGCCGTCCAGCATGGCAGCGGCTCCGTAGATGGCGCCGCTCTGCATACAGGTGATGGTGTTGGTACCGATGCAGCGTTTGGGAGCCTCGATGGAGATATCGGGCAGCTGCGCCGTGCCGCCGGCCAGAGCGTTCATGGAGATCACAACGCCCGGGGAGATGGCGCCGCCGCGGAACGCGCCGTCCTTATCGATGGCCGTGATGGTGGTGGCGGTGCCCATGTCGATGACGATCAGCGGGGGAGAGCAGAGGGAAAGGGCGGCCACAGCGCCCACGGCCAGGTCAGCGCCCAGCTGGGCGGGGTTATCAATGCGGATATTCAACCCGGTCTTGATGCCGGCACCCACCACCAGCGGCTCCTTGCCGCAGAGGAGGCGCACCGCACCGCGCAGGGTGTTGGTCACAGCGGGAACCACGGAGGAGATGATGGCCCCCTCCAGCGTTTCGCAGCTTACGTTATCAAAACTCAGCACATCGCGGATGATAACGGCGTATTCG
>SVLG01000117.1 GCA_015068055.1 Oscillospiraceae bacterium | reverse complement strand
GAATCGCCGGGATAGAGATCAATGCAGCCCTGCATATACTGTATCGCTTCGCCATACTCCGTTCTGGCAATGGCCAGAGATGTGTACATATCATACTCATCATAGGTTTTCGGCTTGCCCACAGCATAACGGAGGATGTTCCATGCCCGCTTCAGACTGCCGTCGTTGAGATAGTCTGTATTCTCCTCGGTAACAGCGGCGGCGTGTTCCAGCACGGTGCCAAGATACTCCAGTCTGGCAAAGCGGATCTGTATCGCCCCGTTAAGAAAAATACCCAGAAGAAGCACGAATGCCAAAAAGCCCGCCAGGATTCGCTTCCTCAGCTTTCCCGGCTGCCTCGCCATTCCTTTCGGCGCATCGGCACTCTGCTCACTGCCTGTCGGCACGTGATCTCTGCGGAAAATCACATCAAACCACCCCCTTGTAGATATCGCGCGCCGGGTTCTGTAAGCCTTGTCAGGCAAATTGTATACAGAGCCCTAGTATACCTATTTTGATTGTAGGCATTATAACTGATTTCCCATCCTTTTTCAAGTATCTGTACAATTATATATTCTGTCGCTAAAATTCTACAATTCATCTCGCCAGCTTGCTCACAACGTGTTATACTGTTTTCCAACGGGATCATACACCGTAAACGCCGCAATCCTTATCACATTATGGAGGTGCCCACCATGACGCTTACCGAATTCAATGAAAAAGTGCTCGCCTTGCGGGAAAAGGCCGGGATGGACCCGGATATCCAGTGGCCCATCGTCTGTGACAGCGATGAACGGGGCGAGATCCTCATCGGCGAAGATGGGGCCTTCTCCTTTGCGGACAAGCGCTCCAACTGGATCGCCAGCCATCTCTCCCTGGCGGACGTGGAGAATGTCCGCTATAAGGCCCAGTATGGCGTCAGCCACATTTTTGTGAACTTCGCCACTGGGGATTCCCTGGAGTTCCGGAACATGAAGCTGCGCAGCAACCGGCGGCAGGTGATGGTCGAGCTCAACATCGTCAAAACCGATGCCAACGCCGAAACAGCGGAGCTGCTCCGCGAAAAATGCAGCGTAGAGCTGGGCAGCAACAAAAACGCGGTCTATGTAAAGCTCCAGCAGGCCTGACGGTCTGTGTTCCCTGACGCATTGAAAAACCGGCAGCGGTAGATACCCGCCGCCGGTTTTTCTGCTCTGCAAGACCGAACACACCGCGCAGGATACTGCAGAAAAGCAACCATACCGCTTCAAGTATCTTGCGCATCTGGTTGTGCGTGTAAAACGTACTGCCTAAGCTTGCACGGTCAGCACAACATGGAGAGCGCTATTCTGTTATCCCGTAACCACGTCTCCCGGCCAGTCGATGATGCCGCCAAACTCCACCACGTTCCCATAGCCCAGCGCCGCCAGCTTTTCCAATGCCTGCTTGCTGCGGTTGCCGCTGCGGCAATAGATCATAATAAGCTGATCCTTTTGGGGCAGCTCCGGTATGTCAGCGCTGCCGATACTCTCATTGGGCACATTGATGGCGCCGGGGATATGCTTCTCGCTGTATTCTTCCGCCGTGCGGACATCCAGAATAACGTAGTCACTCTCCTCCTCCATCATGGCAATGGCCTCCTCCATGCCGATCTGTCGGTAGCCCGTTTTCTCCGCAGGCGCCGCGCAGCCGGCCAGAACCAGCACAGTCATAAGAAACGGGATGATCCTTTTCATAGCATTTCCTCCTGTTTTGTTGGGATGATACCGCGCTTTCTCCAAGCTTTCCGTGATAAAATCACGATTTTGAAGCGTTCCGAAAAAGTCAGGCGGCCCGGAATCACCGGGCCGCCTGTTGTTGCTGTTTACTGGATCTCGCGGCCAGCCAGGAAAACGCGGCGCTTCGCGTAATCGTGGCTGCAGACAAGGAAATCGGCCACCTTGCCGCTCTCAATGGAGCCAACAGCCCCTTCCGCGCCGATGGCGCAGGCAGGGTTCCAGCTGCAGGAGCGGACAGCGTCCTCTTCCCGGACACCGAAGCGGATGGCATTGACCATGCTGTCGTAGAGATTGGTGGCGGAGCAGGCAATGGTGCCGTCGCCCAGTCTCGCCACGCCGTCCCGGAGCCAGGCATCCTGCCCGCCCAGTTCAAACTTGCTGCCGTCCGGCATGCCGCAGCAGCGGCCGGAGTCGGAGACAAGGATCATGCGCTCGCCGCCGAACATGGAAAAGGCCAGACGGACGGAGGCGGGATGGACATGGAGGCCGTCGCAGATCAGCTCCGCGCGGACAGAGGGATTCTCCACCGCCGCGGGGATAACGCCGGGGTTGCGGTGGTGGATGCCGGGCATGGCGTTGTAGAGATGGGTCAGATGGGTGGCACCGGCACCAAACACGGCTTTGGCCTCGTCGTAGTTTGCGTCGGTATGGGCCACGGACACGGTGCAGAGCTCCTTCGCCTTTTTCACAAACTCCACCGCGCCGGGCAGCTCCGGGGCGATGTCCACGATGCGGATGAGGCCGCCGCAGGCATCCTGCAGAGCCTTGAAGCCTTCAAAGTCGGGCTCCTTCAGGTAGTCGGGGTTCTGGGCACCGCGCTTTTTGTAGGAGAAGTAGGGGCCTTCCATCTGGATGCCACGAAGAACGGAAAGTCCCTCAGGCTTCTCATCGGCAAGCCGTCTGGCGTTGGCAAAGGCCGCCGCCAGATTCTCATAGGGCAGCGTCATGGAGGCGGGAGCAAAGGAGGTGACGCCCACCTTCGCATAGTAAGCCGCCATGGCCTTCAGCCCCTCGTAGTCGCCGTCGGAGAAGTCCGCAGCGCTGTTGCCGTGGCTGTGGACATCGATGAGGCCGGGGATCACCGTAGCGCCCTGCAGGTCGATGGCATCCGCAGGGA
>SVLG01000034.1 GCA_015068055.1 Oscillospiraceae bacterium | reverse complement strand
CTGCTGATCTGCGGCATGCTGATCGACAACACCTCTTCCATCCTGATCCTGACGCCCGTTCTGTATCCTCTGGCTCAGATGTACGGCGTGGATCCCGTCCACTTCGGTTTCCTTATGAACCTGAACCTGGGCATCGGCTATCTCTCTCCGCCCTTCGCCAGTTCTCTGTATTTGGGCGTAAAGCTCTTCGACGTGCCGTTTATGGAAGTTTTGAAGTCCATTATAGCGCCCATGATCATTCTGCTGATTACGCTTCTCATCTGTACTTACATCCCCGACGTCGTTACCGTCCTGCCCAATATGGTCACGGGCTGAACAAAAACCCCGGGCGGGAGAACTCCCGCCCGGCGGATGAAAGGGGCAGAGACAGGTAGCGGATGCCCGGGAAGAGTTCCGGCCGTCGGGAAAGGCAGGCGGTGGGAAATGTACTCTTTTCGTAGTCCGCAGCTACTGAGGAGAGCCGGGAACATAACACAGACCAGAGCAGATATTTGAGTTTGATTCCCTTCCAGTGTGGTCAAGGCCGCCTGCTTTGCCGGCAGCGGGTTCTTCCGTAAGCGGCATCCGCTATCTGTCTCTGTCCCTTTCCATATGAAAAGCCACGGATCACTCCGTGGCTTTTTTCATTTCCATGCCGCCAATGTAGCCATCCTGCCGAAGCAGGCTGTCCATGGTGCGGATCTCGGCGTTGATATCCATGGTTTCCGTCAGAAAAAGCGAGTCAAACTGCTTTTCAAAGGCCACAGACAACGTCTCAGTCATACGCTCGATATTCTCTTTGGAGGCGCGAATATTTTCGCCCTTCACGTCCTGATCCTCGAAGCCGGCGTAGGCGTCCAGGAGCTTGATGGTGGTGGGCAGGTAGTAGTCCATAAAGCGGCGGATCTGGGGCAGCTTTTCAGGCTTTTGCTTCACAGCCAGGAATGTGGCCCGGGCCACGGCCTCAATGCGGTAAATCCGCTGGCTCATAACCTCGTCCTCAATGCGCTCGTTGAGCGTCCGCAGCTCCTGCAGCATCGCCTCATAGACGTCTGCGGGGGCCTTTTCCTTTTCAACGGAGCGTTCCTTCGCCTCCTGCTCGCTCTGTACGCGTCTGGACTCAGCCTCCAGCGCCGCATCCACATCCACAATGAGCAGTCCCTCGCCCAGATGCACCCGCGCTTCCGGCCCAAAGTAGCCCCGCTCCACCATGTCCTCCAGATCGTCGATGACCCGGCTTTCCCGGCGGCGCACGGTTTTGGCGATGTCGGCGATGGGCATATAGGCTCTCGCCCCCACAATGCGGCGGTAGCGCTCATAGCGCCGCTCCGCCCGGGTCTTTTTCCGGAAAAGCCCCGTGAGAATCCCTCCGGGAACGGAAAGACCCATGGCCGTCAGCATCAGCACAAAAGCCTGGGCCTCATATCCGTAAAACAGCATGCCCAGCATGGTAAGAAAGCAGACCAGCGCCGCCGTCAGAAACGGCATACCGCAGCAAAAGAGTGCCCAACGGCCATAGCTCACCCGGCGTATCTTCGTTTCCACCGGCTTCGGCGCCGTGCGCCGCACCGGCTCGGCGCTGTGCGGCTGCGCGTGCATGTTCTCGCTGACATAGTGCAGCAGCTCGTTCTTACCCAGCCGCGCTGCATCCAGCACCAGATCGCCGGTGGCCTTCAGTTCCCGGAGTATGTCCCGGGCAATGCCGCTGAGATCATCGTTTCGATTGGGTTCCATTTATTCCCACCCTTCCAGATTCTCAAAAAGCTCATTCTTTGCCTCGTCCTCTCCCACCAGGGAGCGCCAGAGACCGAATTCATAGCAGGTATAGGGATGCTCCCGGGGATAGACAAAGAGACTCTTGTCCGGGTGCTGGGACACGTGGCAGGCAAAGGCCGTCTCGGCCACCTCAAAGCCCGTCTTGCCGTCGAAACTCTCCAGCGGCACGTCCCAGTCCATGACCGTCCGGCTTCCCGGCTCGCCGTAAAGATGGAGATAGGTCTTGGGCGTATCCCAGACACCCCACGCCTCCGCGCTCTCCGGATACTGCGTCTCGTCAGAGGCCAGCAGCACCGATCGTTTGAGATTATCCACACAAAGCACATGGATGGGATGGCCGTATTCGCCCCGCTCATCCTGGGTCACAATAACCTGCGGCTTGAAGCGGCGGATCATTTCCACAAAGTAACGCCGCACATACCACTGGTCATAAGTGGCAGGGTCGGGCCAGCCCACGGCGCTGTCTCCGTCGGCAAAACCGCCGATGATGGGGTAGCGGCGCACACCCATGGCCCAGAGTCCGTTGAGGGTCTCATGGGGACGGCGGCGCTCCGCCTGGTGATGGGTCAGGTAGACCACCTGTACCTCCATGCCACGTTCGGCAGCATAGGTGGGCTCCAGCCCGCCGAAGAACAGGACATCGTCATCGTTGTGGGTGGAGACCACCATAAGATCGCACTCGCTGTCCGGTTCCTCCCAGGCCTGCACCCAGTCGGGAAGCTCCCCTTCCGTAAAGGCACAGACACAGCAGACATAGACCCAGCCGCTCTGCAGCGTCAGGGTAAACTCCTCACAGGGTTCCGGCAGACGGACATACTCATGCTGAAAGCCCTTTTCTCCAAAGGTATAGTCCCTGCCGTTTATGCAGAGCGTCCAGAGTCCGGGCACAGCGTCCCACTTGATGTAGAGCTGCTCCATGGGGCCGTCGGCGCTTCGCACCGTAACGCTCTGCCCCGCCCAAAGCCGCACCACCGCCTCGTCGCTCTCATCCGAAAGCCAGGAGAGATCCTCCGTCCCGCTCTCATAGCCGAGCGTCAGCCGCCGGGCTTCGGGCATCGGTGTCGGCGTTGGTTCCGCTGTCGGCACCGGCGTCGGTTCCACGGTGGGGGCCGGTGTCAGCGACGGCTGCGGCGCGGCTTCCGCCGCACCGCAGCCGCTGAGTACCACCAGAGCCAGAAGCAGTACAAGAACCGTTCTCATTCGGCAAAGTTCATAACCGCCGCGTACCAGACACCGGCCTGGCGGATAAAGACCATGTCGTAAACATTCTCCATGTCGCTCTCCCGAACCTCGTACCAGGACTGAGCCGTCAGGTGGGCCTTATAGCTGACCCGGCAGGAGAAGCAGTCCGCCGTCCAGGCGATAAAGTCCTCAAAGTTCAGATACTCATAATCCACATCCGTGGCAGAGGCCCAGTACATGGCAGCGGTGGAGTCCTGAATATAGGTATAAAGCTCGGTACCGGGCAGGGTAGCGCCCAGCAGTGTCAGGAAGGCCGTATCCTGACCGGCGCTGTAGGCCATAAAGGTATCGAAGTAAGCCTTGACCACACTCTCATACTCCGCCTTGGCGTTTTCTTCCCCGGCATAGGTGAAAATCACGCTGCCGTCGTCGGCATCCGTCTGCCGGAGGGAGCGGCCCGCGGGAGGCGTGGCCGTGATCTCGGGACGGCGGTAAAGTCCCTCGGCACTGTAGGTAACGGCACCGCTGTCGGCGCTGACCCAGGCTTCCAGCCCGGTGAGGATGCCGTTATCCCGGCGGACAACCTCGCCCTCGCCCAGCTCCGTACCGCAGACGTTGACCTTCACGCCCTCGGGAGCGGTGACGGTAAAGCTGTAGCCGCCTTCGCCGCCCAGCTTATAGACGATGCTGCCTTCGCTGCTTTCCGGAGAGACAACGGCGCCGCTGCCGTCGGTCACAGTAATGTCCCCGTAAAGGCCTTCCACCGCATAGCGCACCCGGTAGGGCTTTTCGGCATAGCGGCTCTCCAGCGCACCCAGGTTCTCACAGGGAATGTTGTCCTCCACCATATAGAGATCCGTGAGGGGAACCCCATTGAGAGACACCGTCTCGTCGCTGGGAGCCTCGATCTCCACGGTGGCACTCCGGAGGGAGTAGGGGGAGATATAGGCCTCGCACTTATCCACCGTCCAGAGGTTGAAGCCGAAGCCAACGCTGTCGGTGGGACGCAGGGTCACCCGGCAGACGTCCGCCGCCCCGGCCTTGACCGTAAAGACGGGAGCATCCTTTTCAGAAACGCCGGCGGCCTCCCGGTAGGTAAACTCAGCCCCCCGGCAGGAAGCCTCAAAATAGGCCCGGACGATCTCCTCGCCGTTTTCAAAGCCGGTAACTTCCAGAGGGTTGGTGGAGAGCATGGTATTGAGCCAGTCCTCCTCGCTCCTGCCCTCCATGAAGGCGTCCATCACGTGCTGGGGCCGGGACTGCTCATAGGCATCCAGCCACTTGTACAGCACGCCCAGACCCACCGCGCCGATGATAAGAAACACCAGCGTATAGATCAGCACAAAGCGGCCGAAATGGCCCTTCTTCTTTTTGGGTGCAGGCGGCGGAGACTTCTTCTTTCTGGGGGGCGCGGGCTTTCTGTCCCGGGGCGCAACGCGCACGGGAGGCACTTCCTCCACCGGCTCCTCCTCATAGGAGAAGTCCATATTCAGGTCCGTTTCCTGTTCCTCTCCTTCAAACTCGGGCATGTAATCTCTCTCGTCAGTCATAGCTGCCCTCCTTCAGAACGATAAAGCCGTCGGGAATGTTGCGCGGGCCGGTAACGCTGGCGCAGGAGTTGATGATCTCGCCCTCATACACCATGACGGAGGAAGATCCGCCGTCCAGGTTGCCCACGTTCACCGCACCATGCTCCAGCATCACGTCGCAAACATCCTGCAGCGTGGCGCCCAGGGTGTCCAGCTGGCGGCCGTCCAGCACCAGCAGCAGCAGCGCACCGTCGGCACGCTGACCGATGGCGGTGCGGGGGTTGACGCCGCTGGCGAGATTGTGCTGCTGCACCTCGCCGTTGATAACCAGAGCGCCGTTGATGGCGCCTTCCATGTTAAAGCTCACGGCCCACTGGATGCCCGCATCCAGCGCAGCCTGACCGCTCATCTTGCCGACAATGAGGATGCCCTCGTCGTCCAGGCCCACCACGCTGTATTCGCCCCCGGCATAGCCGTAGACGATCTGGCCGTTGGTGATGACAAGACCCTGGGGCGTACCGCCGTCGCCCTTGCCGTTTTCGTCGTTGAAGCCGCCGCCGTTGATGCCGGCGATGCCGTCATACTTGGCCACCATGTCGGTAAGCTGCAGACCGGCCTGCATACCGAGGTTATCGGAGGTGCCGACAATGACGGACTTGGGATCACGGACAATGAGAAGCTTTCCCTTGAAGGTGCGGCCCTTGATCTCCTTCAGTTCGAGGTAGGGAGTCTCTGCCTGCCCCGCGCTCTCGCCGCCGCTGCTCTCGCCGGAGGCGCTGCTGCCCTGAGCCACCTGAATGAGGGAGACATTGACAGCCTCCTGTGTATCGGCCAGCTCCGCATTCTGCACCTCAAAGGCAGCAACTTCCTCATCGGTGAGGAAGATATTGGCCACCCACTTGATGGCGCTGGTTTCGCGCACGCTGCGGCAGAAAAGCTCCGTCACCGTGGGGGACGGGCCCTTTTCCATCACAAAGATCAGCCCCAGCAGCAAAATCAGGATCAGAAGGAGCGTCCAGAAAAAGAGGAACACGGCCTTGCCCAGACCGCCTGTCGCCCCTCTGCTCTTTTTACTTGCCATATGTGAAAGGTCCCCTTTCAAAATGTCTTTCTTTTCAACATAACAGTATAGCGTGTTTCCGCTTCAATTGCAATCCCTGACAGCAAAAGGAAATCGCCTCCCGAAGGAGGCGATTTTGCTTATACAGGTTTTTTCGCGATGATGTAGCAGGTTGTACCCGGATGGCCGTCATCCAGCAGGCTGGAGGCCCGGCGGAGAATTTCAAATCCGCAGTCACGCAGCAGGCTGCAGACGGCGTCGATGTCATGAAGCGTCTCGGTGATGACCTCCTCCAGCTGCTGCTCGCCCTTTTCAAAAACCGTCACCTTCAGCCGGATGAACGCGCCCTCCCGTTCCACGGAAAAGCGGGCGGTGATGGTATCGTCAAAGGGAAAGTCAAAGGGCTCCGCCGACGGTACCTCCGACTCCCGGAGGATGTCGAAGATGAAGTGTCCGCCGGGATTGAGGCAGACGTAAACGTTCCGGAACACCTTTTCCAGATCGGAAAAATCCAGAATATGGTTCAGGGAGTCGCCGGTGCAGGTGACGAGATCCAAGGCTTTCGCCGTGCGGAAGCTCCGCATATCCGCCACCTCGTAGGGGATGTCGGCGCAGCGTCCCCGGGCCACCTGGATCATCCCCTCGGAAAGATCCATGCCCATGGGAGATATCCCCGCTTCCCGGAGCTTTTCGCAGAGGACGCCGCTGCCGCAGGCGAGATCAAGGCTGCTTTTTACCGCAATGCCCTGCCGGGAAAGCCACTGCAGCAGTTCCTCCGCAAAGGCCTCGGGAAAATAATTCCAGCCCAGTTCGTTATAGACACGGCAGAATACGTCGCTGTACATGACTCAGGCAGCAGCCTTTTCGCGGGTGAAGTGACGCAGCACAAAGAGGGTGGCAATGGTCAGCACCACGCCGATGGCTAGGCAGACCACAGCGTTCTGCACGAAGCCGGCGATGATGAAGGAAACAAAGGACACGGCGGCCACGGTGAGAACATAGGGGATCTGAGTGGCCACGTGGTTCACATGGTCGCACTGGGCGCCGGCAGAGGACATGATGGTGGTGTCGGAGATGGGGGAGCAGTGGTCGCCCATGACAGCACCGGCCAGGCAGGCGGAAACGCCGATGATGAGAAGCGTGCTGTCCACCGGGAAAACGCCGGTGACGATGGGGATGAGGATGCCGAAGGTGCTCCAGCTGCTGCCGATGGAGAAGGAAAGGCCGCAGGCCACCAGGAAGATGATGGCGGGCAGCATGTTGTAGAGAGTCTGGGAAGCGCCTTCCATGAGGCCGGCCACAAAGACGTCAGCACCCAGCATGCCGGTCATGGTCTTGAGCGTAACGGCAAAGGTCAGGATGGTGAGAGCGGGCACCATGGTGATAAAGCCCTTGGTGACACAGCCGCAGGCTTCCTTGAAGCTCACGAGACCGCGGACCATGTAATAAAGGGCGATAGCGACCATGGCAATCATAGCACCCCAGGGCAGACCGCCGTAAACATCGGTACCGGCAAAGGCATCCATCACGGAAGCGCCCTCGAAGAAGCCGCCCTTGTAGAGCAGACCGCCCACACAGGAGGACACAAGGATGACCACGGGAATCACCAGATCCATGACACGGCCCTTGGGGTTATACTCCAGACGTTCGGCATCGGCCTTGAACTCGCCGGTGGTAAAGAGATCGCCCTTTTCGCGGGCATTGCGCTCGTGGAGCTTCATGGGGCCGTAGTCAAAGCCCATCAGGGAAATGGTCACGATGAAGACCAGAGTCAGCAGGCTGTAGTAGTTCCAGGGAATGGCGCGGACAAAGAGTTCCATGCCGCTCATAACACCCTCGTCCACCACGCCGGAAACGGCGGTGGCCCAGGAAGAGATGGGGGCGATCATGCAGATGGGGGCGGCGGTGGCATCGATGAGCCAGGCAAGCTTGGCCCGGGAGATGCGGTGGCTGTCGGTGACAGGCTGCATCACGGCGCCCACGGTGAGGCAGTTGAAGTAGTCATCCACAAAGATCAGCACGCCCAGAGCGAAGGTGGCCAGCATGGCGCCGGCACGGCTCTTGACATGCTCCTGAGCCCAGCGGCCGAAGGCAGCGGAGCCGCCGGCCTTGTTCATCAGCACCACGATGATGCCCAGCAGCACGAGGAACAGGAAGATACCGGCGTTGGCGGCATCGGTGATGCTGCCGATAAAGCCGTCGCCCACGATGGTATCCAGTGTGGCCACAGGGGCAAAATTGTTCACCAGCAGCGCGCCCACCACAATGCCGATAAAGAGAGATGAGTAGACTTCCTTGGTCAAAAGCGCCAGCGAAATGGCGATAATCGGGGGCAGCAGTGCCCAGATGGTTCCGTACATAATTTCTTTCCTCCTAAAATAAAAATCAGCCATGCTCCCGATGGGAACATGGCTGAAACGAGACAACATAAATCACTATGCATCCGCTTCTGACAGCTCTCCACCGAAGTGACAGTACAGCGGATATTCTCCCCTGTCCCAGGTGTCGCCGTCCGGACAAGACAAACAACCCTTCGGCGGCCTTGCCTTTCGCTCCCACGGGTGTCCTCCGTTTTTTCGGGAGCCTACTCATCTTGGCCGCGCCTCTATCAAAGCAAATACATTATATCGTTTTGTCGTGATTTGTCAACGTTTTTTATGCAAGCGCATCCACTTCCTTCGCCACTTTCCGGGCGATGATCAGTGCCGGGATCATGGAGAGAATGTCGCCCACACCCTGCACGCTGGCCACACCCCAGCGGCCAAAGGCCCAGACCATCAGCGGCAGCACCGGGAAGAAGCAGATGCCCTGACGGCTCATACCCAGCACAGCGGCGGCACGGGCCCGGCCGATACCGGCACAGAGCATGCTCACAATGATGCAGTAGCCGTGGAACGGCATGGCCAGACACTGGCTGCGCAGGGAGAACACGCCCACCCGGATCATCTCCGCGTCACTCTCGGTAAAGAGCAGGAGCAGAGGCTCGGCAAAGATACCCACCAGCAGCGCCACCACGCTGATGCTGATGACGCAGCTGCTCATGGCAAAACGATTGGCCTCCTGCAGCCGGTCATAGCGTTTGGCTCCCCAGGAGAAGCCCGCCACCGGCTGGAAGCCCTGACCGTAGCCGAGACAGGCTGCGGTCATAAACATGGTGATGCGGTTGGACACGCTCACCGCCGCCAGCACCGACTCGCCAAAACCCACGGCGATGCGGTTGAGCACCACGGCGGCGAAGGTGGAAAGGGCGTTGCGCACAAAGCTGGAAAAGCCCACGGCGCAGACTTCCCCCAGATCGGGCCAGTTGGGTCTGAAGTATTTCGGAGAGATCACCAGCAGGGTCTTTTTGCGGATGTAGGGGTACATGAGGATGCACCAGCTCACCAGCTTGGAAATAGCCGTGGCGGCGCTGGCACCGGCCACACCCCAGCCGAAGGTGAAGATAAAGATGGGGTCAAGGCCGATGTTCAAAATGGCACCGGTGACCATGCCCACCATGGAAAAGACGGCGCTGCCCTCGGCCCGGAGGCACTGGTTCAAAGCAAAGCTGCTGGCCATAAAGGGGGCTGCCAGCAGGATGTAGCGGCAGTAGTCCCGGGAATAGGGCATCAGCGCATCGGTGGCGCCCAGGAGGCGCAGCAGAGGATCCCGGAAAAGGTTGCCGAACACCAGCACAGCAACGCCCATAAGAAAGGCCAGGAAAAAGCTGGTACTCACCACGCACTTGGCGTGTTCATCCTCCCTCGCCCCCAGCAGACGGGAGGAAAAGCTGGCCGCGCCCACCGCCAACAGAGACCCGGCCATCATGATGATGGAGTCGATAGCGCTGTTGACGCCCACCGCCCCGGTGGCATAGGTGCCCAGTTTGCTGACGAAAAAGGTGTCCGCCAGATTATAGGCACTGGTCACCAGCATGGCCGCAATACTGGGCAGGGCCATGTTGGGGATCAGCCGGGGGATCGGTGTTGTGAGCATAAAGGTTCTTTTTTCTTCCGGGCTCATCCGTGCCAAGGTGCTTTCCTTCTTTCTTTTTCTTTCGTCTTTAGTACATATACTTGCCGCCGCCTACAAATTCACGCAGCAGGGAGTCGGGGGCCAGCAGTTCCGTGGGAATGTCCTCAAAGCGCTCAAAGGCCGGGAGTATGCTCCGGAGTTCCTGATAGCGGGGGGTATCGTCGGGCATGGCCGTGAAAAGCTCCGTGGCCATGTTGTTCAGAGCCGGAACCTCATAGGCGAAGGAGGAGTCAAACTGCAGATCGGCCTTGTCCTTGAAGGGGGAGATATAGAGCTTCTCGCCCCGGCGGACGCTGGCCCAGCGCTGCAGGGTCTTTGCCGCGTCGGTGCCCCGGAACAGATAATCGCGCACCGTCCGGCGCATAAGGCGCATCCACGTTCCCTTAAAGACCAGCTTGCCGTCATCATCCAGCACGTTGCTCCGAGCGCTGATATAGAGCTTGAAGGCCTCGGGATGCACGGCGGTGATGGCGTCGTTGAGGGCATGGATCCCCTCAAAAACGGCGATCTCGTCCGCACCCAGCCGCAGGGGCCGGCCGTGGTATTCCACGCGCATCTGCCGGGCAAACTCATACTTGGGCACAAGGATCTGCTCGCCCCGGCTCAGCATGGAAAAATGCTCGTTCAGAAGCTCCATATCCACGCAAAGGGGCGACTCCAGGTCATAGCCGCCGTCGGGGAGCCGGGGCGTGGTCTCCGGGGAGACATCCAGGAAATAGTCATCCATGGCGATATAGTGGGTGCGGACGCCCTTTCGCTCCAGCACCTCGGCGATCTTCATGGATGTGGTGGTCTTGCCGGAGCCGGAGGGTCCGGACAGGAGTACGATGGGGCTGCGGCTGCGGTTTTCCAGAATACGGTCCGCCGCCTGTTCCAGCCGCGCCGCATAGAGGGCATCGCAGTCGGCCACAAAGGCCGCCGCGTCCTTTTTGCAGCGCTCGTTGATCTCACTGAGATAATATGCCATGGCTGACCTTCCTTTCTTATTGACTCAAAAGCTTCTCGTAAAAGCGGACGATGCCGTCCTTGTCGGCACAGACGCTGTCGATGCGCTGGATGTATTCGCGGGGGTACTTGGGAGCCATGAGGCGCTCCACGCTGCCGTTTTCCACCAGCTTGGTGGAGCCGCCGGCGCCTACGGACAGGATGCCGCAAAGTTCCTCCATGATGCAGATGTTATAGAGGTTTTCCTTTCCCTTCTTCGTCCAGCCCACGTTTTCAAAGGAACCGGACATAAACTTCTGCCGGTAGAGGTAGTAGGGCACATAGCCCGCCGCACGCAGCAAAGCCTCGGAGCGGTCCAGCATCTCCCCCACCTCCTCGCCGCTGGGAAGGGCGGTTCCCTCGGTCAGGAAGCGGGAACCCTTCTTCAGAGCCAGGGTGTGAACGGTGATGTTCTCCGGTTCCATGGCGATGAGCGCCTTTACGGTGTCCTCAAACTGATCGGGGGTGTCGCCGGGAAGGCCCGCGATGAGGTCCATATTGACCTCAAAGGCATCGGCTTCCCGAACCAGTTCCATGGCCTTATAGATATCCGCCGCGGTATGATGGCGGCCGATGGCGGCCAGCACCGCGTCGCTCATGGTCTGGGGGTTGACGCTGACCCGCGTCACGCCGCATTCCTTCAGAGCGCTCATCTTCTCCGCCGTCACCGTGTCGGGCCGCCCGGCCTCCACGGTGAACTCCCGGCACTCGCTGAGATCAAAGAGTTCCCGGGTCTTCGTGCAAAGCCGCCGGAGCTGCTCCGCCGAAAGGGTAGTAGGCGTACCGCCGCCGATGTAGACGCTGACCACACGAAGCCCCGCGCGGCGGATGCTCTCCGCCACGGCGGCCAGTTCCTTCTCCTGCGCGCAGAGGTACTCCGGCAGCATTTTCATAGCCCCGGTGGCCTCCACGCTGACAAAGCTGCAGTAGGCACAGCGGGTGGGGCAGAAGGGAATGCCGATGTAGAGGCAGACATCCCGCTCCGTAAGGCTTGCTTTCGCGGCCAACGCCGCCCGGACGCTCTCAGCACAGAGCCGCACCCGGCCGGGGGAAACGGCAAATTCCTTTTCAAAGCGCCGTGCCGCTTCCCGCTCCGTCAGGCCTTCGCTCAGAAGAGACATAAAGAGTTTGCCCGGCCGGACGCCGGTGAGGGAACCCCAGACCGGCACCGGGTGACCGGCGGCGATGGCCGCCTTGAAAAAAGCCTGCTTAACGATGCGCTGCAAAAAGCGGTTCTCCGTCACCTCATCGGTGAGGATGTCCAGCCTCACCCGGGCCTCGCCCCGGCTCTTTACGCCGCCGCGGCGCAGCCGACCGACGCAGACGGCGTATTTCCCGCCCCGGCGCAGCTCCAGCTCCACCAGATCGCCGTCCCCCGGCGTCTCCGGGTAGACAGGGCGTTCCTCGGGATAGAGGCTCAGCATCGACTGCTCCGCCGCATATTTATATTCATGTCCTTTGAGAATGATTTCCATGCTGTCTCTGCTCCTTCGGCAGTGTTACGGTAAAGGTACTTCCCCGGCCTTCTTCGCTCTCCAGGCATATGCTGCCGCCGTGGAGTTCTGCCACCCGTTTGGCAAGGGGGAGGCCCAGGCCGTTTCCTTCGCCGCGGCGGCTGCTGTCGCCCCGGTAAAACTGTTCAAAGCTCCGTCTCTTTGTCTCCTCATTCATGCCGCAGCCCGTATCCCGGAAGATAACGCTGACGCCGCCGTCCCGCTCCCGGAGCGTCACGCTCACACAGCCACCCTCGTCCGTGAACTTCACGGCATTATCCAGAAGATTGTCCCAGATCTGGCCCAGCAGTTCCTCGTCCCCTTCGTAGTCCGCTCTGTCCAGAGCCGGAACGATCTCTATGCCCTTTTCCCGGGCGCGCGGCTCGTGGCGGAGTATCACCTGACGAAGCTGTTCGTCCAGGCAAAAGCGTTCCCGTCTGGGCTGCAGCGCATGGTTGTCTATGCGGCTGAGACGCAGCATATCTCCGGTAAGGTCCGTGAGGCGGGCCGCCTCGTCGGCGATATAGCGGGCGTATTCCTTCTGCTCGTCTTCGCTCAGTCCGCCCTCCGCCAGAAGCTCCGCATAACCCCGTACGATGGAAAGGGGTGTGCGCAGCTGATGGGAAACGTTGGAAATAAAATCCTTTCTCAGGTATTCGTTGGTCTTCAGCTCGGCGGCCATGCGGTTAAAATTCCGCTCCAGCTCGCCGAATTCCTCGATGCGGTCCCGGATGTCCACGGTAATGTCAAAGTTCCCGGAGGCAATCTCCTTGGTGGCCCGGTTCAGCTCCACCACGGGGTTCACCGTGCTGCGGGAAGCCATCAGCACCAGAGCAAGCCCGGCGCCGATCCCCAGTACCAGCAAGATCACATCCCGCAGGGGAAAGCCGAAGATCAGCCGGCGCATCACATCGTCGCGCTGCAGGATGATCCCGTTTCGCACCAGAAAGGAGAGCGTCAGCGACAGCGCCGCTGTACCGATCACGGCCAGCAGCACGATGATGGTCAGGCGTGATCGTATTTTCCGCATCATCTGACCACCGCCCGATAGCCCAGCCCCCGGACGGTCTGGATCTCAAAGTCCGCCGTTACAGAGAGTTTTTCACGAAGGCGCTTTATGTGAGTGTCCACGGTGCGCGGGTCGCTCTCGCTGTCATAGCCCCAGATCTCATCCATAAGCATCTGACGGGTGAATATCTTCATGGGACTGGAAAGGAGTTTTTCCAACAGGGCAAACTCCCGGGGCCGCAGCTCCAGCGCCCAGTCCCGGCCCTCCACCATCAGCGTCTCGGCGTTGAGAGTGCAGCTGCCCACCCGCAGGGTGTTGTCCTGCTGCAGCCGGCAGCGGCGCAGCAGCGCTCCGATGCGCAGAAGCAACTCCTCAAAATCCACCGGCTTTGTCAGGTAATCATCCGCACCCAGAGTAAAACCGGTCTTTTTATCCTCCAGTGTATCCCTGGCCGTGACCAGAAGGAGGGGGATGTGTACGCCGGCCTCCCGCAGCTCTCTTGTAAGCTCCCAGCCGTCCATGCGGGGCATCATCACGTCGGCCACGATCAGGTGGATGGGGTTATGATCCAGCACTTCCAGCGCCTGCAGCCCGTCCTCTGCGTCAAAGACCGTGTAGCCGCCCCGGCGCAGATGGATGCCCATGAGCTTGCGAAGCCCGGCATTGTCCTCCACCACCAGTATGTTCGTCATGTTTTCGCCTCCAACGCATAATCATTCAAATTATATAATATGTCTTTTCCATTCCGGTGTCAAGCGCACTTGCCCTTGGGCCGGAACTGTGCTATAATGCGGAAAACTTTGCTGAAAGGAATCGTTCATGCGTCAGGCTCTCAATAACTGCATCCTCGCCGTGGGCATACTCTGCCTCGGCTACTATCTGGGCATGGGCCTTGCCGTCAACTTCCGCCAGTCCATGCTCTGGCTCTGGCCGCTGGCCGCGCTGGTCTGTTTTGTGCGCTACGCACTGGTGCGCTGGTCCCTTGCCACGGGTCTGCCCGTACCCCTGCCCGGCTGGTTCATCACCCTCTGGCGCTGCGCCCTCATCGCCGGCTTCAGTTTTTTCTTTTTTGTGGAGGCCTTTGTGGTCAGCGGCAGCTTCAAAAAGGCCCCGGAGGATCTCCCCTGCATCATCGTGCTGGGTGCCAAAGTCAACGTCACCACTCCCTCCGGCGCCCTCGACCAGCGCATCCGGGCCGCCGCCGCCTACCTGGAAGAAAACCCCGACACCCTCTGCATCGCCTCCGGCGGGCAGGGCGAGGACGAGGGCATCAGCGAGGCCCAATGCATCTATGATAACCTCATTGCCCTGGGCATCGAGCCGGCACGCATTCTTCTGGAGGACAAGTCCACCAGCACCGTGGAGAACATTCAGTTCTCTCTGCCGCTGCTGCCGGACGGCGCCGTGGACATCGGCATCGTCACCAGCGACTTCCACGTTTTCCGGGCGCTGGCATCCGCCCGGGACGTGGCCGATCTCCACTACCACGGCATCCCCGCCCGCTCCACACCCTGGGGCTATGTCCACTACGCCGTGCGTGAATTCTGCGCCATCGTTGTGAGTACGCTGGAAGGCAATCTCACATTCTGATCATCATTTTTCTGGAGGACACACTATGAAAGTCACCGATCTCCCCACTCCCGCGCTGCTTCTGGATCTCGAGTTTCTCAGCCGCAACGCCGCCATCATGGACGACATCCGGAAGAATACCTCCATGGAACTCTACCCCCATTATAAATCCCACAAATGCGTGGAGCTGGCCCGGCTCCAGATGGAGTGGGGTGCCAAGGGCATCACCTGCGCCAAGCTCAGCGAGGCCATGGATCTCTGCGACGCAGGCATTGAAAACATCGTTATCGCCAATCAGGTGGTGCAGCAGGAGAAGATGGGGTTTCTGGCCGATCTCGCCAAGCGCTGCCGTCTGACCGTCTGTGTGGACCACGCGGAAAATGTCCTTGCGCTGGAAAAGGCTATGGCCGCCAAAAACGCCAATCTCTATGTTCTGGTGGAATACGAGGTGGGCATGCACCGCTGCGGCGTGGAAAGCTACGAGGAGGCGCTGGTGCTGGCAAACCTCATCAAGGCCCAGACCCACCTGTACTTTGAGGGCATTCAGGCCTACGCCGGCCATATTTCCCACGAAAGCGATGCCTTGAAGCGCCGCAACGAGCTGCTGCGCGTGGAGCGGGACGTGGCCAAACTGAAGATCTATCTGGAGGCCCACGGGGTGGATGTGCCCCATGTCTGCGGCGGCTCCACCGGCTATGCCGCCGACAAGCCCAAAGACACCGTTTACACCCAGCTCCAGTGCGGCAGCTACCTCTTTATGGACGCGAGCTTTCTGCCTCTGGATCTGCCCTTTTACCACGCGCTCACCGTCTTTGCCACGGTCATCTCCGTAAAGAAGGACCGGGTAATTCTCGACTGCGGCGTCAAGAGTCTCGCCATGGACCAGAAGCCCCCCTACTTCCCCGACTACCCCGGCGCGAAGGCCGAGTTCCATGAGGAACACACCGTTCTCTATATCAACGAAAGCACTCTCCGCCCCGGTGACCGGGTCTACTGCATCCCCGGTCACTGCTGCACCACCATCAACAGCTTTGCCGTGATGCATGTGGTAAAGGTGGACGACGTGGTAGCCGGTTTCCCCATCACCAGCCGCGGCTGCGCCCAGTAAAAATACGCGCCGCCTTCCCCTCCGGAAGGCGGCTTTTTCTTGACCTTGGAGCCGTATCGTGGTACTTTATTTTATATTTGCTGTACAACAGGATGGTTCCCTATGAAGACCAGAAAAAATCCCTTGAAAAAGATCCTTCCCGGCCTCGCGGCGCTGCTGATCGCCGGGGGGCTCTTTGCCGCCGGTTATATAAGCGGCAGCAGCCGGAACTCCGCCGAAGCTCCGGAAGAAAAAACCTGCACCGTGCGTTATCTCGTCGCCGGCGATGTCCACGAGAGTGAGAGTGCCGCGCCCGGCACAAAGCTGCGGGGGATTGGCTACCCGGAACTCAAAAAGGAGCGCGTCCTTTTCTGGCAGGACGGCAACGGCCAGATCGTGGAGCCTGCGGGCTACACGGTCTATACCGATATGGACTTCACCGCCGTCACCGCCCCGGCTCTGGAAGCAAAGAGCGGCTACCTTCCCTGTCCCGACGGACTCTTCCGCCCCGAAGCCCCCTTTACTTCCGCCGATGCGCGGGAGAGCATTGGCTTTCTGGCCGCGCAGGAGCCGGACGGGACCGTCTTTGAGGCGCGGGAAAGCTACAGCACCGAGGACTTCGCCGCGCTGCTGAAAAACTTCTTCCGTCACGACGCGGTGGACACGGCTGTCAACCGCATCCGGGGGCTTGGCAGCGGCGATGTGAGCCGGGCTGAGGCCGCCGTGGTACTCAACGCCCTCCTTGGTCTGGAGACCGGGGAGGCCTACTTCCCGGATGTGGAGGAAGACTATTGGGCAGCCGCCGCCGCTGCCGCGGCCGGTGCCCCTCTCTTTGAGAAAAAGCTGGACGAGGGCTTTGTCAATTTCAGCGGCTGGCTCTATCACGTGGAAGCGGATGGTTACTTCCTGAAAAACGCCTACAAGGGTTCCCTGTTCTTCGACCAGAACGGCCGCTACGCCAGCGGGGATCCCGCATTGGACGCCGCTGTGGCTGCTGCCATCCACGAAAACACCAGCGCGGACATGACCCGGGAGGAGATGCTCCGGGCCATGTACCTCTATGTCCGGGATAACTTCAAATATCTCCGGCGCAACTACTACAACCTGGGCCAGAACAACTGGGCCCTGCAGGAGGCCGGCACCATGTACGAAACCGGTCTCGGCAACTGCTACAACTATGCCGCAGCCTTCTGGGCCGCCGCCCGGGGTCTGGGCTACGACGCCATGACCGTCAGCGGCAACATCGGCAGCGACCGCAGCCAGCACGGCTGGGTGGAAATCCCCATCGACGGCGAGCGCTATGTCTTTGATGTGGAGATCGAAATGGCCTATATCCGGGACGGCAAGAACGCCTCGGACATGTTCATGATGCCCCATCTCTCCGCCCGCTACGCCTGGCTCTATCTGGAGCTGCTGGATGCCAACACCGCCGCCCCCCGGGAAAACGCTCCCATTCACGCTCTTCGCTGAGGAGGTGCCGCTTTATGACTTTGAAAAAATTACTTCTTCCCCTTCTCTGCCTGCTGCTCCTTGCGGGCTGCGGCGAAAAAAACAATAATACACTGGAACTGACCACCCCCGACGGCAGCGTCACCGGCAGTTACGCGGGCGAGGAACTGGACGGTCTCCCCCAGGGTCAGGGCGTTTTCACCTCGGAAAACGGCTGGGTCTATGAGGGCAGCTTCGCCGCCGGCGTCTTTGAGCAGGGCAGCGTCACCGCCTACCCCGCCCCTGCCTTTAACGGCAGCTACACCGGCGCGGTGGAAGACCTTGTCCCCCAGGGCGAGGGCCGGCTTGTCTGGGAGGGCGGCAGCTTTTCCGGCACCTTCGACAGGGGTGCTCCCGTGAGCGGCAGCGCCGAGAACTTCCCCTGCCGCGTAAGCTTTGGTGATACAGACGTTGAGGGTCTTTATACCGGCACCCTGAGCGCCGGCCTTCCCGAGGGGGAGGGCAGCTTCACCGCCGACGCGGGCCGTGAACTTTACTACGAAGGCGGCTTTGCCGCCGGTTGTGCCGCCGGGGAGGGCAGCCTCTCCGATGACGGCTACATGCTCGCCGGTCAGCGGGGCCGTTACGAAGGCAGCGTTCTGGACGGCCTTCCCAGCGGAGAAGGTGTTTTTCATGGCCGCAGCGCCGAAAACATCGACTTCACCTATCAGGGCCAGTGGAAGGACGGCCTCTATGACGGCATGGGTGAGCTTCTCTACGACTCCGAGCTTTACTATGAGCGCGTCGGCCACTTCACACAGGGCGAGTTCACCCCCGACGCCGCCGAGCGGATGGCCGCTCTCGGCTCCCGGGAGCCGTGCTTTGAAATCAGCGATGCCACCTGGAAATATATCTCCGGCTTCCCCGAGCTGCTGGATGCCGGACGGACCGTCCCCGATTATATGCAGGCGGACTACCGCTTCCTATGGGATATGAATCTCAACTATCTCAAATACACCGAGGACCCCGCCCAGTACCCGGAGAGCTGGCTGCTTTTCTTTAACTACATCATCCTGCGCAGCTATGAGGTGGACGTCTTCGGTGAGGACAACCGCTGTACCGTCATTCTGGCCAGCAACACTCTTTACAAGGAACCCGTGGTCTTCTACCTCTTTGGCAATGCCGGCAACCTCACCTCCATGACCTATCTCAGCGGCTACGGTATTCCCATGGGCATGACCCACTACACCAATGCCAACGGCGAAAAACAGGAGGCCGTGGCGGTCCTGCTGGGCTCCGCGGGAGGCTACTGATGCGCTCCCTCACCCGGCAGCAGCGCCGCATGCTTCTTTACGGACTCATCGCACTGGGTGCCGTACTGCGCTTTGCGGCGCTGGGCAGCTTCCCCCCCGGGCTCAACCAGGACGAGGCCAGCGCCGGCTACGAAGCCTGGAGTCTCCTGCACCACGGCATCGACCGCAACGGCTACCGTCTGCCGGTGCTGCTGGTGGCCTGGGGCAGCGGACAAAATGCGCTCTACTCCTATCTGGCCATGCCCTTCATTGCCCTTTTGGGTCTGAGTCCCTTCTCCCTGCGCCTCCCCGCCGCCCTCTGCGGCACCCTTTCCCTGCCCCTTTTCTACGCCGCCGCCAAGCGGATCCGGGGCGAGCATTTTGCCCTTTGGGCGCTGTTCGCGTTGGTCATCAACCCCTGGCACATTCTCCTCTCCCGCTGGGCGCTGGAAAGCAATCTCCTTCCCTTCTGCCTGCTGGCAGGCTTCACCTTCCTCCTGAAAAGCGAGGAAAAGGGCTGGTATCTTCTGCTTTCGGCAGCCTTTTTTGCCCTCTCCCTGTATGCTTACGGCACGGCCTTTCTCTTTCTCCTCCTCTTTCTCCCGGCTGCCTGTTTCCTGCTGCAGCCGGGCAGACGGGTGAGCTGGCGGCAGTTTTTCGCCGCGCTGGGCATCTTCATCCTGCTGGCCCTGCCCATCAGTCTCTGCCAGCTCCGGAACGCACTGGGTATGGAAGCCGGGCACTTTCTGGGTCTCAGTCTCCCGGCTCTCAACGAAACACGGCAGAGCGCCACCATGTTCACGCACAACGGTCTGCCCCGGTTCCTGCGTCTCCTCTGGACCCAGAACGACGCCCTCATCTGGAACTATGCCGGGATCTACGGTCTCTTTTACGGAAAACCCGGCCTGCTGCTGGCGATTTTGGGCCTGGGCCGGGCTCTCCATGAGCTTTACCGGCACAGACTCCCCCGGCAGGAGCTGTACCTCCTGCTCTGGCTCGCTGTCAGCTTTGCCGCCGCCTTCTTCATCGACGTAAACGTCAACCGCATGAACATGGCCTTTCTGCCCATCCTCTGGCTGCAGGGCCTCGGTCTTTCCCTGATCGGCCGCTATATGGCACCCCTTCTGGCCGCCGCCATGCTTCTGGCCGCCACGCTCTTTACGGATTACTACTACTCCGGCTATGCCGAGAGCGTGGGCCGCAGCTTCTACGCGGGTCTTGGCAGCGCCATCGAATACGCCGCCGCGGAGAGTGAAGCGGAGGACATTCTCTTTGTAAGCTATGACGTGAATATGCCCTACATCTACGTCCTCTTTTATGAAGAGATCCCCCCGGAGGAGTTCCAGGCCAGCGTCACTTATATGAATCCCGGCGGAGCTTTTGAATGGGTGAGCCGCATGGGCCGCTGGCGCTTTGGCCGGGAGGTACCGGAAGAAGCCGTTCTGGCCATTCTCCCGGCGGAAAAGTCCTTTGGCCTTCCCATAGAAGCACAATTCGGCCACTGGGCCGTGGTCAATACCAGCGAGAACAATTAAAAAAGGAGTGTCATTATGAGCAAAGTCAAGTCCTTCTTCGGTGAGTTCAAGGAATTCATCTCCCGGGGCAATGTGGTGGATATGGCTGTCGGCGTTGTGGTCGGCACGGCTTTTACCGCCATCGTCAATTCCCTTGTCAAGGATGTGATCATGCCTCTGGTGGGCTGGATCTTCGGCGGCATCGACTTTACTACCCTCTGCTATGTCACCGCTTACGCCGAGGACGGCAGCATCGCTGCCGCCATTTACTACGGCAACTTCATCCAGAGCATCGTGAACTTCCTGCTGGTTTCGTTGGTGGTATTCTCCGCCATCAAGCTCATCAACCGCTTCCGCCGCAAAAAGGAAGAAGAAGCTCCCGCCCCCGAACCCGCTGCCGAACCCGAACCCAGCGAGGAAGTCCTTCTCCTCCGCGAGATCCGGGATGCCCTGAACAGAAAATAATAAAAAGCACCCAATGGGTGCTTTTTATTATTCTAATACCCGCCGCAGTTCTTCCTCGTCCCGGATAAGCTGCTCTCTCAGCTCATCCAATCCGCCCTCAAAGCGGCGGATGCCCCGGATATAATGAACCAGCTCCAGCGTCAGCGCTTCGCCGTAGATGTCGCCGAAAAAGTCCAGGATATAGGTCTCCACCGTAACATGGGGCATGTCATCGTCAGAGGGACGATGCCCCACGTTGGTAAGTCCCCGGTACTCTTCCCCCCGGAGATAAACCCTCGCGGCGTAAACCCCTTCCCGGGGGAGCTGCGTCCCCGGTTCCACAGTCAGATTGGCCGTGGGCATGCCGTGAAGATGTCCCCTGCCTTTACCGCGGACAACGATGCCCCGAAGCAGCACATTTTCCATATACTCCCCTCCTCTCCGCCCTATCATAGCCATTTCGAGCGCTTTAGTCAAAGAAAACTTGACAAGTTCCCTCCACTTACCTATAATAGCGGCAATGGAATATAAGTCTTCGGGGCGGGGTGCAATTCCCCACCGGCGGTGAAAGTCCGCGAGCGCGCATGCGTTGAATCGGTGCAATTCCGATACCGACAGTAAAGTCTGGATGGGAGAGGACGTTGGGACGAGCCATGCCCGCCCCTGCCGTTTGTTCATGCCCGGAGACTGTTCCGGGTATTTTTTATTGTGCGGAGGAAAAACCATGAGTACTTTCCTGCAGCAGGCCAGAGAAAATGTCGCCTTCGTGGGTGTTTGCGTGGCGGTCTTTGCCGCCATCTTCCTGCTGGCCGAAATTCTGGAACGTGTTGTCATCCGGGGCAGGCGCAAGGCCTGGGGTGCCCGCTATGTGGCCTTTATCGCCATGTTTGCGGCCTTCGGCGGCGTACTGATGCTGCTGGAGATCCCCCTGTTCTTTGCTCCCGGCTTTTATAAAATGGACCTCAGTGAGCTCCCGGTGCTGCTCTGCGGCTTCTATCTGGGTCCCGTGGCCGGCGTGGTGGCGGAGTTTCTGAAGGTCTTTATCAAGCTCCTCATCAAGGGCACCTCCACCGCCTTTGTGGGTGATTTTGCAAACTTCGTGGTGGGCTGCACCTTCGTGCTGCCGGCCACCGCCGTCTACCACGCCCGGAAAAGCAAGCGCATGGCCATCGTCGGCATGGCCGCAGGCACGGTCTGTATGACCTGCTTTGGCAGCTTTTTCAATGCTCTTTACCTCATCCCGCAGTTCTCCAAGCTCTTTGGTATGCCGCTGGATGTGATCGTTGGCATGGGAACGGCTGTAAACCCCGCCATCGTCTCGGTACCCACGCTGGTACTCTTTGCGGTGGTTCCCTTCAATCTTCTCAAGGGCACGGTGGTTTCCGTGCTGACCTTCCTGCTCTATAAGCGTCTGGCCCGGGTTTTCTTCCGGGACAAGGCATGAAGC
>SVLG01000033.1 GCA_015068055.1 Oscillospiraceae bacterium | reverse complement strand
CTGTATTCTTTCACCGAAAGATAAACCGAAACTAAACAGGATGCCCGGCAGCGGCTTTGTTTACAAATATTTCATGATAAAGAACAGACCTCCCCGGATGTACTCCCGGGGAGGTCTGTTCGCTTATTCAAACCATGCCACGGCGCGGACGGGGCTGCCGTCGGCATCGCGGGTGGGCAGGGGGAAGCAGCTGAAGGAAAAGAGTCCGTCGCCGCAGTCACCAAGCCCCGTGAGATTTTCCACGTTGACCATGTCCTTTTCCGCAAAGAGCTTTTTGTGGCGGGTGAGATCGTCAACGGGGTCGAGACTGATGGTGTCGGAGCCGACACCCTTGTAGTTTCCGGCCATGATAAAGGCCAGTACCTCGTCATCCACGCAGGGGAAGGCCCCGTAGTATTCCGGCGTGCCCCAATACTGATCCCAGCCGGTGCGGAAGAGGAGAAAGTCCGCTTCCTTTACCTTTTCGCCGTAAGGCAGCAGCTCCGCCATGGTGATGGCGGACCTGCCCCGGCAATCGATGACCAGAGCCTTGCCGATGAACTGCCCGATGGGCAGAGCATCCAGCGTGGGACGGTGGGCAAAGAGATGGGCGGGAGCGTCCATGTGTGTACCCGTGTGGGAATACATGCAAAGCTTTGTTTCCCGGAAATCGTCCTTCTCATAGCTGTTGGCCGGTATCAGCTGCGGGGGCTCGGTGCCGGGATAGACGGGCATGCCCTCGGCGATGGGATGGCTCAGGTCCAGAACGCGCATTACTCCTGAGTTTCCTCGGCGGCGGGAGCTTCGCCGGTTTCTTCCACCTTAACGGTGACTTCCACCTGAATGGGCTCCTCCACCACGATTTCCACAGCGTTTTCTTCCTCGGCCTCGGCCACGACTTCCTCAAAGCTCACTTCCACGTCCGCTTCTTCGGCACCGGCGCGCAGGCCGGCCTTCAGTTCCTCCACCTCGGCTTCCAGGGCAGCGATGCGATCGTTGACCACGCCAATCTCCTCGCAGAGCTGCTGGAAAACGCCCTCGGCGCCTTCGCGGCAGTTCTCATAGTAGGCCTGGCCCAGTTCGGCGTAAGCCTTCTTCAGAGTCTCCTTCTCGGCGGTGAGTTCCAGAGAGGCCTTGGCCACACGGCCGGCGGCCTTGGTCTTGTCCACGGCGACTTCGGCAAACTCCTTGCTTTTGACGGACACGGTACCCACGACGGAAGAAAGTATGTCCTTGAGATGATTGAAATCCATGTTGTTTACCTCCAAAAATAATATTTATTTTATTATACTATGTGCTTACCGTATTGGCGGTGCCCCGCTTAAGCGGGGCGAACCACTGCCAGCGCCAAACGCTCGTCCGCGAGCATCTCTGCGGCGAGCTTTGCGCATTCTTCCGCCGTGACCGACGGCAGAACGTCAAAGAGCTGCGGCATTTCACAGCCGGCAAAGAAGCTTTCCTCCAGCGCCCTTCCACAGAACTCCACACTGCCCAGAGACTGCAGATACATGCCGTAGAGTGCTTTGCGGCAGCGCTCAAAGCGCCCGGCGTCGAAGCCCTGCTCCGCAACGCTGTCCCGCTTTTTCCTCAGCAGTTCCAGTACCTTTTCCGGTTCCCTGCTCTCGCCCACCATGAGGATGTGGCCGGCGTTGGCGCTGTAATCCGGCTGGAAGGCAAAACGGCGGTTCAGAAGACCGTCCTTATAGAGCTTCTGGAAGAAGGGGGAGGACTCACCCAGCAGTACATTGAGCATCAGCTCGGCGCTCAACTCCTGCCGCAGCCGGGGCAGACCGGACTCGGCGGGGGCAAACTTGGCTCCTATATAGAATTGCGGCAGTGACACAGCCATGCCCCGCTCCCAGCGGCTCTCAAAGGCGGTGAGACTTTCTGCCTCGCCGTAGTCGCGCTCCGGCTTTTCAAGCCGTTCGCTGGGCAAAATTTCCTCTGCCAGCGCGGCAATGCGCTCACCGTCCACATCGCCCACCACACAGAGGACCATGTTGGAGGGGCGATAAAAGGCCTCGTGGCAGTGATAGAGTGTCTCCGCCGTGATCTCCGCAATGCTCTCTATGCTGCCGGCCACGCTCTCCCGGAGCGGGTGGCGGGCATAGAGGGAGGAAAGCAGTCCGTAGTAGTTGGCAAAGCCGGGATTGTCTGCGCACATACAGATCTCCTGACCGATGATGCCCTGTTCCTTGGCCACGCTTTCTGCGGTGAACCAGGGGCGGGAGACAAAGGTCAGCAGGGTGCGGAGGTTGTCGTAGAAGCCCTCGGTGCAGGAAAAGTGATACGCTGTGACCGAGGAGCCGGTGTAGGCGTTGGGACTGGCTCCGGCGGCGGAGAGGGTCTGCAGGGCATTGGAGCCGTCAGCCATGTCGAACATCTTGTGTTCCAGAAAGTGGGCCACGCCCGCCGGGGTATCCTCCCAGCGGCCGTTCAGGAAGAAACGCCGGTCCGCCCCGCCGTAGCGGGTGGCAAAGTGGGCGTAGGCTTTCTGAAAACCGGGGCGTGGCAGCACCAGCACGGTGAGCCCGTTGGGAAGCTCCGTACGGTAAAGAGTTTCTGCCACGCGGGGGTAGCTGATTTTATTCATCACTCTCTCCTTTGAGGAAGTATACGGCATCCAGATGAATGCCCCGGGCTGCGGCTATGATTTCTTCCCTCGTCACGTCCTCCACCAGCGCGGCCATTTCCTCCGGCGTGCAGAAAAGACCCAGCACCAGTTCATCGGTGTAGAAGCTCTCCAGCAACTCGGGGCTGTCCGTGATGCCCCGGAGGGAGGAGGCCACGCGGTTTTTACAGGCGGTCAGTTCTTCGTCCGTAATCTCTCCCTTCTGTATGGCCTCCAGCTGGGCGAGCATCTCGTTTCTGGCGGCATCAAACTTATCGAAGTTGATGCCGGCAGAGGCAAACATCAGACCCTTGTGCCAGTCGATCTGAGAGGAGGCATAGTAGCAGAGGGATAGTTTTTCCCGAACGTTCATAAAGAGCTTTGAGGTACTGGAGCCGCCGTAAAGGGCGTTGAGAACCCGGAGCACCGCAGGGTCGGGATCATCCATGCACTCGCCCAGCCGGAAACCAAGAACCAGCTGACCCTGCTGCACGTCCATTTCCTCTTCGAAGAAACGGGGCTCCTCCTCCACGGTGTTCATGCGGATGTCGGTGCCCAGCTCCTCGTTGAGATCGCCCCGGGGCAGGGGCAGAAAGGCGTTGAACAGGGCATCCTCCACCCGGGCGGCATCGGCGCTGCCGCAGTAGAAAAGCTCCAGAGGCGAGGAGGCAAGCAGTTCTTTATAGTGGCGGCTCAGATGGACGTAGTAAATGCTTTCGGCGGTGTCGACGCTGCCCAGAGCGTAGACGGCATAATCCTCAAAGGCGCACATCTCCTCGGTGAGGCGGCGGACAGCATAGCTGCGCTTGTTGTTTACAAGGCTTTCAATGCGCTCCACCAGCTTGTCCCGCTCGCTTTCCACATAATCCTGCCGCAGGAGGCCCCCCCGCATGGCGGGGGAGAGGAAGAGATCGCCCAGCAGCGAGGCAACGCCGCCGATCATGTCGGTCTTTTCCGGCAGAAAACGCTCGTCACAGAAGCTGCAGGAAAAGCCCGTGGCCTGTATTTCGCCCAGCTTGAACACCGTCGGTTCCACGGCGGCGCCGTAGAGCTCGTCCAGCCGCGCCTGCAGCGCGGCCATGTCCGGGCAGCTGACGGTGCCCCGGCGCAGCACCCGGGGCAGCAGCGCATTCATGGAGGCGGTCTCCCGGCTGAGCTGAGTCAGCAAAACAGCGCTGAGACAGCCGGTTTTGAAGCGGTCGGTCTGTACCGTGGTGAGGTATACATTGGGCAGCAGTTCTTTACGCCGGACGTTCATTCTGTCGCCTCCATTTCTCCATAACTACTGGCATTATAACATAACGATTTCGGAAAGGAAATGTCTAATTCATGAATTTTGCCGCCACTGTCCCAGCAAATCCTCCATGGCTACCCGGAAAAACCAGCCGGCCGAACCCGTGTACCAGCTCCAGCCGCCCCGGCCATAGCAGTCGGGATTGGCATAGATGTCTGCCGGGATCACGTAGGGTTCCGCCTCGTAGACGGCGCTGCGGCGGCCCTCGGCCACGGCGCAGCGGAGGATACGCTCCGCCTCCTCCCGGCGTCCCCTCTGAAAGAGGGCCCGGGCGAGAAAGAGGGCCGCGTGGGTGTACTGGCCGCCGTTTTCCCGGAAGCCGGGACCATAGGCGCTGATATAGCCGGGGGAGCGGCCGCGCTGCGTGTAGGGGGCGGTGAAGATGCGGCAGATGCGCTGTTCTGCATCATAAAGACTCTCCACGGCGGTGCTGAGGGCGGTTTCTGCGTGTTCGGGGTCGACGCCCGGCGCCATGGCACCAAAGCTTTGCACCACTGCATCCACGCCGCCCTCGTCTCCTGCCTTGCCGAGGGGGGCAGCATCCCCGTACCAGCCCCGGAGCCAGCACTGGCCGTCCCAGGCCTTTTCCCCGGCTGCCACGGCGGAGCGGGCGGCCTTTCGATACCAGGCTGCGCCGCTTTCGCCGAGCCTTTCCAAAAGCTCGGCGAAGTCATGGGCGCAGCGGGCGTAGAAGAAGGTAAGCCATGTGCTTTCGCCGCCCTCGCCGAGACCGTCGAGCCCATCGTTCCAGTCGCCGCTGCCCATGAGCAGCAGACCGTGGCTGCCGCTGCCCCGGCGCAGTACCAGATCCAGCGCGGCGCGGCAGTGCTCAAGAACGCTGCCGCGCTTTTCCGAGCGCTCCGGCAGCTCGTAACGGCTGTCCTCCTCTTTGGCCAGCGGCGGGGCTGTGAGATAGGGAGCCGTCTCCCGGCAGATGCTTATATCGTCGGTGAAGCGGACGTATTCGCAGACGGCCCAGGGCAGCCAGAGAAGATCGTCGCTGCAGCGGGTACGGACACCCCGGTGGGTGTCCCCGACGCCCTCGTGCCACCAGTGCTGCACGTCACCCTCTTCAAACTGATGGGCGCAGCAGTCGAGAATGTGGGCGCGGCAGCCCGCTGTATCCAGCGGAAGGGTGTTTACCCGATCCTGCAGCTGGTCCCGGAAGCCGATGGCCCCGCCCTGCTGATAGAGAGAGCAGCGACCCAGGATGCGTCCGGCCAGAGCCTGATACTGCGCCCAGCCGCCCAGCAGATGGTCCAGCTCTTCGTCACCGGTTTTTCCGCGGCAGCGGTCAAGAACAGCGCGCCAGTGCTGTTGGGTGGCTTCCAGACTGCCTTCCCCGCTTCTTTCCGTACCGACACAAAGCTCCGCCGTGTCCTCCAGCAGAAACTCTCCGGCAAAGCAGGGCTCCCCGCAGCGCAGGGGTTTTTCCTCCCCGCCGGCCAGAAAGCTCTGGCGGTCGGTGGCCGTGCGCGTCCATGCCGCGCTGCACGATGCCTCCAGTGTGAGATCGGGGAAGGGACAGCGACGGCTCACGGCCCGGAAACGGCCGGAACGATCCAGTGTTGTCTGCACGGCGATGGCATCGCGCTTTTCGCTGCCCAGCTGCAGCGGCAGACACCAGCGGATGGGCAGCGGTGCGGAAGCGTGCAGCTGCATCCGTCGTTCGGCTCCGTCCGGGGGTACCCAGACCGTCAGCCGCAGTGTTATGCCGCCGCTGCATTTTTCAAAGGCGGCCCAGCCAAAACCGTAGGTGACGTGGGTGGTGCTGCCGCGGGCGGCGAAGACGCTCTGCCACTGTCCGTCCTGATAGAATTCCAGCGTCTCCGGGCCCTTCTCGGCGTAGATGTCGCCGCTCCAGGGACTTATGGGGCACTCCCTTGCGTTTTTATACCAGAGAAAGCCCGTGCTGCTCTCGCTGATCAGCGCGCCGAAACGGCCGTTGGTGAGCATGTGGCACCAGGCCCGCGGCGGCAGGGCGGACTCGCAGCGGAAACGAAAGCTCAGGTTCTCGTCCCAGTAATAATCGGGCGTGCCGCCCCTTGCGCCTGGCTGTGCCGGCGGCAGCGTGAGCGTCGGCGCGGCGCTCATGCTGTCGCTGCAAAGCGCAGCTACGGCGTTGACGGCATCCGTGGCGGTGGCGGCGTCGGCGAAGTGTATGCCGCCTTTTCGGCCAATAAGACCGTCCCGGCCCATCTTCCGCAGCAACTCCTCCAGTGCCGCGCTGCGGCTGCGGCGATAGTCCCCCTGCTCGTCGCTGAGGAAGACAAGGTCATAGCGCACGCCGCAGGCGCTCAATAACGCGTGGCGGCGCAGTTCTTCGGCGGCGGCCGGGAGCCGCTCGTCCCCGCTGAGGGGAAAGGAAACGATGGGGTCGTCTCCGGAAATGCCGTGGCTCCAGAGGGCGTCGCGGCTGCTGTCCGCCCCGCTCATGCGTCCGATGGTGTCCACATGAGGAAAAAGCAGCGCCGGTAGGGTGTCCAAAGCGGCGGTGACGGCGGTGCCATCCATACCCAGAAGCCGCCCGGCCGTCTCGGCCATGGCGGCCTCGCTCTCACCGCGCAAAAGTCGCCCGGCGCTCTCCAGTGCGTCATTTTCGCCGGCGGCCATGGCTATGGCCAGGGTGACGGTTGCTGCCTTTTTCCCCAGGTGCAGGGGCAGGCGGAGAGAGCAGAGCATGGCGCTGTTCCAGCCGAACGCCTCCCGGAAGTCTTCCCGACCGGGGGCGTACTTCCGCCCGGTGGTCCATTCGCCCCGGGGGAGACTGCCCGCTGCCAGATGCAGCGCGGGGCTTTTGCCCCGCGGCAGCCGGGAAATCAGCAGCGTTCCCTGCTGTTTTTGAGAGAAAAGCCCCAGTCTTGCATAGGCCGGGTGGTTCCGGTAATCGCTCCCGGGAGCCAGCACGGGCTCGAAGCAGACATAGAGTTCCGCATCTTCCTCCAGATCGCTTTCCATGGTGATGAGGCGGCGCTCACCGCTCTCCTCTATGCTGACCGCGGAGGCAAGGCTCCAGCGGAGATCCCCGCTTTCACCCCGAAGGACGGCTTTTCCGGCGCTGAAGTCCCAGCAGAAGCGCCCTTCGGCGCCCATGGCGGGCAGCAGCGGCAGAAGTTCTCCCCTCCGCCGCAGCCAGAGTTCCAACCCTACCCCGTCTCCCACCGGGAGTCGGGGGCTGCGGTAGGGGAGATAGCCGGAACAGTCCGGCAGGGAAAGGCCGCTCTCGCTGACAATCAGAGAGTAGATGCCGTTGGAGAGCGGCTGGCAGGCGGGGAGAAGAAAGTTTGTCCCCTCGCCCTGACGGAGGGCTGTGGCTTCGCTGCGGGGTCTGGGAAGCGTAGGGACGGTGAAGTCCCTGCGCCGCAGGAGCAGACCGCCCAGGGGCAGCTTTTCCTGCAGGAGGCAGTCATAGGCGGCCATGGCCCGGTTCTTCATGAAGCGTTGCTGCCAGACGCTGCCGCAGCAGACGTTGGCGATGGCGGTCATGCTCATGCCCAGATGGTGGGCCATCACGCAGCGCACCGGCACCCCGGCGGCGCTGCCGCAGCGCTCCGGCGTGAAGTCCAAAGCCTCCCAGAAGCCATAGGGGCCCAGCATGTTGTGCTTTTCAAAGCGGTGCAGGTTTTCGAGGGAGGCTTTCCGCTCCACCATCATGGCAAGGAAGCTCGCATAGGGAGCTGCCACCTGCTCTGCGTCCATGCCCCGGCAGAGGGCCAGCTTCTGGCAGCCGTGGGCCTTGTAGCGGTAATTCAGGGCGCTGTCCAGAGAGTAGAAGGCGCTTTCGCTCTTACCCCAGATGCCAAGGGGGCCGAAGCGCTCCTTCTTCTGCACGTAGAGACAGAAACGGGCGCTTTCGGCGAGCAGGGAGCCGCTGTGCAGGGGCAGAAAAAGCTCCGGCATCAGATACTCGAACATGGTGCCGCTCCAACTGGCGCAGCCCCGGTAGCCATTGAGTCCCAACTGTGCCCGGCTCAAACACTGCCAGTGCTTTTTGGGTACCTGCCCCGTGGCGATGCAAAAATAGGCACAGAGCCTTTCCTCGCTTTCCAGAAGGTCGTACCAGCTTTCGCTGCTCTCTCCTTCGCAGTTGATGCCGATGCGGAAAAGCTGCCTCTTTTCGTCGTAAAGCTTGGAGAAATCCATGGCGGAACTGAGCTGCCCGGTCCGTTTGGCGAGATCCTTTGCCCCATATTCCAGCAGTCCCTGCTGCAGCGCGGTCAGGGCGGCGGCCAGGTTGCCGCTGTCCACGGTGGAAACATAGGCCGGGTGCAGGGGCTGCAGAGTGCGGGTGTCGTACCAGTTGTAAAGATGGCCGTGCCACTTGGGCAGCTGTTCGACCGTGGCGAGAATGTTTTCGATGAGCTCCATCACCCGCGGCCGTGGTGCCACGCCCAGATCCAGCGCACTCAGCGCCGCCGTCAGGGCAAGGCCGATGTTGGTGGGGCTGCTCCGATGGGCGATGCCCACCGGCGGCAGCTCCTGAAAGTTGTCCGGGGGAAGGAAGTGATCTTCCGCTGCGCAGAAGTTGTCAAAGTAGTGCCAGATCTCCCCGGCACGCTGCAGGAGCCAGCTGCGCTCGCTGCTTGGCAGGGTGCTGCCCCGACGGGGCGTTTCCCGGCCCAGGTCCGCCAGAGCCAGCGGGGCCAGAAGCCAGACCACGCCCATGGCCTTGCCGGCGATGGTGGGAGCAAAGAGACAGCCCAGACCCAGCAGAAGGGTTGGCAGCATGGCGCGATAGCAGCCTTTCAGCGAACCGGTGCAGCCGTCGCTCTGAGCGGCAGTCTGCCATTCCAGCAGGCCCCGCTTGGTGACTCCCATGCGCCAGAGTGCTGTTGCAGCGGCGGAGAGATTGACCCATGCCTCGTGGGGCAGCAGCCACAAGCGGGCGAGGACGGCGGTGAAGGCACCGGGAAAACCGTGAATCAGGGGGGAGAGAAGCCGCACGCGTACCTCTTCCCGTTTGTGCTTTGCTGCGGAAAGCAGGGACAGAAGCATCGGCGCGCAGAGGGTCAGCACGGCGATGGCTGCGGCAATGTGGGTAATGGGACTGGGGAGAAAGAGGGGCAGCACCAGCGCGGTCAGCAGGGCCGGGGACAGCAGCGAGCGGCGCAGAGAGTCAAAGAGACGCCAGCGCTCAATCCCCCGAAGGTCCCGCCCGGCACCGAAGAGCCAGGGCAGATTCTGCCAGTCGCCTCGTACCCAGCGGTGCTGCCGCCGGTAATAAGAGAGCGGGGAGGCGGGGAAGGCGTCCGTAAGCTCCACATCTTCCATGAGTCCGCCCCGGAGAAAGGCACCCTCCAGTGCGTCGTGGCTCAGCACCCGTCCTTCGGGGATGCGCTTATCCAGACAGATCAGAAGAGCTCTTGCGTCCAGAATACCTTTGCCGGCAAAGCCGCCGCTTGCAAAGCGGTCCATGTAAAGCTCCCCGGCGCAGCCGCCGTAGGGATCGGCGCCGCCCTGAGGAGAAAAAAGACGGGCGAAGCCGCAGCGGAGAGCGCTTTTCAGATCGGTGGCGATCCGGGGCTGGATGAGCGCGTGGCCGGCTGTGACAATGCGGCGCTTTTCATCCACCATGGGGCGGTTCAGAGGGTGGAGCATGGCACCGATGAGCGAGCGGGCTGCGCCGGGGGTAAGCCGGGTGTCGGCGTCCAGTGTCAGAATAAAGCGGCAGCGCCGCAGGGCGCTTCCGTCCCCGACGGAACAGAGAATGCTGCTCTCCTCGCCGCAGAGAAGCCGGGCCAGTTCCATCACCGCGCCCCGCTTGCGCTCCCAGCCGCTCCAGCGGCCGCTGGAGCGCTGCCATGTGCGCTCACGGCAGAGAAGGTAGAAACCGCTGCCGAAGCGCCGGTTCAGTTTTTCTACGGCCCGGGCGGCGTAGAGCAGCAGCTCTTTGTCCGTCTTGCTCTCCTGCTCATCCGACTCGGGCAGGTCGGCCAGCAGGGCGAAGTAAAGCTCGCGGCCACAGTCCCGGCTGGCAAGACGGAATTCCTCCAGCCGGTCGGTGGCTTCGTCTACGCTGTTTCGCCCTGTCAGCAGCAGGGAGACCACGCAGACCGTGCGGCCTTCGGCCCCGACACCGTTTTTGAGCTCCATACGCGGCAGACGCACGGGGCGACTGTGCTTTTGGAGAAAGCGGTCGAGAATGGTCTTGGTAAGCTCCGATACCGGCACGAGCAGCAGAAGGGGCAGCCACAGACTGTTGGCGGCAAAGCCCGCAAAGAGGGAGATGAAGAGCGTAATAAGAAGGTTTGCCGCCACATAGCCTCCGCCTTCCTGGCTGCGCGGTGCCTCGCCCAGCGGCCGCCGAAACAGCCAGTAGCCAACGTGCCGTTCCTGCTGTGCGGTGGCGCTGCTGCTCATGCGCAGTGCCCGCTGGGCCACCCGGTATTCCGGGATGCTCCGTTTTGCTGCCAGCTTTTCCAGCTGCTGCCGGTAACTCTCCCGGCTGCCTTCGTCCATGAGCGGATAGACCCCGGAGGGGTCGGCGCGGAGGATCTGCTCGGTGCGGCTCACTTCCTCCAGAAGCTGCCCGAAGTCCGTATGTCCCCAAAGACGCAGGGATGTGATGAGAGCGGCTGCCATGGCTTCGTCGGCGTTTTTGTTCCGGTAAAGGGTACACAGCGCCTCCACGGCGGCTGCCCGTAAAGCCGCGGCGAAAAGGCTGAGCTCCCGGCGGGTAAAAACGGTTTTCTTTTCAAAGCCCCGGACAAAGGCCGCGCAGCGCGCGGCATCCACCTGGCCCCGTGAGGCCGAAAGGAGGGCCTCCGCCGCTGCAATGATCAACGCTGTATCTCCGCTTCGGCGTATGCGTCCTGTACTGCGGAAGGCGGCTGCGGCATCCAGAGCTTCCCGCTCGCAGAGATACCAGTTGTCCAACAGCCAGCGCTCCGCTCCGTTTTCCTGTCCCTCCCGGATCGCGCGCCGCTGCCGCCGCTGCAGCGTGCGGGAGGCACGGAGAATACGGCTGCTGATTTCCCGGGGAGAGGCGTTGGCACCAACGGGCAGGGAACGGGCTGTGCTCTCACCGTAGGCCTCCAGTTTTTCAAGGGGGATCATTTCGCTGTGCATAGTTTTCCTCCCAAAATGAAGTCTCGTTATTTTGGCCGGAATAAGGAAAAAATATGCGGCACCTGTCAACGAAAAAGACTTGACAGAGAAGGGGGAGACGTGTATAATACCCGAGGTGTCAAGGGATACTGTTTGACAGAGGAGGGAGCGGAATGGACGAGCAGCTGATGCGTGTGATGCTCTTTGACTTCTATGGCGAGCTTCTCACGGCCAAACAGCGTACGTATTTCCACCTTCATTATAATGAAGACCTGTCCCTCTCCGAGATCGCCGAGCAGGAGGGCATCAGCCGTCAGGGCGTCTGGGACATCATCCGCCGGGCCGAGGAGGCTCTGCGGCAGAAGGAAGCGAAGATCGGTCTGGTGGGCCGCTATGCCGCTCAGCGCGAGCGCGCGGCGGCGCTGGCCGGGGATCTTCGGGAGCTGCTCCCCCTCACAGAGGGGCGGGCCCGGGAACTGGCCGAAAGCATTGGCCGGGGAATAGAGGAGCTGCAGCATGGCATTTGAAAACCTCTCCGAAAAGCTCAATAACGTATTCAAAAAGCTCCGCGGCAAGGGTCGCCTCAATGAGCAGGACGTCAAGGACGCCATGCGTGAGGTGCGGCTTGCCCTGCTGGAAGCCGACGTAAGCTACAAGGTTGTCAAGGACTTTGTCAAGTCCGTCAGCGCCCGGGCCACCGGGCAGGAAGTGCTGGAGAGTCTCTCTCCGGCGCAGATGGTTATCAAGATCGTCAACGAGGAACTCTGCGCCCTCATGGGCAGCGAGAGCCAGAAGCTCATCATCGGCCCCAGAAGTCCCAGCGTCTGCATGCTGGTGGGTCTGCAGGGCGCCGGTAAGACCACCAACGGTGCAAAGCTGGCCGCGCTCATGCGCAAAAGTCAGAACAAGCGCCCCCTGCTGGTGGCCTGCGACATCTACCGTCCCGCCGCTATCAAGCAGCTGGAAACGGTTGGCAAGCAGCTGGACATCCCCGTCTTCCAGATGGGCGAGACCAATCCTGTGGACATTGCCAAAGCTGCCATTGAGCATGCAAAGGCCCATGGCAACGACCTTGTCTTCCTCGATACGGCCGGCCGCCTCCACATCGATGAAGAGCTCATGGACGAACTCAGAAACATCAAGGCGGCTGTAGAACCCAGCGAAATCCTTCTGGTGGTGGATGCCATGACCGGTCAGGACGCGGTGAACGCCGCCTCCGCCTTTGACGAGGCTCTGGGCATCACCGGCGTTATGCTCACCAAGCTGGACGGCGACGCCCGCGGCGGCGCTGCCCTCTCCGTCAAGGCCATTACCGGCAAGCCCATCAAGTTTTCCGGCATCGGCGAAAAGCTGGACGCCATTGAGGTATTCCACCCCGACCGTATGGCCGGACGTATCCTTGGCATGGGCGACGTGCTCACCCTCATCGAAAAGGCAGAGGCCGCCGTGGACGAGAAAAAGGCCATGGAGATGGCCGAGAAGCTGCGGAAAAACCGCTTCACTCTGGCCGATTATCTGGAACAGATGGATCAGCTCAAGAGCATGGGCTCTCTGGAAGATATCGCCGGTATGATCCCCGGTCTGGACGCCAAGGCCCTCAAGGGTGCCAAGTTCGACGAAAAGACCATGGCCCACACCAAGGCCATCATCCTCTCCATGACCCCTGCCGAGCGGGAGAACCCCTCTCTGCTGAACTCCAGCCGGAAAAAGCGCATTGCTGCCGGCTCCGGCACCAGCGTGGTGGACGTGAACCGTCTCCTCAAGCAGTTTGAGGGTATGCAGCAGATGATGAAGATGATGACCGGCAAGAACGCCAAAAAACTCCAGCGCATGAGCCGGGGCATGGGAATGCCCTTTGGTTTCTGATAGACTCACAAAAGCAAATATTTAAATTATTTTGGAGGAAACAAAAAATGGTTAAGATCAGACTTCGCAGAATGGGCGCTAAGAAGGCTCCTTTCTATCGTGTTGTTGTGGCTGACAGCCGCAGCCCCCGTGACGGCCGCTTCATCGAGGAGATCGGCACCTACGATCCCCTGACCAACCCCGCCACCATCGAGATCGACATGGAGCGCGCCAACTACTGGATCGCCAACGGCGCCCAGCCCACCGACACCGTCCGTGGTCTGCTGAAGAAGGCTCAGGCCTGATCCGGCAGGAGATCATAATGAAAGATCTTCTGACTTACATCGTGCGGAGCCTCGTGGACAAGCCGGAAGAAGTCTCTATCAACGAACGCGAACAGAACGGCGAGACCGTTTATGAAGTGCGTGTTGCCGACGGCGACATGGGCAAGGTCATTGGCCGTCAGGGCCGGGTTGTCAAGGAGATTCGTGTCCTCATGAAAGCTGTTGCCCAGCGCAGAGGCATGAAGGTGTCCGTGGAAGTTCTGGACTGACAAGAAAAAACCAACAGGGCGGGTGTAAAACCCGCCCTGTTCGTCTAAGGAGAAATGTATATGCCGCAGCAGTATCTGGAAGCAGGTAAGATCATCAATACTTTTGGCATCCGGGGCGAAGTGAAGCTGGAGCCCTGGTGCGACAGCGCGGACTTTCTCCGCCGCATCAAGACCCTGTACATCGACGGCCAGCCCCGCAAGGTGCTCTCCGCCAAGGTGCATAAGGGCATGCTCCTGGTCCTTTTCGAAGGCGTGGAGGATGTGAATACCGCCATGACGCTGAAGAATAAGATCGTGTACTTTGACCGTGCCGATGTGCGTCTGCCCAAGGGGCGTTTCTTCTTTGCTGACATCATCGGCGCCAGCGTGGTGGATGAGGTGGGAAATGAGGTGGGCAAGCTCACCGAGATCCTGACCCTCCCGGCCCAGAACGCCTATGTGGTACAGGGTGAGACCGAGCACATCATCCCCGCCGTGCCGGAATTTATTCTGGAAACCGATCTTGAAAACCGGGTTATCCGGGTACATCTCATTGAGGGAATGTGATCGTATGAGAGTAGATATTATGACCCTCTTCCCCGACTCCGTCTCCGCTGCGCTGAATGTCAGCATTCTGGGCCGGGCCATGAAAAAGGGAATTCTGGACATCCGCTGCGTGCAGATCCGGGACTATACCGAAAACAAGCAGCAGCAGGTGGATGACTACCCCTACGGGGGCGGCTGGGGCTGCGTTATGATGGCCCAGCCTCTCAAATCCTGCCTTGATGATATTATGTCAACTGCAGAGGGCAAGCGCAGCCGTGTGCTCTATATGTCCCCTCAGGGTCAGCCTTTTACGCAGGACGTGGCCCGGCGGCTCAAGCGGGATTATGACCATCTGGTTCTGGTCTGCGGCCATTACGAGGGTATCGACGAGCGTTTCATCGAGGAGTGCGTGGACGAGGAACTGAGTCTGGGTGACTTTGTCCTCACCGGCGGCGAGATCGCCGCCATGGCCGTCACCGATGCCGTCTGTCGCATGGTGCCCGGTGTCCTTTCCGATGAGGAGTGCTACACCGGCGAGAGCCACTGGGACGGACTGCTGGAATACCCCCAGTACACCCGCCCGGAGACCTGGGAAGGCCGCACCGTGCCGGAGATCCTTCGCAGCGGCAAGCAGCGGGAGATCGACCGCTGGCGGCGCAAAAAGATGCTGGAGCGCACCATGGATAAGCGTCCCGATCTCTGGGCAAAGTTTGAGCCCCTGGGCGAGGATGCAAAACTTGCCGCCGAGATTGATCTGGAGCGCAATCCGCCTCCGGTAAAGCCGGTCTTTGACTATGCCGCCGCTACCGAGGCCGACCTCCCGGATATTCTGGACATGACGCAGAAGGCACGGGAGTATCTTGGCTCTCAGGGTCTTGAACAGTGGCAGGGGCTTTACCCCGCTGCGGAGGACATCCTTGCAGATATCGCCGCCGGACAGGGCTGGCTCTTTACCTGTGAGGGTAAGTGCGCGGGCTACGTCTGTCTGGAAACGGGCAGCGTCCCCGGCTACGATGCCATCGAGGGTAAGTGGCTCACGGAGACGCCCTATGCCAGCGTCCATCGCGTTATGGTACAGCCGGAGTGGCGCAGCGCGGGCCTTGCCGCCGAGATGCTGCAGCTCTGCGAGGATCTGGCCATGGGCCGGGGTTTTGCCTCTGTCAAGGTGGACACCCATCCCGGCAACGGGCCCATGAACGGCCTCCTCCGCAAGTGCGGCTATACCCACTGCGGTACCATCTACATCGTCGGCGGCGACGAGGCCGGTCAGCAGCGCCGCGCCTACGAGAAGCTTCTCTACTGAGGTGAGGACGATGGAACTTACCAACTCCACCGTAGTTAAGGCCCTGCTGGAAAGCCACGGCTTTCGCTTTTCCAAGTCCATGGGCCAGAACTTCCTCATCGCCTCCTGGGTGCCCGAGGACATCGCCGAGAGCGCCCGGCTCACAAAGGAGGACGGCGTCCTGGAGATCGGCCCCGGTATCGGTGTTCTGACCCGGGAACTCTGTGAGCGGGCCGGGAAGGTGCTGAGTCTGGAACTGGATGAGCGGCTGCGGCCCATTCTGGAAAAGACGCTCTCGGACTGTGAAAACGTAAACGTGGTCTTTGCCGACGCGGTGAAGGCCGACCTCGTTTCCCTCTGTCGGGAATACCTGGGAGAGCGGCCCTGGCATGTCTGCGCGAACCTTCCCTATAACGTCACCACGCCCCTGCTCACCGCCTTTATCGAGGCGGGCTGCTTTGAGAGCATCACGGTGATGATCCAGCGGGAGGCTGCGGCGCGTCTCTGCGCCGTCCCCGGCAGCGCGGATTACTGTGCCTTCACTGCCGAGGTGGACTGGTTTGCCGAGCGGGAGACCCTCTTTGATGTAACGCCCGATTGCTTCCTGCCCCAGCCCAAGGTCACCAGCACCGTCCTGCGGCTTACGAAGCGGAAGAAGCCGCTTTGCGCGGTGAGCGACGAGCGTTTCTTCCTCCGGGTTCTGAAAGCGGCCTTTGCCCAGCGGCGCAAGGCCCTGCCCAACGCCATCAATGCCACCATGCCGCAGCTCTCGAAAGATGCGGTGCGTGCGGCCCTGGAGGAGCAGGGACTCCCCGGCGATATCCGGGGCGAAAAACTCTCTGCTTTGCAATTTGCGACCCTTGCAAATTCACTTTTATGCAAGTTGAACGGCTGAAACGTGCAGTTTCAGCCGTTTTTTTCTATATTGCCACTTGCAATTTCCTGCAAATGACGGTATTATGAAGGAAATCATGAAAAGTGGAGGATGACAACATGGCACTGACGACGAACCGCTATATCTGCGATTGGGTGGCCGAGTGCGAAGCGCTGCTGCAGCCTGAGAAGGTTCTCTGGATCGATGGCAGCGAGGCCCAGCTGGAGCAGCTCCGGCAGGAAGCTTACCTCACCGGTGAACTGGTGAAGCTCAATCAGGAGAAGCTCCCCGGCTGCGTTTACCATCGCAGCGCTCTTAACGACGTGGCCCGTGTGGAGAGCCGCACCTTTATCTGCTGTGAGAAGAAAGAGGACGCAGGCCCCACCAATAACTGGATGGATCCCGCCGAGATGAAGGAAAAGCTCCGCGGCATCTATGCCGGCGCCATGAAGGGCCGCACCATGTATGTCATCCCTTATTCCATGGGTATTGTGGGTTCTCCCTTTGCCAAGTACGGCATTGAGATCACCGACTCCATCTATGTGGTGGTGTCCATGGCCATCATGACCCGTGTGGGCATGGATGTGTATGAGGCTCTTGGCGACTCTCCCGACTATATCAAGGGGCTCCATGCCAAGGCCGAGCTGGACGAGGAGAAGCGTTACATCGTCCACTTCCCTCAGGAGAACTCCATCATGTCCGTCAACTCCGGCTACGGCGGCAACGTGCTGCTGGGCAAGAAGTGCTTCGCTCTGCGCATTGCCTCCTGCCTTGGCCGTCAGGAGGGCTGGCTGGCTGAGCATATGCTTATCCTCGGCGTGGAAAATCCCCAGGGTGAGGTCCGCTATGTCTGCGGTGCCTTCCCCTCCGCCTGCGGCAAGACTAACCTCGCCATGCTTATTCCTCCCGAGGCTTACCGGGAAAAGGGCTGGAAGTGCTGGTGTGTGGGCGATGACATCGCGTGGCTGCGTCCCGGCCCCGATGGCCGTCTCTGGGCCGTGAACCCTGAGAACGGCTTCTTCGGCGTGGCTCCCGGTACCAGCACCAAGACCAACCCCAACGCCCTCGAGGCTACCATGAAGAACACCATCTTCACCAACGTGGTTCTCAAGCCCGACGGCACCGTCTGGTGGGAAGGCATGGACAAGAACCCGCCCACCGACGCTCTCAACTGGAAGGGTGAGCCCTGGGATCCCTCCGACGGCAGCAAGGGTGCGCACCCCAACTCCCGCTTCACCGCCCCCGCTGTCAACTGCCCCTGCATCTCTGATGAGTTCAACAACGGCGCGGGTGTGCCCATCTCCGCCATCGTCTTCGGCGGCCGCCGTGCCAAGACTGCCCCGCTGGTTTACCAGAGCCGCGACTGGGCCCACGGCGTCTTTGTGGGCAGCATCATGGGCAGCGAGAAGACCGCCGCCGCTGAGGGCAAGGTGGGCGAGACCCGCCGCGACCCCATGGCCATGCTGCCCTTCTGCGGCTATCACATGGCTGACTACTGGCAGCACTGGCTGGATATGGAGAGCAAGCTCACCAATCCTCCTGTCATCGCCAATGTCAACTGGTTCCGCACCGACGACGAGGGCAACTTCCTCTGGCCGGGCTTCGGCGACAACCTCCGCGTCATCGAGTGGGTGCTCAAGCGCGCCTTTGGTGAGGTGGATGCCGTGGAGAGCCCCATCGGTTATCTGCCCCGGGTGGAGGATCTCGATCTCAGCGGTCTGGATATGAGCCGCGAGACAGTGGCTGAACTCCTCAGCGTGGATAAGGAGCTCTGGAAGAGCGAGTGTGAGGGTATCCGCAGCTTCTATGAGGGCTTCGGTGAGAAGATGCCCCGTGAGCTTATGGAGTCTCTGGCGAAGCTGGAAAAGTCTCTGGGCTGAAAAACGTAAAAAATTGAAAAATATGCTTGACAAGCGCCGCGCGATTTGTTATTATGATCGGGCGAGTTGGGGGTATAGCTCAGCTGGGAGAGCGCTTGAATGGCATTCAAGAGGTCAGCGGTTCGATCCCGCTTATCTCCACCAACAAAAACCGTGGAAACCATTGAGTTTCCACGGTTTTTTCGTTTTCGCCCCAAAGGCCGGAAAGCGGCCGTGCAGAATTCGTGCGGAATGAGAATCGGAGACGTAATTTTGCTTATTTTCTTTTATTTTACTCTGGTTTCGACTATATGGTCAAAAAATAATGCTTTGAAAAACGATTTAGTCGAAAAAACCGGGGAAGAGAGCAGCCTCTCTGTCCAAGCGGACAGAGAGGCTGCTTTTGTCCTATTCTTTTCCCATCGCCTTAATGAGATCGCTCATTGCATCGACTTTGAAAGCAATGGTCTTTTGATCGCTGAGTATCATGCACCCTGCGTATTCGTCGTTTGGGTTTTTCACGACCCGGAGCTTCAGATTCATCAGAGCGGGCGCTTTGCGTATTTGCGCTATCGGGATGCAGACGAGGGGATAGATGCCGTCACAGGCATCAAATTCGGCGCACCAGTCATCGGGGACACTGTATTTGGCGATGCTTTCCCCTACGGTTCTGCACTCGTAATCGCAACCAAATTCATCCATAAATGACCGCCCTTCCACTCCGTTATCCCGTGAAACCATGGATAGATTAGAACAAAATGTTCAAAATGTCAATAGAACAATTTGTTCTGTCTTATAGTGTCCGTGGTGATTGGAATGGCTGAACGATACGAACGAATCCGCAATCTGCGAGAGGATTCTGACCTTACACAAGAAGAACTTGGCAGGCAAATCAATGTTCCCCAGAGAACCTACGCCTACTATGAGAGCGGGGAGCGTATGATCCCGCCCCGGGTGTTAGCGGCTCTGGCGCAGTTTCATCATGTCAGTGTGGACTATCTTCTCGGTCTGACCGATCAAAAGGAACCCTATCCATACAGAAAACAAACCTAACAGGAGTAAGATTCCTCCGGGAATCTTACTCCTGTTTTTCCTTTGCCCTATCTCAGATCCACTTTTTCTCCGTGATCACTACATCGTAGCCGTGGATCTTCAGCCGGTCGCCTACGGCCAGCTTGCCCTTTTGGGCGAGGATGTAGCCGTTGTTGACCTCCTTCACATAGGAGTAGACCAGTTTGGACACCCGGCCCACTTCCTCACCGTCCACGTACACGGCCTCACCGGGGCCGCCGTACTGCTTGGAACGGATATAAATGTCATCCTCCAGTGTTTCAAAGCCCACCAGTTCCCGTGCGGGGCCGGCTTCCCTGACGGCCAGCAGCGCTTCCTTGCCGATGAAGTCCTTGTCCCAGTTGATGTTCTTTTCCAGTCCCACTTCAAAGGGATTGGTGTGAGCCAGATCACGCATGTAGAGGAAACCGGCCTCGGTGGGCAGCGTCCATGCCATGATCTGGAACTCGGTCACCTCGCGGCCGCCCAGCTTTTCGGCGGCGGGAGCGAGAAGCTCCTCCAGCGCCTCGCAGTCGTCGGGATTTACATAGATCTCGTAGCCCCACTTCTCGCCGGTGAAGCCCGCCCGGTTGATGATGCAGTCGATGCCGCCGATTTTGTTCTCCCGGTGTTCAAAGAACTTGAGATCGGCAATGCTTTCCTCTGCCAGCGTCTCCATCAGCTCTTTGGACTTGGGACCCTGCACGGCGTACATGCGCCAGTCATCGGTGATCTCCGTCCACTCCACATCAAAGTCGCCCTGATGGAAGTACCAGAAGTCATCGGTCTTGGTGGCAAAGAGGGTGGACACCCAGTAGACATCCTCGCTGCGGCGCATGACCACCACATCGTCGATGATCTCACCCTGCTCATTGAGCATGGTGGTATAGCGGTTGCGGCCCACTTCCAGCGTGGCAATGTCGTTGGGGAACATGTATTCCAGGAAGGCCAGCACATCCGGCCCGGTCACTTCCAGAATCTGGTGGGTCCAGAAGTACCAACCCACCGTCTCACGCACCGCCATGTGCTCGGCGCGTTTCATCTCGTCGTACTTGAATATGTTCTTATACATAGTCCGCGCCTCCTCTTACATGAACTTGTCGATTTTCTTAGCGATCTTGATGCGCAGCTTGCCCTCGGGGGAATCCTCCTCCCAGAGAGACCACTGCACATTTACCAGCGTCTTGACCATGCCGGCCCACATCCAGACATGGGCCTCCGGCACGTCCTTGGTGGCGGTGATCTCCAGACCGCTGCGGTCGATCACGTAGATGACCTCGTCCTTGTTGAAGGCTTCCACCTCATAGCTGCACAGCAGCGACTGCAGCAGCATCTCGATGAGGCCGCCCATGACCCGGCCGTCCTCGCCGATGGAGTTGGGCACGCCCAGCCAGTCGCGGCAGGCCTTGATGGCATAGCGCTCGCAGAAGACGGCCTTACCGGCTGCCTCCAGCACGCACTTGAGGATGTGATCCGCCTGCTCTCTTGTCACATAGCCCCGCTTGACCGTCTCGGCAATGGCCGGCAGGATGTAAAGGGAGGCCGCCGTGGACATGTTGATCATCTGGTTGCTGGAATCGGTCTCGTTGTTGGTGCCGTTTACGAAGTGGTAGTTGCACTCCTCACGGAACATCATGGACTCGTCCACGCAGTCTTCTTCCTCGGTATACTTCTTATACTCGTCGGAGACCGCGGGGCCGAAGCTCTCCCAGAGTGCGTGGGGCGGGGCGGGATACTTTTCCCGGCTTTCGGCGATGATACGGCAGTGCCGGTCGCCGCAGCCCTTGGCTTCCACCATCAGGTAGTCCATGGTGGGGCCCTTTCTCCGGCGCTCGGCGGAGGCGTTGGCCTGACCCTGCAGGGACATGGTGGTGGTGCGGCAAAGCTCGCTGCCGCAGATGTCCCAGTCGCAGACGTCCAGTTCCTTTTCGGCCCGGTAGCTGCCGAAGTCCTGGCAGCGGCCGCACATCAGCAGGGCGTCGTCGCCCTTGTCGCCGATCAGCGCACCGGCAAACTGGCCGCACATAAAGGGATGGATGCCGAAGCCGTCGTCGTCGCCGTAGTAAACGCCGGTGGTGTAGAGACGCTGGTAGGCCTCCTCGCACATCATCTGGGCGCGCTCTTCGTAGTTGGGTACGATGATACGCAGAGCCTGGGTGGCGGCAGCGCTGAGTACGGACTCAAAGCGGCTGGCATAGTGCAGGGCTTCCTGATAGGAGTAGAGCTTGTTCCAGGGGGACTGGATGGCATTGTACGCGGTAAAACCGGCGTCGTTGCCGCTGTTGGAGGGAATGCGCTCGTCAATCTTTTTGCTCATGCTTTCTCACCTCTCATTCGTCTTCCGGGGGATAGGCTTCGATTTCGACCTGCCGTCTGAAAATGTTATGGGAAGAGCCGCCGTCGGCCACGACCACCTCGCCGGTCATGCCGTCGGACATGGGCGTACACATGGCATAGGCCACGATGGCCACGGTGTCCACCGGGGGAACTTCATCGATCTGCCAGACCATCAGCTCGTCGTAGAATTCATCGGCCTTGTCTTCGTCCAGATCCTTGGCGCACATATTGCCGGAGGAACCCGCCGTCACCATGCCGCCGGGGGCCACGGCATTGACCATGATGCCGAAGCGCTTGAGCTCCTTGGCCGATTCGATGACGAAGGAGTTCACCGCACCCTTGGAGGCCGCATAGTGGGGATAGCCGCCGAAGACGGGGTAGGGCATCCATGCACAGTTGGAGGAGATCAGGGTGATCTTGCCGGCGATGCCGTGCTCGATCATGTACTGGCTCACGTACTTCACGCCCAGGAAGGCACCGATCACGTTGGTTTCCATGACCCGGCGGAACTCCGCGGAAGAGAGGTCATAAACGTGGGCATAGCTCCAGACGGCAGCGCTGTTGACAAAGATATCGATGCTGCCGAACTTCTCATCCGCTGTGCGGACGAGATTCTGCATGTCCTCAT
>SVLG01000032.1 GCA_015068055.1 Oscillospiraceae bacterium | reverse complement strand
GCATCGACGGCATGGTCCACGTGTCCGAGATCAGCTGGAACCGCATCAGCAAGCCCGCTGACGTTCTGAGCATCGGCGATAAGATCGATGTCTACGTCATCAGCTTCGATAAGGAAAACCGCAAGATCTCCCTGGGTCACCGCGATCCCAACGAGAATCCCTGGGCCCGTTTCACCAGCACCTACGAGGTGGGCGACGTTGCCAAGGTCAAGGTCGTCAAGCTCATGCCCTTCGGCGCTTTCGCCGAGGTTCTGGCCGGTGTTGATGGTCTCATCCACATCTCTCAGATTGCCAACCGCCGCATCGCTCAGCCTTCCGAGGTTCTGACCGTGGGCGACATCGTCGATGCCAAGATCACCAACATCGACTTTGAAAAGCAGAAGATCTCCCTGTCCATCCGCGCTCTGTCCGAGCCCGCTCCCGCTGCCCGCAAGGAAGTGGAAGAGGTCGAGGAGGAAGAGGCCTACGCTCCCGAAGAGGACGCTCTGGTCTTCGAAGTTGGCGCCGACGGCACCATCTCCGGCAACGTGCCCGAGGTTGAAGAGGAGTAATTACCTGTCTGTTACCGTATGCAAACACCCTCTCACAAGTGATTGTGAGAGGGTGTTTTTCCTTGTATATCAAAGGATTGCGGATTTTTTGCTTGAAAAATATACGCTTTTGCTATATAATCTTTACATAGAAATACTGTGTAATCTGCAGTCTTTGAGGTGGAGATTATGGCCTTCCGGGTCGGTGACAAGATCGCTCATCCCCTTCATGGTGCCGGTGTTATTGACAGCATCGAGCAGCGGAGAATAGACGGCAAAGAGCGGGAATACTTCGTTATGAAGATTCCCGTTGGTGAGATGCGCGTTATGATACCCTGCGATGGCTGCACGGAGATTGGCGTGAGATCGGTTATGACCTCTGCTGAGATGGACAGACTTTTTGCGGCCATCCCCGGCATAGAGGTTAACATGACAAGCAACTGGAACAAGCGCTATCGGGAGAATATGGATCGCATCAAAAGCGGTGATCTTATGGAGGTTGCGTCCGTCATCAAGGGGCTGAGACTCCGTGAGGCGGAGCGAGGCCTCTCCACAGGGGAGCGGAAGATGCTCCATTCGGCCCGGCAGATCCTTCTCTCTGAGTTAGTTCTCGCCACGGATTGCAGTTTTGAGGAGGCGGAGGAACGCCTGTGGGCCAGTATGCTGGTATAAAAAGAGGTAAGTTTTTAAATGTCCAAGCTGTCTGAACGGATACGTAAAGCGAAAAATACCACGGCCAGCGCCATTGTGCTGGCAGCCGGTTCTTACCCGCATGGGTGAGGACAAGATGAGTATGAAATTGGGCAGAATGCCCGTTCTGGCCCGGACTCTCCGGGCCATTAACGCCTGTGAGTGCGTGACGGAGATCATTGTCGTCACGCGTTTTGACCGTCTGGAGGAAGTGGCGAAGCTCTGTCGGGACCACGGTATTATAAAATGCAAATGTGTGGTGCGGGGCGGAGCTACCCGGAACGAGTCGGCGCTGGCAGGGCTGATGCAGATTGACCGGCGCGCAAAGCTGGTGATGATTCACGATGGGGCCCGGCCTCTGGTCACGGAGGAGCTTGTATGGGCAGCCGTTCATGGCGCTGCACTTTATAAGTGCGCGGCTCCGGCCATCCCCGTCACGGACACCATCAAGCGGCACGAGGGGAATAAGGTCGTGGAGACGCTGCGCCGGGACGAGCTGGCTGCCATGCAGACCCCGCAGGTCTTTATGCCGGAAATCATCAAGGCTGCCCTTTGCTCTGCCATCCGGGATGGAAAGGAATACAGCGATGACTGCGCGGCCGTGGAGGCCATGGGTGTTCCCGTCCGGCTGACGGAGGGCTCTCCGGAGAATATCAAGATCACGCGACCGGTGGATATTGTGCTGGCGGAAGCCATTTTGAAAAGCAGGGGGGAGCCTGTATGAGGATCGGACAGGGATACGACGTTCATCGTCTGGTAGAAGGGCGCGCGCTGATACTCGGCGGCGTGACGATCCCCTATGAAAAAGGTCTCCTGGGCCATTCCGACGCCGATGTGCTGACGCATGCGATCATGGATGCGCTTCTGGGTGCGGCGGCGCTGGGGGACATAGGAAAGCTGTTTCCCGACACAGATCCGGCCTATGCCGGAGCGGACAGCCTGGCACTGCTGAGGGCGGTGACAACACTTCTTGGAGAAAGGGGCTGGTATGTCGAGAATATAGATGCAACGGTGATTGCTCAGCGACCCAAGCTGGCACCTTATCGGGAGACGATGCGGCAAAATCTGTCGGCGGCCATGGGCATCCCTGTGGACGCTGTCAGCATCAAAGCTACCACGGAGGAGGGGCTCGGCTTCACCGGCAGCGGTGAGGGTATGGCGGCTATGGCTGTGGTGCTGCTTGGCAGCAGGTAAACGGAAAATTGACCTCCGCATAGAATGAGGCGTACTCATTTTTATGCGGGGGGATTTTTTATGTCAGTTCTCATCATGTTCCGTTCACTTACCTATGCCCAAAAGGGCGCCAGAGCTCTGGAACGCAGCGGCATCGGTGCAGCTCTTACCAAAGCGCCGCTGGAAACCACAGACCGGGGCTGCACCTACTGTGTGCGCGTGGCCGATCAGCGTCTGGAAGCGGCTCTCTCCGCACTGGATCGGCAGGGGATCGCTCATGGCCGCGTTATGCGCTCTATGGCGGATGGCAGCTACCGGGAGGTAGGACTATGATTTATCTGGACAGCGCTGCCACCTCGTTTCTGAAGCCACCCTCGGTGCGTGCTGCGGTTCTTTCCGCCATGGACAGTTGTGCAAGCCCCGGCCGGGGTTCCCACGCTGCCGCCATGAAGGCCGCGGATACGGTGCTGAGTTGTCGGGAAGCAGCAGCGTCGCTTCTGGGCGTAAGCGAAGCGGAGCGGGTGGTTTTTACCATGAATGCAACCCATGGGCTGAATATTGCCATACACAGTCTTATAAGGCCGGGAATGAACGTGCTGATTTCCGGCTATGAGCATAACGCGGTCACGCGTCCGCTTCATGCACTGGGGGCCAAAACCCTTGTGGCAACTGCGCCGCCCTTCGATCGTGAGGGAATACTGGAGGCGTTCCGAAGCAGGCTTCCCCAGGTACAGGCGGTGATCTGTACCCATGTGTCCAATGTCTTCGGCTTTGTTTTACCCATTGAGGAAATTGCGGCTCTTTGTAAAAATGCCGGTGTGCCGCTGATCGTTGATGCGGCTCAGAGTGCCGGGATACTGCCGCTGGACTTTGATGCCCTTGGCTGTGAGTTTCTGGCATGCCCGGGACACAAAGGGCTTATGGGGCCGCAGGGGACAGGGTTACTCCTTTGCCGGGGGGAGACAGAGCCGCTTCTGATGGGGGGAACCGGCAGCCTCAGTGCGTCCCAGACGATGCCGCCCTTTCTGCCTGACCGGCTGGAGGCTGGCACGCAGAATGTCCCCGGTATTGCAGGACTGCTTGCGGGTATACGTTGGGTGTCAAATACCGGGGTGGAAGGTATCCGCTGCCGGGAGGATAAACAGCTTGCGTTCTTCATAAAAGAACTGGAGCAGCTGCGCGGATTACGCCTTTTCCGCTCACTGGATTTGTCGGCGCAGACCGGGGTCCTTTCCGTGCAGCATGAGCAGCTTGCTGCGGAAGAATGGGCGGAACGTCTGGGAGACAGGGGGATTGCCGTTCGAGCCGGGCTGCATTGTGCGCCGCTGGCCCACGAAAGTGCCGGTACGCTCCGCGGCGGAACCGTCCGTTTCAGCTTTTCTCCGCTGCTGGGCTGGGGTGAACTGAAAGAGGCGGTGCGGATGGTCAAAGAAATCTGCAAATGTGGTTACAAAATGTAATTTTTGCATTGCCTTTACTGGAAGAAACCGCTATAATATTTGCTGTATAAGTACGAGCGGAAAGAGGACGAGCCTATGAAATCTTTCTTCCAGTCCCTTGGCCAGGCCATGGGCTATATACTCAATATCCGGCTGAACGACATGCTGGATATTCTTATTGTGGCGGGGCTGATCTATGTTCTTATAAGCATTATCCGCCGCACGCGGACCTACCGGGTGTTTCAGGGAATTCTGATACTGCTGGTGGCCTTGTGGCTTTCGGATATCGGCCAGCTTCACACGCTTAACTACATTCTGCGGAATACCATGCAGCTGGGCCTGCTGGCGCTGGTTATCCTGTTCCAGCCGGAGCTGCGTCGGCTGCTGGAGCGTCTGGGTACCGGTCGGGCTATGGCCACGGTATTTGGAAAGGGTGCGGACAGCCGCAGCACGGAGGCAGCCATTACCCAGATTGTTATGGCCTGTGCAGACCTTTCCTCCAGCCGTACCGGCGCACTCATCATTTTCGAGCGGGAGAATTCTCTGGACGATCAGATCCGGACCGGAACGGTTATTGATGCGGACACCACCGCCGAGCTTTTGAAGAATTTGTTTTACGATAAGGCACCGCTGCATGACGGAGCAGTCATTATCCGCGGCGGGCGCATACAGGCGGCGGGCTGCATGCTTCCTCTTTCCAGCAATAACAACCTCAGCAAGGATCTGGGGATGCGTCACAGGGCCGGTATCGGTATGAGTGAGGTCAGCGATGCTCTGGTGGCCATCGTCTCGGAGGAAAGCGGCGCCATCAGTGTGGCCAGCGACGGTATGCTTAAGCGGCACTTAAGCACGGATACCTTTGAGAAACTGCTGCGCAGTGAGCTTCTGAGCGACGAGGGCGAGGGCGAGGGGAAGAATATCGTTGCCCGTCTGATTACGGAAAGGATAAAGAAATGAGCGAAAGATTCAAAACATTTACAGAAAGCAGGGCTTTTTGGTTTCTCGTTTCTCTCTTTGCCTCGCTGATTCTCTGGCTCTACGTGACCAATACCGAGGGAATCCCTACGGAAAAGACCTTTCACGATGTCAAGATTGAGTTTCTTGGAGAGAATGAGCTGCATGAGTCCAGCGGTCTCATGGTAACGGAGCAGGATATTACCGATGTGGATCTGACTCTTTCCGGTCTGCGAAGGGATCTTGGCAAGCTCAACGCTTCCAATTTGAGCGTAACGGTGGATCTTAACGGCGTCCGCAGCGACGGTCACTACACGATGCTCTATAAAATCAAATATCCGGAGAATGTGGACGAAAGCGCGTTTACTCTGGTAGACAGCTCCAGACGGTCCGTCAATATCACAGTTGACCGTTATATCAGCCGTAAGGTCGAGGTCAAGGGCAGCTTCAGCGGCAGCGCTGCGGAGGGTTACCGGGCCGAGGAAACGCCCACCTTTGACCCGCTGGTGGTAAAGATCAGCGGTCCGCAGACTCTGGTGGAGTCTGTGGACTGTGCATGGGTCTCCATTACCCGTGAGAACCTTAATGAGACCATCAGCTACGATACCACTTACACGTTGCTTGATTCGGAAGGCAACCCGGTTGATGTCAGCCAGTTAATTCTTGAAACGGAAGAGGTCAACGTGACGCTTACCGTACTCATGACAAAAACCGTAGCCCTTGCTGCGGCAACTATTCCCGGCGGCGGTGCCACCGGTGAAAACTGCGCAGTGAAGGTGGAGCCTGCCAGCATCGTGCTGGCCGGTACGGCGGAGGAACTTGAGAGCATCAATCAGATCGTTGTGGATACGGTAAACCTCGCCGCGGTCAACTCTCTGTACGAGGCTTCCGATCTTGTGATCCCCATTCCCAACAACACGGTGAACCTTTCCGGAGTCAGTACGGCTGCCGTGCGCGTGGAAATTCAGAACCTCGCTACGTCCACCCTTACTGTGGCCAAGGATGATATTGTCTGCATCAATGCGGGCGAAGGCTATACGGCTGAGGTAATCACCGAGTCACTTCCCATCCTGATTCGTACCACGGAGGCGGATATCGGAGCCATTGCAGCCAAGAATATCCGCGTGGTTGCGGATCTCTCTGAAGTGGATGGCAGTGCGGGCATTCTCAATGTACCGGTGAAGATTTCTGTGGATGGCTACCCGGAAGCGGGGGCTGTCGGCGAGTATAAGATTTATGTCCGTGTGAGTGTGGCAGGCTGATGTACGGTTATATCCGGCCCTTGCGGGGTGAACTGCGTGTCCGCGATCTGGAGCGCTACAACGAGGTCTACTGCGGTCTTTGTACTGCGCTGAAAAAGCGCTACGGCCCTCTGGCCCGCTTCCTGCTAAGCTACGATCTGACGTTTCTTGCCCTGCTGCTGGGTGGTGACGAGGGGTGCGGCAGCCACTTTTGCCCGCTGCATCCCCTGCGCCGCCGACGCTGCGGCAGCGGCAGCGGTATTGATATGGCGGCGGATGGCAGTGTGATTCTTTCCTATCATAAACTATGCGATGAAGTCCGGGATAACCGGGGGTTGAAGCGGCTGCGTGCCGGCTTACTTCGTACACTGCTGCGCGGCGCCTACCATCGTGTGCGGGAACGTCTGCCGGAGACGGACGAAAGCGTGTCGCGGGAGCTTGCGCGTCTTGCCGTTCTGGAAGAGAAAAACTGTGCTTCGCTGGATGAGTCTGCCGACTGTTTTGCGCAGCTGCTGGCAGCCTTTTCCGTCCTCGCCGCCGATAATGAACGGCAGCGGGTTCTCCGGGAGCTCCTGTATCATGTGGGCCGCAGCATCTATATACTGGATGCGGTTGACGATCTGCAGGACGATGTGCGCGCCGGGCGTTATAACCCCCTCCGTTTTCGCTGGGGGGACAAGCCGGATGAGGCGGCGATGGAGGAAATCCGCGGTACACTGAACCTTTCGCAGCGTATGGCTGCTTCAGCCTTGCAGCTTTTGGAGAGAGACGAAAACACTCCTATTACGGAGAATATTCTGATGCTGGGTCTTCCGGCGGTAAGCGGACTTGTTCTGAGTGGGGAGTGGAAAAATAAAAAGAAACTGGCGCGGCAATGGCGGCGCCGGGATCGGAGGCTTGAACTATGAACGATCCTTACAGCATTCTGGGTGTATCCCGGACGGCCAGCGATGAAGAAGTCAAGAAGGCCTATCGCGAACTGGCCCGAAAGTATCATCCGGATAACTATGTCAATAACCCCCTTGCCGATCTGGCACAGGAGAAGATGAAGCAGATCAATGAGGCCTACGACCAGATCAACAGAGAACGGGCGGGCGGCAGCGCCACCCAGAGCCAAAGCTGGCAGGGGAACTGGAACAGCGGCAGCCACAGCGCCGGACCCTATGCCGATGCCAGAAGCGCCATCAACGCCGGCGATCTCAACCGGGCGGAGATGATCCTTGGTTCCATTACCCAGCGGGGAGCTGAGTGGCACTTCCTGATGGGTTCTCTTGCCTACAGACGTGGCTGGATGGATGAGGCCAGACGCCACTTTAGCACCGCGATGCAGATGGAGCCCGGCAACCCCGAGTATCGTCAGGCATTCAGCTATATGCAGAGTGCGGCGGCGCAGCCCTTTGGTGCCCGAAGTATGCGGACTGCAGATCCCTGTGACACCTGTGGCAACCTTCTGGTGCTGGACTGCTGCTGCGAGATGATGGGCGGCGACTGTGTGCCCTGCTGCTGAGATGAGGGAGAAAAGCAGGCCCCTTGCCTACGGGGCCCTCTCGGTGGCTTTGACCGTGGTGATCCTTTATCTGGGTTCCATGCTGCCCACAGCGCGTCTGGCGCTTCTGTGTGTCAGCAGCCTTGGCGTTGTGCTGATGACGCTGCGCTTTGACCGTCGACGGGCGCTGATGGTCTATGCCGCTGCGGCGGCCCTTTCCCTGCTGGTGCTGCCGGGGAAGGAGGTGGCGCTGGCCTATACTCTGCTGCCGGGCTGGTACCCGCTTGCAAAGCTTCGACTGGAGCGGCTGAGATCTCCGGTGCCGCGCTTTGGGGGCAAGCTGCTGCTTATCAACGTTGTTCTTATCCCGGTTCTGCTTTTGGGAAAAAGCTATTTTGACGGGATGCCTCTGTGGCAGTTTCTTGTTTCGGGAAACCTGCTGTTTTTGATTTATGACCATGCGCTTACGCAGATCATTCTGCTTTATATGAGAAAAATCTCAGGGAGAATTTAAAAATGGGAGAAATACTCAGCATGACCGGTTACGGCAGCGCCAAGGGCGTTGTGGCCGGACAGGAGCTCACCGTTGAGCTGAAAAGCGTCAATAACCGTTATCTCGACTGCAGCGTCAGGCTTCCGAGAAGTCTCCTCTTTGCCGAGGAGGCTGTGAAGCAGGCGGTTTCCGCTTCGGTAAACCGCGGCAAGGTGGATGTCTTCGTCTCCTGTGCGGCTTCTTCTGAGGCAGACACAGTGGTCCGGGTCAACAGCGATCTGGCCCGCAGTTACTTTGAGGCCGTGTCCGCCATTGCCAGGGATCTTGGGGTAGACAGCGGTATCAACGCCATGAGCATTGCCCGTTTTGCGGATGTACTCAGCGTGGAGAAGAAGGAACTGGACAAGGATGAGACGGCGGCAGCCCTGAATACCCTGACCGCGGCGGCGGTTTGCGAATTCAACGCCATGCGTGCCCGGGAGGGTGAGCGGCTGAAGGCCGATATGCTCCAAAAGTGCGATAGGATCGAAAGCTATGTCAGCGTGGTGGAGAAGCGTTCCCCCAAAACCGTGGAGGAGTATCGGCAGCGTCTGGAAGCCCGTCTGCGCGAGGTTTTGGCTGACCGAAACATTGAGGAACAGCGTCTGGTGACGGAAGCTGCCATCTTTGCTGACCGCACCGCCGTGGATGAGGAGACTGTGCGTCTCCGCAGCCACATTGCTCAATTCCGTCAGCTGCTGGAGACGGGTTCCCCCGTGGGCCGCAAGCTGGACTTTCTCATTCAGGAGTTTAACCGCGAGTCCAACACCATCGGCTCCAAGTGCAACGATGCGGAGCTTGCGCAGGTTGTAGTGGAACTCAAGAGCGAGATTGAGAAAATCCGCGAACAGCTGCAGAACGTGGAGTGATGGAATGAAACTGATCAACATTGGTTTCGGCAACATGGTTTCCGCCTCCCGACTGGTGGCCATCGTGAGTCCGGACTCTGCTCCGATCAAGCGTATTGTGCAGGAGGAGCGGGACAAGGGAAGTCTGATTGATGCCACCTATGGCCGCCGCACCCGGGCTGTTCTGATCATGGACAGCGGTCACGTGGTGCTTTCGGCTCTGCAGCCGGAGACCGTGGCCGGACGTCTGGCCGGCAGAACCGAACTTGCCGAGGAGGAAATGGACGATGTCTAAGCGAGGAAAACTTCTGGTTTTATCCGGGCCCTCCGGCTGTGGCAAGGGTACCGTCCTCCGCGCGCTGATGGACGGGCGGGAGGACATGGCCTTTTCCGTCTCGGCTACTACCCGAGCTCCCCGCCCCGGCGAGGTGGACGGCCGCGAATACTATTTTGTGAGTCGTGAGCGTTTTATGGAGATGGTGGAGCGGGGAGAGCTTCTGGAGCATGCGGAGTTTGTGGGGAACTGCTACGGCACCCCTAAGGCCCCCGTGCTGCAGCAGCTGGAAGCCGGCCGCCATGTCCTGCTGGACATCGAGGTGCAGGGTGCGGCGCAGGTGAAAAAGGCCATGCCCGAGGCGGTTCTGGTGTTCCTGGCTCCTCCCAGTCTGGCGGAGCTGGAACGTCGGCTTCGGGGTCGCGGCACCGAGACCGAGGAAAAAATCCAACAGCGCTTGAAAACCGCGGAGTATGAGATGTCGCTCGTCGGCGAATACGACTATACCGTAGTCAACGATGTGGTGACCCGGGCGGCTGCGGAAGTGGCTGCAATTCTGGAAAAGTAAAAAATTTTTTGATAGCGCGAAGAGCGCAAATGAAAGGAATGTGGTTAAAATGATGCTCTATCCCCCCATGGGTTCTCTGGTCGAAAAGGTCGGCAGCCGTTATCTGCTGGTAAATCTGGTGGCCCGCCGGGCCCGTGAAATCTCCAGCGCTGCCGAGGAAGAGGGCGAGATCATGGAAAAGAAGCCCGTCAGCGTTGCCATTGACGAGGTCTACTCCGGCAAGCTGACCATCAGCGAGGATGCCTGAGCGCGGCAGCGTCCGCGTGGCGGTGGCGGCAGCAGCCTACTGGCTGGACCGCCCCTATGAATATCTGATCCCGGAGCCATTTCGGGAGAGTGCTGTACCCGGCAAGCGCGTGGTTGTGCCTTTTGGCAACGGCAACCGCCGTACGGAGGGCATTATCCTCTCCGTGCAGGATCGGCCGTCTACGGATCGCCCGCTGAAAAGCATAGACAGCATTCTGGATGCGGAGAGCGTACTCAGCCCGGAAATGCTGAGCTTGGCGCTCTGGATGCGTCAGCGCTTCTTCTGCACGGTCTATGAGGCGGTGCGCGCCATGCTGCCCGCCGGCCTCTGGTACGCGCTGGAGTCTGTGTATACCATCTGTGAGGGGGTAGACCGGGAAGCCGCCTATGCCGCGGCCGGCAGAAGCCGGCAGGAGCGGCTGGTGCTGGACGCGGTGTTTGCCCACGGCGGCAGCTGTCCGCTGGGGGATCTGCAGGCCGTTTTTGGTTCTGCGGATCCTAACCGTGCTTTGGCTTCTCTGGTGAAGAAGGAAATCCTGCTTACCGACAGCCGGGAAACGCGTCGTGTGGGCGATAAGCGTGTCAGCGTGGCGGCTCTGGCCATTCCGGCGGAGGAAGCTGCGGAGCTTGCCCGGCAGAAGCGCCGCCGTGCCCCCCAGCAGTCGGCGGTTCTGGAACTGCTCTCCTCCATGGAACGTATCAGCGTTCGTGAACTCTGTTACTTTACCGGAGCATCTTCTTCGGTGATTACGGCGCTGGTAAAAGGCGGTGCCGTGGAGATTGTGGGGCAGGAGAGCTTCCGCCGACCTCAGTATGAGAGCGGCGAGCGCATGGAACTGCCCACGCTGAACGAACAGCAGCAGCGGGCTTTTGAGGAACTTTCCCGCATGGAGAGACCCTCGGCGGCTCTGCTGTACGGTGTCACCGGCAGCGGCAAGACCTCTGTCTATGTACGGCTTATCCACGAGCAGCTGCAAAAGGGGAGGGGATCCATATTGCTGGTGCCCGAGATTTCCCTGACACCGCAGATGCTGCGTACCTTCTCTTCCTATTTTGGCGAGGACATCGCCGTTTTGCACAGCTCCCTCTCCGTGGGGGAACGCTACGACGAGTGGAAGCGGGTGAAGCAGGGGAAGGCGAGAGTGGTCATCGGTACCCGCAGCGCTGTCTTTGCACCGGTGCAGAACCTGGGTCTCATCATTCTGGATGAGGAGCAGGAACATACCTATAAATCCGAAAACTCTCCCCGCTACCATGCCCGGGATGTGGCCAGGTATCGCTGCAGCCGGAGCAATGCACTTTTATTGCTGGGCTCTGCCACGCCGGATGTGGAAAGTATGTACACGGCCAGAAGCGGCCGCTATAAACTCCTGACTCTGCCGGAGCGCTTTAATGAGCAGCGCCTTCCCCGCGTGGAAATCGTGGATATGCGTGCTGAACTTCGGCGCGGCAACGGCAGCGCCGTCAGCGAGGCGCTGCGCCGGGAACTGGAAGACAACATTGCCAGAGGGGAGCAGAGCATACTTTTCCTCAACCGCCGTGGTTCTTCCGGCCTTATCACCTGCGGGGAATGCGGGTATACTTTCCGTTGTCCCAACTGCAGCGTGAGTCTTACCTGGCACGGTGACAGGCGGCGTTTGCTCTGTCATTACTGCGGCCACAGCCAGCGTCTGCCGGAGAGCTGCCCCGACTGCGAGGGGGAGCTGAACTTCATCGGCGTGGGTACGCAGAAATTGGAAGAACAGCTGAAGGAACTTTTTCCGGGTACGGAGATTCTTCGCATGGATGCTGACACCGTGAGCCCTGCGGGCTCACATGAAGCGATACTTGCCCGCTTTCGCCGGGAGGGGATTCCCATCCTCATCGGAACCCAGATGGTCACCAAAGGGCTCGACTTTCCCAATGTGACACTGGTGGGTGTTATCAGCGCCGATCAGGCCCTGTACAGTGGCTCCCACCGCTCTGCAGAGCGCTGTTTCTCCCTCATAACACAGGTGGTGGGACGAAGTGGCCGGGGCGAAAAGCCCGGCAGAGCGCTGATTCAGACCTTTACCCCGGAAAATCAGGTGATTGGGCAGGCGGCCCGGCAGGATTATGACAGCTTTTATGAGAGCGAGATTTTACTGCGCCGGTTGCAGCAGGCTCCCCCCTTTGCGGAGACACTGTCCGTTATGGCCACGGGCCTTGCTGAGGCGGATGTACTCCGTTGCTGCCGGGATATGCGTCAGCTGCTGGAGCACGAGCTGCGCGGCAGGGAGGATGTGCGCATTTTGGGCCCGGCGCCCCTGCCGGTGCTGCGGGTCAAGAGCCGCTATCGTTACCGTGTTACTCTCAGTGGCTGCTGCGATAAGGCAGTGCGTGAGCTGGTATCCGGCCTGTTGATCCATTGTAATACTGCAAAAGAATATAAGGGCGTATCCGTTTTTGCGGATATGGACCCCATGGAGTGATAAGATAATATGGCACTGAGAAATGTTTTGAAGGATGGAGATCCCACCCTGCGGCGTGTCTGCCGCCCCTATACGGAGTTTGGACCCCGGCTTCATGAGCTGCTGGACGATATGGCGGAGACCATGGCCGTGGAAAACGGCGTGGGCCTTGCTGCACCTCAGGTGGGTGTGGTGCGTCGCTGCTGTGTCGTGCTGGAGACCAACGTGGCCGAAGACGAGGAAGAATACATCATCGAATTGGTGAACCCTGAGATCATCGCTTTCGACGGTGAGCAGACCGGCGGCGAGGGCTGCCTGAGCTTTCCCGGCGTATATGGCGAGGTGACCCGCCCCGAGCATGTGGTGGTGCGGGCTCAGGATCGCTTTGGCAAGTTCTTTGAGGTGGAGGGTTACGGACTGACCGCCCGCGCCTTCTGCCACGAGATCGACCACCTCAACGGTACCTGCTTTGTGGACAAGGCAGATCATATTTACAGCGAGGAAGAACTGAAGGAAATGTACGGAGAGGACGAGGAATGAGAATCGTATTCTGCGGTACCCCCGACTTTGCCGAGACATCCCTGCGCGCCCTTTTGGATGCGGGACGGGATGTGGTGGCGGTTTTTACTCAGCCGGACAGGCCCAAAAACCGGGGCATGAAGCTGGTGGCCTCTCCTGTCAAGGAACTGGCGCTGAGCCGGGGTATTCCTGTCTATCAGCCGGAGACTTTTAAGGATGGCACGGCAGAGGCGGACCTCCGGGCGCTGTCCCCCGATCTTCTCATTACAGTGGCCTACGGACGCATCCTGCCTCAGAGCGTGCTGGATATTGCGCCGAAGGGCAGCGTCAATGTCCACGGTTCTCTGCTGCCCAAATATCGCGGCAGCGCGCCGATCCAGTGGGCGGTACTCAACGGAGATGAGAGAACGGGTGTTTCCATACAGTACATGGCGGCCAGAATGGACGCCGGTGACGTGATTGCCAGCTGTGAAACCGCCATCGGTGAGTTTGAGACGGCCGGTGAGCTGTTTGACCGTCTCTCTCATATGGCGGCGGAGCTGCTTGTGGAGACGGTGGATGCCATCGAGGCCGGAACGGTTTGCAGAGTGTGCCAGAACGAAGCGGAGGCAACCTATACCACCATGCTGGATAAGTCGCTTTGCCCCATTGACTTCAACCGCAGCCCCCGCGAAATCGTCAAGCATATCTGCGGCCTCGATCCCTGGCCTGTGGCTACCATGGAGCTGCAGGGTGAGACGTTTAAGGTTTATAAAGCCGCCTACACACAGCATAAGACCGCCAAGGCCCCCGGCAGCATTGTGGCTGCGGGGAAGGAGGGCATTGAGATCGCCTGTGCTGCGGGCGAGACGCTGCTCATTACGGAAATCCAGCCGGCCGGCAAAAAGCGTATGAGCGCGGCGGCCTACCTGCTGGGACACAGGATAGAGATCGATGAGTGATACCGTATCCCCGGCGAGAGAGGCCGCCCTGTATGTACTGGGCCGCTGCCGCCGCTTTGATGCCTGGTCGCCCCAGACCCTGCAGGCGGCCTTTGAGCGTTTTAAGCTCAGCGAGCGCGACAGCGCGCTTTGTACCCGGCTCTGCCGGGGTGTACTGCAGAATGCGTCTTTCTGCGACTATTATATCGGCCTTTACTGCTCTCAGGGGGTCAAGCGACTGCAGCCCCAGGTGCTGGATGTACTGCGATTGGGTGCCTGCCAGCTGCTGTTTATGGACCGTATCCCGGTTTCTGCCGCGGTGAACGAGGCGGTGAGCCTCTGCCGCCGGACGAGTCCGAAGGCGGTGGGTCTTGTGAACGCCGTGCTGCGCCGTATCGCGGAAAACCGCGGGGCTTTGCCGGAAATTCCCGGTGAGGGTACGCCGGAGTGGCTTTCCACCCGCTACAGCCATCCCCTCTGGCTCTGCGAAAAGCTGCTGCGGGAGCATGGCTACGACTTTACAAAGGCCTTTCTGGCCGCCAACAACGAAGAAGCCCCGCTTAGCGTTACCATGAACCCCCTTCGGGGTGCGGAGAGGCTGGAGAATGTGGAACTTGTGGGCAGCGGCGCAGTACAGAACCGCGAGGGCTTTGCGGAAGGCCGCTTCTTTGTGCAGGACGGCGCCGCTTTTACTTCCGCGGTGAAGGCCGGGGCCAAGCCCGGTATGCGCGTGCTGGACGGCTGTGCGGCCCCCGGCGGCAAGAGCTTTGTCAGCGCTGTTTTGATGGAGAACCGGGGCGAGATCATCTCCTGCGACCTGCATGAGAAGAAGCTGACTCTTATTGAGGAGGGCGCAGAGCGCCTGGGAATCGATATAATCAAGACGCTGCCCATGGACGGCTCCAAACCCTATGAGCGACTGAGGGAGAGCTTCGATCTGGTGATCGCCGATGTGCCCTGTTCGGGCCTTGGCGTTATCCGCCGCAAGAGTGAGATCCGGTATAAGGAAGAAGGGGAGCTTCGGCGACTGCCGGAGATCCAGCTGAACATTCTGCGGGGACTCAGCCGCTGTGTAAAGCCCGGCGGCGTTCTCCATTACTCCACCTGTACCATCCTCTCCGAGGAAAACGACGGCGTGGTGGAGGCGTTTTTGAAGGAAAATCCAGACTTTGAAAGGGAAGAAGAAAAGACTTTCTGGCCCCATCTGGAGGGCACGGATGGTTTCTACTTCTGCCGGATGAGACGACATGCTTGAACTGAACGGAAAAGTGGATATCAAGGCGCTGACGCCGGAGGAACTGACGTCCTTTTTTAAGGAACTGGGCCAGCCCGCTTACCGTGCCAGACAGGTGTTTTCCTGGCTGCAGAAGGGCTGCGGGGACTTTGAGGAGATGAGCAATCTCCCGGCGGCTCTCCGTCAGACCCTGCGGGCGCGCTGCCACCTCTATGCGCCCACGGTCCTGCGTCAGCAGGTGTCCAAGGAGGACGGCACCATGAAGTTCCTCTGGGAGCTTTACGATGAGCAGGCGGTGGAGACGGTGGTCATGCGCTATAAGCATGGCAACACGGTCTGTATCTCCACACAGGTAGGCTGCCGTCAGGCCTGTGCCTTCTGTGCCTCCACCATCGGCGGCCTTGTGCGCCAGCTTTCTCCCTCCGAGATTTTGGACGAGGTTCTTTACTCAGAGAAGGTCTCCGGGCTTCCTATCAGCAACGTGGTGCTGATGGGCATTGGTGAGCCGCTGGACAACTTTGATAACGTGATGCGTTTTCTGGAACTGCTGAATCGGCCGGAAGGCCGCAACATCGGCATGCGTCATATATCCCTTTCCACCTGTGGTCTGACGGAGCGCTTTGGCGATCTTGCGGACCGGGATTTGCAGCTTACCCTTTCCGTTTCCCTCCATGCCCCCGACGATGAGACACGCACGCGCATCATGCCCGCCAACCGGGGCCGGGGCGTAGACGAGTTGTTCAAGTGCTGCACCGAGTATTATCAGCGCACCGGACGGCGCATATCCTTTGAGTACGCCATGATCGACGGCGTCAACGACAGCGAGGCGCAGGCGGAGCTTCTGGCGCGCCGGGTAAAGCCTCTGAGTGCCCATGTAAATCTTATCCCTCTCAATCACGTGGAGGAACGGGATTTTGCCCCATCAACACCGGCAAATCTTCGCCGCTTTGTAGAGATTTTGGAGAAGAACGGTGTCAATGTGACCATTCGCCGCCGTCTGGGCAGCGATGTGGATGCTTCCTGCGGGCAGCTCCGCCGGAAGAACATGAAAGGAAAAGCATGAAGGTATTTGGCATTACGGACAGAGGCGCGGTGCGCAGCGAGAATCAGGACCGCTTCCAGTATAAGCTGGAGGAGGAAAAGGACCTTGCCATTCTGGTCCTCTGCGACGGCATGGGCGGCGCCAAAGCGGGAACGCTGGCGGCGGCCACCGGCGCGGCGGCTTTCATGACCCATGCGTCTCTCTGCCTCCATGAGAAGAACCCGCCCGATGCGGAAATTATCGTCCGGGAGTCGGCATCCTATGCCAACATCCGTGTCTATGACCGGGCCCGGAAGGACGAGGACTGTGCCGGCATGGGCTGCACGCTGGTGGCGGCACTGCTGCAGGGCGAGGACTGCTCGCTGGTGAACATTGGGGACAGCCGTGCCTATCTTTATTCAAACGGGGTTCTCCGCCAGCTTACCCGTGACCATTCTCTGGTGGAGGATCTGGTAGAGCGCCATGCCATCACCCGGGAGGAGGCCCGCGTCCATCCACGACGTAATGTGATCACCCGGGCGGTGGGGCTGGACTACCGCGTGAAAAGTGATGTATTCCATACGAAACTGCAGCCCGGAGATAAGCTCCTGCTCTGCTCCGACGGACTCAGCAATGTGGTGGAAATGGAAAGCATCCGCGCCATCGTTGCCGGTCACACAGAACCGGAGAGTGCAGCCCGTGAGCTGCTGGAGCGGGCGCTGGAGGGGGGAGCCCCGGACAATGTCACAGCTCTTCTCCTTTTTCGATGACTTACCATGGGGGTAAATTATGGATAACATGGAAAAATATCTGGGTCAGCGCCTGGATGACAGATATGAGCTGCTGGAGATCATCGGCAGCGGCGGTATGGCCGTGGTTTTCAAGGCCCTCTGCCACCGACTGAACCGCTATGTGGCGGTGAAGGTACTGCGGGATGAGCTGGCAAGCGACGAGGCTTTCCGCCTCCGCTTCCAGACGGAGTCGCAGGCTGTCGCCATGCTGAGCCATCCCAATATCGTTTCCGTCTATGACGTGAGTCATTCCGATGACATGGAATACATTGTCATGGAGCTTATTGAAGGTGTGACGCTCAAGCAGTATATGCGCGAACGCGGGGCGCTCAGCTGGAAGGAAGCGCTGCATTTTGCCGGCCAGGTTGCCGCGGCGCTGTCCCACGCCCACGAGCGTGGCATCGTCCACCGGGACATCAAGCCCCAGAATCTGATGGTTGTTCGGGACGGCAGCATCAAGGTGGCCGATTTTGGTATCGCACATCTTCAGAACGAGGCCGTTGCCACCGGCACCGTGGATACTCTTGGCTCCGTGCATTATATCTCACCGGAGCAGGCCAAGGGTCTGGGCGCCGACGAACGCAGCGACATCTACTCTCTGGGTATCGTCATGTATGAGATGCTCTCCGGGGAATTGCCCTTTGACTGCGAGGATGAGCTGAAGATTCCGCTGCTTCACCTTTCCACCATTCCCAAGGCGCTTGCCGACTATGACGAGAGCATACCGGCGGAGCTGATCCGCATCACCATGAAGGCCATGGAGCCTGACCGTGCCCTGCGTTATCAGAAGGCCCGGGAACTGCTGGTGGAGCTGGATGCCTTCCGCCGCAGCATCAGCGCGCCTGTGGCCGAGTTGGCCGGCGGCGTCAAGCCTCTCAGCAGCGCGGGTGAACTCAGCAAGGAGCAGTATATCCGCCGCCGCCGCAGGGCTCATCGTGTCAGTATGCTCTCCGGCTTTTTCGGTGTGCTGTGCTTCATTCTCTTTGTGGGCGTCTTTCTCTGGAACTACTGGCTGAGGGATCTGTTTTCGGTTGCCCAGCGCATGGACATTCCCAACTTTGAGGGTGAGAACTACGAGAGCATCATCAATTCCAGCAACTACGATGTTTTTAACTTCACCTGTGTCTATGACATCAACCCCGAAGTGCCGGAAGGTGTGATCATCAGTCAGAAACCCGCTGCCGGCAAGAGCTATATGCTCACCGAGGACGGCATTGATGTGGAAATCACCATCAGCACCGGTATTGTTATGTACGAGGTGCCCAACTATATCAACCGGGACTATATGGAAGCCTCTGTACAGCTGGAGAAGATGGGCTTCAAAGTGGAAAAGGTCTATGATAACAGCGACACCGTCACGGCCGGGTATGTGATCTCCATCAGCCCTGCCCCGGGCGAGAAGCTGCCCGCAGGCGGTACCGTGTATCTGGTGATCAGCAATGGCCCCGAGGTGAAGACGGTCATCATGCCCAACCTCATCGGCAAGACCCGCTGGGCCGCTGCCGATCAGCTGGAGGCTCTTGGCCTTAACCTCATGCCCATCATCTATGTATCCAGTGACGAGTATGCCGAGGGTGAGGTCGTCAGCCAAACCGTGGAAGCCGGTCTTGAGGTGGAAATGCACACCAAAGTCTATCTCACTGTATCCACTGGCCCGGAGGCCACACCCGAGCCGCAGATGGACATCATGCTGCCTCAGGACTGAGCCATGGGAGAAGGTATCATCATCAAAGCCCTCAGCGGCTACTACTATGTTCAGGACGGAGAGCGACTTGTGACCTGCCGGGCCAGAGGTAAGCTTCGTCTTGATAAGAGTTCACCGTTGGTGGGGGATCGTGTCAGTTACGAACCCACCCCCGAGGGGGGTGGCTACGTACTGAAAATTCAGCCCCGCCGCAACTGGTTTGTGCGTCCGGCAGTGGCCAACATCGACGTGATGGTCATTGTGGCGGCGGCGGTCAACCCCATCAGCGAACCCTATTTGCTGGACCGCATGACCTCCCTGGCGGAAAAGCATGGCTGCGACGTGATCATCTGCCTGAATAAGGCCGATATGGACCGGGGCGATGCCCTGTGTGCCGTATACGAAAAAGCGGGCTTCCCGGTGATCCGCACCAGCGCTGTTACCGGCGAAGGCGTGGCCGAGCTCAGCGCGGCGCTGGCCGGGAAAACGGCGGCCTTCTCCGGCAACTCCGGTGTGGGTAAGTCCAGCCTTCTCAATGCCATGCAGCCCGAACTGCAGCTCCTTACCGGCGAGGTCAGCCAGAAACTGGGGCGTGGTCGCCATACCACACGCCATGTCCAGCTTTTCCCTCTGCAGAACGGAGGATTTCTGGCGGATACCCCCGGCTTTGGGTCCTTTGATGTGGAGCAAATGGAATCGGTGCGCAAGGAAGACCTGCAGCACTGTTTCCGGGAGTTTGCGCCCTACATAGGCCGCTGTCGTTTTAACGACTGCACCCATCGGAAAGAGCCGGACTGTGCCGTGCTGGAGGCGCTGCGCAGCGGTGACATCGGTGAAAGCCGGCATGAGTCCTATGTCCGGCTCTATGAACAGGCATCCAGGCTCAAGGACTGGGAGCTAAAATAAGCGTAACAGGTTCCCCCCGACAGCGTATCATGGGTTAAGGAAGCGCTGCGGGGGGATGCCATTTGCGAAAACGTGCCAACGGGGCGAGCATTGCCGCCTGGATCGCCATAACTTCGGGGCTGATCGTATTGCTTTCAATGATATTGCCGGCAGGGTTCTGGTGGTTTATGCTGGGGGTTGCACTGATTGCCCTGGGCCTCTGCATCCGCCGGCGCTGCTGATAGGGGGTAGCCATGAAGGTATTGTATTTGCGCCTGCCGGCCTTTCTGCATCGCTGGCTGGTGGGCCGGGACGAGTAAGCTGAACATAGGAAGCCGTCGGTTCTGAACCGGCGGCTTTGCTCATATACTCTCTTGAGTTAACAGCAAGGAGAGGTAGACTATGGAAATCGAACTGCATAGGGAGCAAATACAAAACTTCAATCGCCTTTACAGCCAGTTTATCACCCGGGAAGAAACCATCGAAGCCGTGGTACCCGATGTGATGCCGGATGTGCAGCAGATCATGGACACCGATGCCCGGGTCTACCTGCGCGGCAAGGAAATGGAGGACGGGCGTCTCAGTGTCAATGCGTATCTGGATGGGACGGTCCTCTATCTGCCGGAAGGGGAGAGCGGACTGCGGCATTTGAGTCTCGCAGCAAACTTTTCCGTCACTTTTGATGACCCGGTGATCCGGAGAGAGACTTCCGCGCAGATCACCCTGCGATGCACAGCGGCGGATGCCAGAATGCTGAACCCCAGAAAAGTGCTTCTGCGCGCGGAGATTACGGCGGAGGCTTTTGTTTACAGTCATGGCACCACCGAATACGCTGTGGGTGCGGATGGTGCCGGACTGCAGACTCTGCGGCAGAAGACGGTTGTCAGCTGCATAGCCGCCGTGGAAGAAAAGACCTTTGTCATTGCGGAGGACTTTGTCCTTCCCGGCGGTGCGGAATTGGGTGAACTGCTGCGGAGCCGGGTCTGGGCAGAAACGGAGGATCTTCGTCTGGTGGCCGGTAAGCTGATTGTTCAGGGCAGTGTACACATGGAAGTCCTTTACTGCGTAGAGGGGGCTGTGCTGCCTCAGACGGCCACATTCAGTACGTCTTTTTCCCAGATCATAGATGTGCACGGAGATCACAGTGGGCCCTGCAGTGTGGAGCTGATGCCCACAGCCTGTTATGTGGAGCCCGGCAGCGGAGCTTACGGCGCAGTATCCATCGGTATGGAGCTGCATCTGGTGGCGCAGGCCCTTTGTGTGCATGAACAGGAGCTGGAGTATCTGGCCGATGCCTATAGCAACCGCTGTCCCTGCAGAGCAGAAAATGCTGCGCTGATCTTCAGCTCACCGGGCCGCAGTCTTATACTGCGCGAAACAGTCCGTGAGATGCTGGATTGCCCGGAGGCGGTTTCAGAGGTGCTGAGCTGTGTAGTCACCCCTGGTCGGGAACAGTGGGAAGAAGGCAAAGTAAAGGTTCCTTTGAATGTCCGCGTTCTCTGCCGCGGGGAGCGGGGAGGAATTGTTTCCATCGGCAGGCGGCTTAATGCGGAGTGCAGCTGTCCTGCTACGGATGGTAAATGGCTGCGTGCGGTTGCCTGCTGTGGAGAAGCCTATGCCGCCGTGGCATCCGGAGCACTGGAACTCCGTATCCCTGTGGAGGTTGAATTGAAGATTGATGACTCCCGGGAAATTATGGTGCTTTCCTCTCTGGAACTGGATACGGAGTCTCCGCTGGATGCCGGCGACCGCCCCAGTGTCACGGTTGTGCAGCGTAAGGATGCAGATCTGTGGTCGCTGGCGAAAAAGTATGGCTCCACGCTGGAACTTATCATGGCCGCCAACCCGCAATGCGGGGAAGATACCGTATTTCTTTTGATCCCCCGCTGTCGATAAACACTTGCCCCTTGTCAGCGGCGGAAAATAGTGCTATAATTCCCCCAGACAAAAAATTGTTTGGGGGAAATCAACCATGTCCGGACATTCCAAATGGCACAACATACAGAAAACCAAGGGCGCGGCAGACGCCAAGCGCGCTCAGGCCTTCACCAAGATCGCCCGCGAAATGATCGTGGCGGTTAAGGAAGGCGGCAGCGGCGACCCGGCCAATAACTCCCGTCTCGCCACCGTCATTGCCAAGGCCAAGGCTGCCAATATGCCCAACGATAACATCAAGCGCACCATTGAGAAGGCGCTGGGTGCCGGCAACACCGACAACTACGAAAGCGTCACCTATGAAGGCTACGGCCCCTCCGGTGTGGCCATCATCGTCGATGCCATGACCGACAACCGCAACCGTACTGCCTCGGATGTCCGCCACTACTTCGATAAGTACGGCGGCAACATGGGCGCCAGCGGCTGCGTGTCCTGGTCCTTTGACAAGAAGGGCGTTATCGTCATCGATAACGAGGACGAGGAGCTGGACGAGGACGAAGTTCTCGAGGCCGCCATGGACGCCGGTGCCGACGACATGGAGCCCGATGGCGAGGTTATCACCATCTACACCCAGCCCGATGACGTGGCTGCCGTGTCCGAGGCGCTGGGCCAGAAGTACAGGCTTCTTTCCGCTCAGGTGGAGATGGTGCCCCAGAACGGCTACATCACCCTCACCAACGAGGATGACATCAAGAACATGACCAAGATGCTGGATATGTTCGAGGACAACGAAGATGTCCAGAACGTCTGGCAC
>SVLG01000116.1 GCA_015068055.1 Oscillospiraceae bacterium | reverse complement strand
AGCCCAGGCTGGTCAGCTCGGAAAGCTCGTTTCGGATGGTGGCGCTGGAGCAGCCCAGCTGGGCGGTGGCGGCGATGGTCTTGGACCCAACGGGCTCGGCAGTGCGAATGTATTCTTCCACCACAGCGGCCAGAATTTTCTGTTTTCTCTCGCTGAGGGTCACACGCCTCACCTCCCTGTTGGCAGCTGCAGCTTTCAAGTGCTGGCACTCTTTTCTTTCGAGTGCTAATCTATCACGATTGCCTTATAATGTCAAGGGCGACGGGGGGAGAATTTCAAGATTGTTCATAAATCATCCTCCCCTTGCAAGCGGGGAATTTCGCTGTATAATATAAGTTAAGAATATCAGCGGGAGGAACACACCATGCCCACACCCTGGAAGCGCAGCCCCGAGGAGCTGCACAAAACCTATATCGCCAACACCGAAGCCTTTTACCGCTCGGCGGGCCGGGGCCTGGCCGACGAGCTGGATGATTTTGTCACCGCCTGTGCTCTGGGGCTCTGGAAGGGCAGCCCTGCCATCACCCAGAACCATGTGGAGGCCGCCAACCAGCTCTATTCCAAAGGAGCGCAGGCACCCCGATGGCTCCTCTGGGAGCTGACGGAGAAGGTCTGCACGGGCACCGCCTTTCTACCGCCCCTCTTCTTCTGGGACCTGACGGAGAAGGACGCCAGACGGGGCAGCGACGACTCACGAATCTTCGTCCGCATGCTCACGAACATCCTCCTTTATCTGGCCGCCGTGGACGACGACGTCACCATGGCCGAGGCTGCCTACATCACCGACTGCACCGACAAGCTCAGCGCTATCTGCGACGGAGCCGGGGTGAAGAAGTCCAAGGCCCCCATCCGCGCCGCCGACTATGTCAGCAGCGGGGAGGTTCCCTTCACCGCCAAGGCCGCGGGCAGCACCGTGGGTACCGCCGCCCCGGAAAAGGCGGCCGCCGAGGAGACGGAAAAGCCCAGTCTGGACGAGCTCATGGAAGAACTGGAGAGTCTGGTGGGTCTGGACACCATCAAGAAAGAGGTCAAGAGCCTCATCAATCTCATCAAGGTCCGCCGTCTCCGGGAGGAGGCGGGCCTGCCCAACAGCGTCATGAGTCTGCACATGGTCTTTCTGGGCAACCCCGGCACCGGCAAGACCACCGTGGCCCGGCTCCTCTCCGGCATCTATGCCGCCATCGGCGTTCTCAGCAAGGGCCAGCTCATCGAGGTGGACCGCAGCGGGCTGGTGGCGGGCTATGTGGGCCAGACGGCGCTGAAGACCGCCGAAGTTATAAACTCCGCCCTGGGCGGCGTCCTCTTTATCGACGAGGCCTATTCTCTGGCCAGCGGTGGAGAGAACGACTTTGGCCGGGAGGCCATTGAAACGCTGCTGAAGGCCATGGAGGATCACCGGGATGATCTGGTGGTCATCGTGGCGGGCTACGACGAGCCCATGGAACGTTTTATCGACTCCAATCCGGGTCTCCAGTCCAGATTTAATAAGTATATGTACTTTGCCGACTATACCGGGGAGGAACTGATGGCCATGTTCCGCATCCACTGCAAAAAGAACGGCTACGCCATGACAGCCGAGGCCGAGGAATACGCCATAGCGTACTTCAACGAGATGTACGAAAACCGGGACGACAACTTCGGCAACGGCCGCGACGTGCGCAACCGCTTTGAGGATGCAGTGTCCCGGCAGGCCGACCGGGTCAGCCAGATGGAAAATCCCACAAAGGACGATCTCATGGCCCTGCTGCCGGAGGATCTGAAGGCGTAAAACACAATCGTCTGGGCTCGGCTTTTTTCTTCACACACTTCTCTTTTGAAAAAGAGAAGTGTGCGCCAAAGAGAAAACTTGCAGGGGGCTCCAAAAAGCCGCCCCCTGCACCCCCAAGATAACTTGCAGCGTTGGCTGCAAAATAGATACGGCTCATCCCTATATGGGAATTGGTTTAAAGCGCGGCAAGGACGTATTCGTATAGTGTTGCGCTGACCTATTCCTTTTTAGGGATGAGTCGTTATTCTGTGGCTGAAACCAAACAATTTTTCTTGGGGGGTATGGGGGCGGCTTTTTGGAGCCCCCCATGATTTTCCTCTCTTTGGCACCGTTTCTCTCCTTTTCTAAAAAGGAGAGAAATGGTGAGTGAAAAAGAAGTCCTCCGCCATGGCCCTGCATATACCGGGATTCGGGATTATGCCTGTGTCTCCTCATCGGGCACATACTTCATAATATCACCCACATCACATTCCAGTATCCGACAAAACATATCAATCGTATGGGTGCTGACGCTTTCATTTCTTTTCAGCCGTGTAATCTGACCGGGACTGACATTGTATTTTTTAAAATGTGGAACGTGGGGCTCCCCTTGCTGGAACAAGGGGAGCTTCTTCATCGCAACTTTCGTTTGACTTTCTATCCCAAGGGGCATATAATAAATATTTGCCAAATACCAAAAAATTATTGTGAGGTGAAATTCATGGACGCAGGCAGTAGTAACGGCACATCCGAGGGCCGCCCTAAACCATGTCCGGCGTTCGTGAACGCCGACTGATCGGATAGTGCCCTTTGTGTGCCTTACTCCCCAAATTCATGGAAGGAGGAAGGACAAAATGGCAGAAAAAACCATCACCATCGAGACGACCATCGCCGCGCTGGTGGAAAGCAAAAAATACGCCACACTCCGGGACATACTGGTTACTATGAACCCGGTGGACGTGGCGGCGGTGTTTGAGGAGCTGCCCCAGTCGGCTCTGCCGCTGCTCTTCCGTCTGCTCCCCAAGGAGCTGGCGGCAGAGACCTTCGTGGAAATGGAGGTCGAGAATCAGGAGCTGCTGATCCGGGGCTTTTCCGATACCGAGCTCAAGGAAGTGGTAAACGAGCTCTACGTGGACGACGCCGTTGACCTTGTGGAGGAGATGCCCGCCAACGTGGTAAAGCGCATCCTCCGTCAGGCCGACCCCGATATGCGCCGGATGATCAACGAGATCCTCAAGTACCCC
>SVLG01000115.1 GCA_015068055.1 Oscillospiraceae bacterium | reverse complement strand
GGGCTTCCAGAGCCAGCCCGTGGCCCACAGCGCTCATGTCTGGAACTTTATGGGCATGGTCGTGGTCGGCTGGGGCAGCGTACTGCTGGGCGGCTGCCCCCTCCGTCAGCTGATTCTGGCCGGCAGCGGCAACGGCGACAGCGCCGTCACCGTTTTCGGCATGATGTGCGGCGCTGCCATTTCCCATAACTTCGGTCTCGCCGGCGCTGCCGACTCCGTGAACGAGGCCAAGGAGTACATCGTGGGCGGCATCAAGCAGAACGGTCAGATCGCCGTGGTCATCGCCCTTGTGCTGCTGGCGGTCATTTCCTTTGCCCACCTGCCCAAGAAGGCCAAGTAAGAAAGGAGAACAACAATGGTTGATGCAAGAGGACTGCTCTGCCCCATGCCCGTGATCATGGTGCAGAAGGAAGTTAAGGCCAACGCCCCCGAAAAGCTGGACGTTCTGGTGGACGATCCCTGCGCGGTGGAGAACGTTACCCGCTTTGCCCACTCCTGCGGCTACGAAGTTGCCGTGACGGAAGACGGCGCCGACTGGAAGCTGGCCCTGACAAAATGAGCGAGTTCATCGCTACATTCCACACCCATCTCTCGGCGCTGCTGAGCTGTCAGAGTCTTACGGCTCTGGGGGCCGAGGCGCAGATGATGCCCGTCCCCCGCGCCCTCAGCTCCTCCTGCGGCACCTGCGTCCGCTACCGCGACCATGAGTCTCATTTGGAGGCCATGGACGAGGACGTGGAAGCCGTCTACGAGGTCTGCGGCGGGGAATACAGACTCCTGATGGAAAAGGAATAAACGTTATGCCCGCACCCTTGATGGGTGCGGGCATTTTTCATATTTACATTCCGTCAAAAACCGATTAGAATGTTGGTATTATAAACTGGAGGAATATCGCCATGAACACTGCTCTGCTGCGAAGCATCCCCAAAGTGGATGAGGTGCTGGAAAAGCTGTCCGATTCCTTTCACAGGAATTTCTACGGTGAAAACTATATAAAGGATGCTGTCCGTGCCGAGCTGGAAGCACTGCGGCAGGAGATACTCAGCGGCACACGGCAGGAGCTTCCCGGAGAGGAAGAGCTGCTCAAGGCCGTCAAAGCCCGGCTCAGTCTCATGAGCCGCCCATCTCTCCATCGGGTGATCAACGGAACCGGCATCGTTCTCCACACCAATCTCGGCCGCGCCCCCCTTGCCTCTTCGGCCGTCAATCGGGCCGGAAAAGTCTCCCGCGGCTACTGCACGCTGGAATACAATCTGGAAAGCGGCAGCCGCGGCAGCCGCTACAGCCATGTGGAGTCCCTGCTCTGCCGTCTGACCGGGGCGGAGAGCGCGCTGGTGGTGAATAACAACGCCGCCGCCGTGCTGCTGATCCTCTCGGCACTGACCGCCGGAGGCGAGGTACCCGTTTCCCGCGGCGAGCTGGTGGAGATCGGCGGAGCCTTCCGGGTACCCGAGATCATGGAAAGCTGCGGGGCAAGACTCCGGGAGGTGGGCACCACCAACAAGACCCATCTTTATGATTACGAGCGGGCCATCAACGACGAAACGAAGGCCCTTATGAAGGTACACACCAGCAACTACCGCATCATCGGCTTCAGCGAGACCCCGGCGCTCTCCGAGTTGGTGGAGCTGGGTCACCGGCACTCTCTTCCCGTGATTGAGGATCTGGGCAGCGGCTGTCTCGTTGACCTCAGCGAATACGGCATTCCGGGGGAGCCCACCGTGCAGGAGAGTCTCCGGGCCGGGGTGGACGTGGTCAGCTTCTCCGGGGATAAGCTGCTGGGCGGGCCTCAGGCTGGCATCATCCTCGGCAAAAAGAAATACCTGGACATTCTCAAAAAGCACCCGCTGAACCGTGCGCTGCGCGTGGACAAGATGACCCTCGCGGCGCTGGAGGAAACGCTGCGGCTTTACGACTCCGGCCGGACACGGTCCGTCCCGGTCATGGGTATGCTTATGATGGAAAAGGAAGATCTGCAGCGCGAAGCACAGTTTCTGGCCGACAAGCTGCGTGAAAACGGGGTCGATGTGGATATTCTCCCCTGCGAAAGTCAGGTGGGCGGCGGCAGTCTGCCGGGGGTCACTCTGCCCTCCTTCGCCGTCTCTCCCCGGGGCGATGCCAACAAATGGGAGGAGAAGCTCCGCCGGAATATGCCCCCTATCATCGGCCGCATCCATGAAGGACGTTTTCTGCTGGATGTACGTACCCTCCGTGCAGGGGATGAACCCGTCATTGCAGAGGCCATGAAGGAGAGCGACGCATGAAGCACGTGATCATCGGCACAGCCGGCCATGTGGACCACGGCAAGACTCTTCTCATCAAGGCACTTACCGGCATCGACACCGACCGCCTGGCCGAGGAGAAAAAGCGCGGCATCACCATTGAGCTGGGCTTTGCCCATCTGGACTTTGCCGACGGTACTCAGGCGGGTATTGTGGACGTGCCGGGGCATGAAAAGTTCATCAAGAATATGCTGGCGGGGGCCGGCGGCATCGACCTTGCCATGCTGGTCATCGCTGCCGATGACGGCGTTATGCCCCAGACCGTGGAGCATCTGGACATACTGACCCTTCTGGGCATCCGTGACGGCCTCATCGTCATCACCAAAAGCGACCTCGTGGACGAGGACTGGCTGGAGATGATGCGTGAAGAAATTACAAAGCGGGTCAAAGGCACCTTTCTGGAGGGAAAGCCCATCCACGCCGTCTCCGCCCACACCGGCGAGGGCATTGCCGAGCTGAAGGAAATGCTCCGCGTTCTGGTGCAGAAGGCCGAGGAAAAGAGCCTCCGCGTCCCTTTCCGCCTCCCCATTGACCGGGTATTCACCGTGGAGGGCTTCGGCACCGTGGTCACCGGCACCCTCATCGAAGGGGCCATCCACGAGGACGAGGCGGCGGAGCTGGTGCCCTCGGGTCTTTCCACCCGCATCCGCAACCTGCAGGTTCACGGCAAAAAGGTGGACACCGCCTACGCCGGGCAGCGGGTGGCGCTGAATCTGGCGGGACTTAAAAAAAGCGACATCCAGCGGGGCGACAGCGTTG
>SVLG01000031.1 GCA_015068055.1 Oscillospiraceae bacterium | reverse complement strand
TAACTGCTGCTGGGCAACACTGCCAATACCGATGCCCGGGATCTCTCCGAGGAGCTGGCAAAGCTTGGCATCAACGTGTTCTGGCATACGGTGGTGGGGGATAACCCCCAGCGCCTGATGCAGTGCGTGGACATCGCCCGGTTCCGGGCCGATCTCATCATCACCACCGGCGGTCTCGGCCCCACCTGCGACGATCTCACCAAAGAGACGCTGGCCAGGTCCTTTGGACTGGAACTGTACTACGACGAGGCCGAGGCCGAGGGCATCCAAAGCTGGTTTGAAAAGAGCGGCCGTCCCTTCACCGAGAACAATCTCCGGCAGGCCTGGCTTCCCATGGGCTGCACCGTTTTCCACAACGACTGGGGCACCGCCCCGGGCTGCGCCTTTGAAAAGGACGGCGTCCGGGTCATCATGCTCCCCGGCCCTCCCAAAGAGTGCATGGCCATGTACAAACACCGGGCCCTGCCCTACCTCCGGGAACTCAGCGGACAGATCATCCGCTCCCACACCCTGCGTATGGTGGGCATCGGCGAGAGCCAGATGGAGGATCGGCTTCGTGACATGATGGAGGGACTGCGCAACCCCACCATTGCCCCCTATGCCAAGCCCGGAGAGTGTCTGGTGCGCATCACCGCCAAGGCGGAGGATGAGGAGACCTGCGATCTGATGATGGAGCCGGTACTCCGGGAGGTCTATGAGCGGCTGGGCGACTTTATCTACGGCAAGGACGTGGACAGTCTCGAAGCGGCCATTCTGGCGCTGCTGAAGGAGAAGGGCGTCACCCTCGCCGCCGCGGAAAGCTGCAGCGGCGGCCTGCTGGCCCAGCGCATCACCGAACTGCCCGGGGCGTCCGAGGTCTTTAAGGGCGGCGTGACCGTCTACACCGAGGAGGCCAAGACCGCGCTTCTGGGCATCAAGCCGGAATTTATCGCCGAAAACGGCGTGGTCAGCGCGGCGGTGGCCGCCAAGATGGCCAAAAAGGTTCGCAAGAAGCTCAATGCCGACCTCGGCGTCGGCATCACCGGCTGGGCCGGGCCCGACGGGGACAACGTGGGCCTCATCTTTGTAGCCCTGGCCTGGAAGGGCGAGTGTCTCGTGCGGCGGCTCAACGGAGGCAAGGCGCCCCGGGACCGTCAGCGTATCATGGCAGTGAACAACGCCTTCGACATGGTGCGTCGGCACCTGTGTGGGCTGGATATCTGAGGAGGTTAAAGAAATGGTCTACACCATCGACATTCAGGGCATGAAGCACGATCTGCCCCTCTGCCCCATCAACGAAAATCTTTACATCGGCGCCTTCGTCATCTTCGGTCAGGTGGAGCTCACCAAGCACTGCGCTGCCGAGCTTTTGAAGAAGCTGCCGGAGGTGGACTACCTGCTGGCTCCCGAGGCCAAGGCCATTCCCCTGGTCTATGAGATGAGCCGCCAGAGCGGCATCCCCTATCTTGTGGCCCGCAAGAAGGCCAAGGCCTATATGCAGGGTGTCATCTCCGCTACCGTCCAGTCCATCACCACCGCCGGGGAGCAGACCCTGGTCATCGACGCTGTGGACGCCGCCGCCATGAAGGGTAAGCGTGTGTGCATCGTGGACGATGTGATCTCCACGGGTGAGAGTCTCCGGGCGGTGGAGGCCCTGGCCAACGCCGCCGAGGCCAACATCGTGGCCAAGGCCGCCATCCTCGCCGAGGGCGATGCCGCTGACCGTACGGACATCACCATCCTGCAGAAGCTGCCCCTGTTCCGCCCCGACGGAACGCCTATCCTCTAAAATAGCCAAAAAAGCACCGATGCAAAGGCATCGGTGCTTTTTTATCGCATTTTCTCAAAAAATTCCTTCAAAACCGCGGCGCAGTCGGCGGCCAGCACGCCGCCGTAGACCCGGGGGTGGTAGCCGTAGTTCTCACTGTAGAGATCCACCACGCTGCCGAGACTGCCGGTTTTTTCCTCCCGCGCCCCGTAGATCACGGTGCCGAAGCGGGCGTTGAGGATGGCCCCGGCGCACATGGGACAGGGCTCCAGCGTCACCACAAGGCTGCAGTCTTCCATGCGCCAGCTTTGGCGCAGCTTTGAGGCGGCGCGGATGGCCTCCACCTCCGCATGGGCGGTGGCGTCATGGGCCGCCTCCCGGCGGTTGTGGCCCCGGGCGATGATGTTTCCCGTGCCGTCCACGATGACGCAGCCAACGGGGATGTCTCCGGCCGCCCCGGCCAGCCGGGCCTCCGCCAGAGCCTCCCGCATCCAGACTTCCTTAGTCATCCCAGTAGGGCCCTCCGTCATCCTCGGGCAGGTCTTCCTCCTCCGGCCGCCGGCCCAGTCTGCCGGTGACATGGAGAATCAGCAGCGTGGCCCCTGCAATAACGGCCACAGCCAGCAGGCCCAGCGCCGCAAAGATCAGACCCTTGCCGCTGCCCGGGCGGGCATCTTCCTCAGCCTCCGGCGCCGTGGTCACCACCGGGGCGACCGGCTCCGGCGTGGGTTCGGCCGTGGGTTCCGGCGTGGGGTCCGGGCTGGGCGTAGGCGTAGGCACTGGGGCGGTGTAGGTCACGGCGATGAGCCGGGAGAAGACCTCCTCGCTGCGGGTGTTGTCCTTCACGTTGATAACGCCCACCCGGTAATAGGCGGTGCCCTCCTTCTCAGGCACGGTGTAGGCAGAGAGGGTGGCCTTGCTGATGGCCAGGGGATCGGCATCCGCCGAAGCGGCGCTGTACCACTGGTACTGGAGCGTGCCGCCGTTGGGGGAGGCCGCCGTTATGGAGAGCGTGCAGCTCTCGCCAAGGGTCAGCTCCACGTCCTGGGGCTGCTCCCGGAGGATGGCCACATGTACAGCCTTCTTCACGGTGATCAGCGCACCCTCGGAGAGGACTTCGCCGCCGCTGCCCTTGAAGCGGCAGACCGCCTTCCAGCCGTCCATATCCTCGGGGATGTCGCTGAGGGAAAGCGTCTCGGCATCGCCGCCGCTAAGCTTCAGACCCGGGAAATAGTTGGCTGCGCTCTTATACTCAATCACCTTGTTGTTGGGGCCCACAAAGCGCCAGGCAATCTCCGTGGCGTGGTCCGCCCGGGCGATAAAGAGGGCGCTGCCCCCGGCGTTGACGGTCTCGCCGGTGGGGTGCTTGGTGATCACGGGCACCGCCGCCGGGGTAGGGCTGGGACTGGGGGTCGGCGTAGGCTCCGGTGTCGGTTCGGGCGTGGGCGTCGGAACAGGCGTGGGGGCCGGCGTGGGGGCCGGTGTGGCCGGAGCGGCGGCGTTCACGGTAATGTAATACGTGTAGCGAAGGGTGTTGCCCTCAAACTGCCAGCTGGCGTTGAGAGTACCGCTGTAGCTGCCGGCGGCGGGTACGCTGCCATAAAGTACCAGTCCCATCTCGGTGGTCATGGGGCTCATGGTATCAAAGACGTTGCCGCTGCGGCTCTCGATGGTGAGGCCGCTGACGCCGGGCAGGGTATCCAGCGTGTAGTACTGCTCGGCCGCGCCGGGCTCCACGCGGAAGCTCACGTCCTTGCTGCCGTGCAGCTCCTCTGCCATGGCGGGGAGACAGAAGCCGCTGAACAGGACCAGTATCATCATCAGGCTGAAAAGCCTCTTTTTCCACTGACGCATAGAAAAAACCTCCTTATCGGTGGTGGAGTCATTGTAGCAGAGGGCGCGGGAAAATGCAACCGGACGGCACGGCCTCAGCCCGCAGCAATCCGCTCCAGTGCCGCGTGGTCCAGGAGTCGGAAGCTGTCCCGGTAGCTGTCGATGAGTCCCTCCTGCTTCATGCGGGAAATCTCCCGGGAGAGGGCGCTGCGGTTGGCTCCCAGCTCTCCGGCCAGAGCCTCCCGGCCGCAGCCCAGGGAGAAGATGGGGCTTTTCTGCCGCTTGGCCTCGTAGAGAAGTCGGGCGGCAATCCGGGCGCGGAGGGAGGTTTTTTCCAGATAGCCGCAGCGTCTCCGCTGCTGCCAGTACTTTTCCGCAAGCTCGGCCAGAAAGTTGCGCCGCAGCCGTTCATGGGAGGGGCAGGCGCGGGCGCAGCCGCCGGAAAGGGTGGCTGCGGGGATCAGCAGCAGCTCCGTTCCCGCCTCTGCCGCCAGCACATCCAGCGGGCTGCGCCGGTCGGCGCTGACGGCCAGCACATCGGCAAAGAGGGAGCCGGGGCCGTGAACGGCCACGATCCGCCGCTCCCCCAAGGGGGTGACGCTCTCGGCCTGCACCTGACCGCGGAGCACCACCGCGCAGTATTCCACCTCGTCCCCCCGGAGAATAATGGCCTCGCCCTTTTTGCATCTGCGTCTTGTGGTGCCCAGACAACGGCACAGATGTGTCCGATCTTCCTCGTCCATTCCGGCGAAAAGGGCGCAATGGGCCAGCACATCCATAGAACAAACCTCCTTTTGTTGCCATGGCAACAAAACTTTTGGGCCGATCATACTATAATAAGCAAAAAAAATCAAGGGAGGAAAACATAGATGAAACGTTATTTTGCCTTTGCTTTGATGCTGGTCCTGCTGCTGGCCGGCTGCGGCCAGGCGGCCCCCCAGCCCACCGAGGCTCCGGCGGCCCCTGCTGCCACGGAGGCCCCCGCCCCCACCGAGGCTCCGGTGGAGGAAGCGGAGATCCCTGTCATCCGTGTGGGCGCCATGACCGGTCCCACGGGCATGGGTCTTGTGCAGCTGATGGAAAATGAGAACTATGCCTTCACCATTACGGGTGCGGCCGACGAGCTGCTGCCGAAGCTCCTGCAGGGCGAACTGGACGCAGCCGCGCTGCCGGTGAATGCCGGGGCTACGCTGTACCAGAAGAGCGGCGGCAAGGTGGAGATGGCCTGCGTCAACACGCTGGGCGTGCTCTACATTGTGGAAAAGGGCGAGGAACAGGTAAAGACCATGGCCGATCTCAAGGGCCGCAGCCTCTATGCCACCGGCAAGGGCTCCACCCCCGAGTACACTCTCCGTTACCTTCTCTCCCAGGCCGGACTTGACCCCGATAAGGACGTGGATATCCAGTGGCAGAGCGAGCCCGCCGGTGTGGTGTCCCTGATGGCGGCGGAGGAGCAGGCTGTGGCCATGCTGCCCCAGCCCTTCGTCACCGCGGCGCTGGGCAAGCTGGGCGAGAGCGCCCATGTGGCCGTGTCCCTCAGCGATGAGTGGGCTGCGCTGGATAACGGCTCTCTGATGATCACCGCCGGTCTCCTGGTCCGCCGTGAGTTTGCGGAGCAGAACCCCGAGGCCATGGCGCAGCTGCTGGCCGATTACAAGGCCGGCACCGAGTGGGTCAACGCCAACTACGCCGAGGCCGCTGCCCTCTGCGAGAAGCACGGCATCGCGGCGGCAGCCGTGGCCGAGAAGGCCCTGCCCAAGTGCGGCGTGACCTTCATCGCCGGTGAGGAGATGAAGACCGCTCTCTCCGGTTTCCTGGCCATCCTCCATGAGCAGAACCCCGCCTCCATCGGCGGTGAGCTGCCCGGGGACGACTTCTACTATGGTGCGTAAGACCGTCGCGTGGCTGGCGGCTCTGGGTCTGTGGGCGGGATTGGCGGCGCTGATCCAGAATGAGCTGCTGCTGCCCCGGCCCTGGGCGGTGGTAATGCGGCTGGCGGAACTCCTTGTCAGCGGCGGCTTCTGGCTGGCCCTCGGTCACAGCTTTCTGAACATAGCAGCGGGGTTTCTGACCTCGCTGCTTTGCGCGCTTATTTTAGGCAGCGTCGCGGGCCGCTGGGGCTGGGCGGAGAGTCTGCTGCAGCCGTACATGACCCTTTGCAAGACCGTGCCCGTGGCCTCCTTCATCCTGCTGGCCTTCCTCTGGGTCAGCGGGGAACGGCTCAGCATCCTCATCGCCTTTCTCATGTCCCTGCCGGTGCTCTACGGCAATGTGCTGCAGGGTGTGCGCAGCGCCGACCGCGCCCTTTTTGAGCTGGCGGCGGTGTACCGCGTCCCCTGGGGACGGCGGCTGCGCTGCCTCTGGCTGCCGCAGCTTGGTCCGTGGATCAAGAGCGGCTGCGCCGCAGCGCTGGGGCTTGCGTGGAAGGCGGGCGTGGCGGCAGAGGTCATCTCCGTGGCCCGCCACAGCATGGGCGAGGGCTTGTATGAGGCCAAGCTGGCGCTGGACATTCCCGCCCTTTTCGGCTGGACGGCGGCCATCGTGGCGGTGAGCGTGGCATGGGAAAAGCTCTTTATGGCGCTTTTGAACCGCGGCATGGAAAGGGCGGTGCGGCCATGAAGCTACGGAATGTGTACAAGAGCTATGGCAACATCGCCGTTTTGAAAAATCTCTCTCTGGACTTTGCCCCCGGTGGGCGTTACCAGATCGGCGGCCCCTCCGGCTGCGGCAAGACCACGCTGCTGCGGCTCCTGATGGGTCTTGAGCGCCCCGATGCCGGGGAGATCGAGGCCAAAGAGCGCATAGCGGCGGTGTTTCAGGAAAACCGACTCTGTCCGTGGCTGACAGCGGAGGAGAACATCCGGCTGGTGGCACCCAAAGCGCGGGCGGCCGACTGCCTCGCGGCGCTGGGACTGCCGCTGGATCAGCGGCCGGTTTCGGAGTACTCCGGCGGTATGCAGCGGCGGGTGGCTCTGGCAAGGGCCCTCCTTGCCGAAAGCGAGGTGCTGCTGCTGGACGAGCCCTTCACCGGACTGGACGAGGAGAACCGGGACCGGGCCATTGCGGCCATTGACCGCTGGGCAGGAGAGAGGACCATCCTCTTTGTGAGCCATGAGAGCAGTCTGCCGGGAGCGGAGAAAGTGGAGATGTGATATTCACCTCATCCGTCTGCTGCGCAGACAGATGAGGGGAAATATGCAATAAAAAGCCGACACCCAAGCGGGTGTCGGCTTTTGTTGTCACTTCCGCTGCCAGATAAAGAGCTGGGAGCGGTGCAGGGCCCGGAAAAGGGCCGTCCAGAGGATGCAGACGCAGGCCACCGAGGCCGCCGCATTCACGGCCGTGGTGAGGGAACCCACCTTGGCCAGAGCTGCCGCCCAGTCCTGGGGGAGGCCGAAAAGGTACTTTTTATAGAAATAGCCCACCACGGGGTCAGCCACCACGTTGAAAGCCAGAGCCGCCGCCGAGGAGCAGAGCGCGATGCGGAACTGCTTTTTGGGGTCGGTTTCCTGCTCGATGTGGAAAACCTTCCGGGAGACGAGACCGGCGATCAGACCGATGAGCATTTTCAGCAGGAAGGTCTTGGGGGCGCTGGTCACATAGCCGCTGGTAAGGTCGGCCAGCGTCAGACCGACGGCACCGGCCGCGCCGCCCCAGCCGCCGCCCAGCATCAGGGCACCCAGCACCACAAAGGTGTTGCCCAGATGGAAGGCCGTGCGCTCCGGGCCCACGGGGATGTCGATGCGCAGAAACTGGAAGCCGATATAGGCCAGAGCCGCGATCATAGCCGCCTGCGTCAGACGCAGAGAGGAATTTTTCATTTTCACAGGGCATCAGCTCCTTTACAAGTGGGGATGAACTGACTATAATGCAAATGTGGTAGTAGTAAAAGTATCAGAAGCGGAAATATTTATATGACCAGATGAACTACAATATTACAAAAAACGGGGGCAGCCCCGCCTATCTCCAACTCTATACCCAACTGCGCCGTGACATTGTGGACGGGGTTTACCCCACGGGCAGCCGCCTGCCCTCCAAGCGTCTCCTTTCTCAGGAACTGGAGCTGAGCGTCATCACGGTGGAGCATGCCTATGCCCTTTTGTGCGAGGAGGGCTATGCCGAGGCCCGGGAGCGCAGCGGCTTCTTCGTGGTCTACCGGGAGGATACGCCCTTCCGTCCCCCGGTGGAGCGTGCCGCCGTGCCGCCGCCCCAGCGCCACGGGCAGGTGGACTTTCCCTTTTCCGTCTGGGCCAAAACCATGCGCCGGGTGATATCCGAGCGGGGAGAGGCCCTGCTGGAAAAGTCCCCCAACAACGGCTGCGCCGAACTCCGGGAAGCCATCGCCGCGTATCTGGCCCGGAGCCGGGGCATCCATGTGAAGCCGGGGCAGATCGTTATCGGCTCCGGTGCGGAGTATCTTTACAGCCTCATCGTCCAGACGGTGGGCCGCAGCCGCATTTTTGCGCTGGAAAACCCCTCTTACGAAAAAATTCGCTCTGTCTATACCGCAAACGGGGTAAAATGTGATATGCTTAAACTGGGGGCAGACGGCATCCTCACGGAGGAACTGCGGCGCAGCGGCGCCACGGTGCTCCATGTGACGCCCTTCCACTCCTTTCCCAGCGGCATCACCGCCACGGCCTCCAAGCGCCGGGAGTATATCCGCTGGGCCGCCGAGCGCGACGGCTACATCGTGGAGGATGACTTCGACTCCGAATTCACCATCTCCACCAAGGCCGAGGACACCCTCTTTTCGCTGGAGGGGGGGGATCGGGTGATTTATATGAACACCTTTTCCCGTACCATCGCCCCGGCGGTGCGTATCGGTTATATGCTGCTGCCGGAGATGCTGCAGGAGGAATTCCGCAGCCGTGTGGGCTTTTATTCCTGCACGGTGCCGGTCTTTGAACAATATGTTCTGGCGGAGTTTATCCGCAGCGGGGACTTTGAACGACACATTAACCGGGTCCGGCGGCGCAGACGTCGGGCAGAGGAGGAAAATAACCATGCATGACATTCTCATCATCGGCGGCGGCCCCGCGGGTCTTACCGCCGCTCTGTATGCGGCACGCAGCGGCAAGCGCGTGCTGCTGGTGGAAAAGGCGGGTTTCGGCGGCCAGATCGCCTGGAGTCCCCGGGTGGAAAACTACCCCGGTGCAGGCAGTCTCTCCGGTGCGGAGCTGGCGGAGAAAATGGTGGAGCAGGCCCTCTCTCAGGGGGTCGATACCGATATCGGCACCGTGACGGCCCTTCGCCGCATCCAGGGCGGCTGGCAGGCTGAGACCGAGGACGGCGAACGCTATGAGGCCAAGGCGGTCATCCTCGCCGTGGGCGCGGAGCACCGGCAGCTGAAGCTGGAGGGCGAAAACGAGCTGGTGGGCTGCGGCGTCAGCTATTGCGCCGTCTGCGACGGCGGCTTCTACGCCGGGGCGGATGTGGCCGTGGCCGGCGGCGGCGACAGCGCCCTGCAGGAGGCTCTGCTCCTCTCGGACATCTGCCGCAAGGTGTATCTCATCCATCGCCGCAAAAGCTTCCGGGGCGAGGCGAAGCTTCTGGACCGGCTTGCAGGGCGGAAGAATGTGGTGATCCTGACCCCCTGCCGCATCACGGCCCTCCATGCCGAAGGCGGCGTCCTCACGGGCATCGCCGTGGAGGACACGGAAAACGGTCTTACGCAGGATATTTCCCTGTCCGCCGTCTTTGCCGCCTATGGGCAGGACCCCGCCACCGGGGACTTTGCCGCCGTACTGCCCCTCAGCGACGCGGGCTATGTGAAGGCCGGGGAGGACTGCCGCACGGGCAAAAATGGTCTCTTTGTGGCCGGTGACTGCCGCAAAAAGGAAGTGCGTCAGCTGACCACCGCGGTGGCGGACGGCGCCGTGGCCGCGCTGGCCGCCTGCCGCTACATCGACGAGGGCGCGGAGCCGCTGGAGATCGAGCGAAAGTTTCTCATTCGCCGTCCCGCGGAAGAACTTCTGGCGGCCCACAGCGAAAAGCGCCTGCAGCTGCGGCAGATCTATCTGAAAAAGGACGAAAAAGGCGAGAGCCGCCGCATCCGTGAGAGCCGGGACGGCGACAAAGTGACCTATACCTATACGGAAAAAGAGCGCCTCAGCGACGTGACGCGCATCGAGCGGGAGCGGGAGATCACGGCGGAGGACTTCGCCGCGCTGCTGAAGGAAGCAGACTCCGACCGCCGCCCCATCGAGAAGGAGCGCTGCTGTGTGGCTCTGGGTGAACGGACGCTGGAGCTCGACATCTTCCCCTTCTGGAGCCGTCAGGCCTTCTGTGAGGTGGAGATGGAGAGCGAGGACGAGGAGCTTAACCTCCCCGACTGGATCGAAGTGATCCGGGAGGTCAGCGCCGACAAGCGCTACACCAATTCGGCTCTCGCCAAAGAGATCCCCAACGAGGAGGTTTAAGCATGCACGATGAACTGACCGCGGTGGATATCCGCAAAATGCAGGAAGAAATCGAGTACCGGGAACAGGTGCTCATGCCCCAGATCATCAAGGACGTACAGACCGCCCGGGCCTTTGGCGACTTAAGCGAGAACTATGAGTACAAGGCGGCCAAGCAGGAGCAGCGCAAGAACTGGAGCCGCATCCGCTACTTAAAGCAGATGGTGGCCAGCGCGGTGGTCATTGAGGACGAGAGCAAGGACGGCGAAGCCGGCCTTTTCGACACGCTGAAGATCTTTCTGGAGGACGAGGAGGAGGAAACGGAGATCCGTCTGGTGACCACCCTCCGCCAGAACCCGCTGGAGGGCCTCATCAGCAAGGAATCTCCCCTGGGCAAGGCCCTCATGGGCCGCCGGGTGGGTGACCGGGTACAGGTGCAGGTATCCGAGAGCTACAGTTACTACTGCCGCATCCTCGCCATCACCAAGGGCGAGGACGACGAAAACCTTACCATCAGCCGATTTTAAGGAGACATGGATATGTATATCGACCCCGTACTGTACACCACCGCCCCGGAGGGGGGGCGAGAGGAAGTGGAAATGCGCTGCTATGCCCTGTTGGATGAGCTGGGCATCGCCTATAAGCGCTGCGACCATGACCATGCCGATACCATCGAGGAGTGCGAGGAAGTGGAGAAGATTCTGGGCATCACCATCTGCAAGAATCTCTTTCTCACCAACCGCCAGCAGACGGAGTTTTATCTCCTGCTGATGCCGGGCCAGAAGCCCTTCAAGACCAAGATCTTTTCCAAGCTCATCGGCACGGCCCGCCTCTCCTTTGCCAGCCCCGAACATATGGTGGAGCTTCTGGGTCTGCAGCCCGGCAGCGTCAGCATCCTCGGCCTTATGAACGACAAGGAGAAGAAGGTGCATCTGTACATCGACAAGGACGTGTTTGCCGAGGAAAACTTCGGCTGCCACCCCTGTAAGAATACCACTTCGCTGGGTATGCGCACCGTCGATGTCCGGGAAAAGCTCATCCCCGCGCTGGGTCACGAGCCCGGTTTTGTGGAACTGCCCTGGAATGTAGAGGAGGCCTGAATGGAAAAGAACCTTGTTTCCGTCGTTCCCTGCCCGGACTATGAGCCGGAGCGCGTCCGCGCGGCGCTGGTGGAAGCCATTGAGGCCGCCGGCGGTCTCGACTGGGTCACCCCCGGCATGCGCGTGGGCATCAAGCTCAATCTCTGCGATGCCGCCGCCCCGGAGACCGCTGCCACCACCCACCCCGTTATGGCCGCAGAGCTTACGAAACTGCTGGTGGAAAAGGGCGCGAAGGTCGTTCTGGGCGACAGCCCCGGCGGTCCTTTTGTCTCCGCCCATATTAACCGGCTCTACTCCGTCTGCGGCATGGCCGCCGCGGAAGAAGCCGGCGGTGAGCTGAACCGCTGCTACACCCATTCCTCCGTGGACTTCCCCGAGGCCGTTACCTACAAGAGCTTCTATCTCTGCGACTGGCTCATAAACTGCGACGCCGTCATCAACTTCTGCAAGCTCAAGAGCCATGGCCTCATGGGCATCACCGCCGCGGTGAAGAACCTCTACGGCGTCATCCCCGGCACGGTCAAGAGCGAGTATCACTTCCGCCATAAGGAGCCGCTGGCCTTCGCCAACGGTCTGGTGGACTTAAACGAGTACATGAAGTGCCGCCTCAATCTCTGCGACGCCGTGGAGATCATGGAGGGCAACGGCCCCACCAAGGGAACCCCCCGGCACATGGGTCTGCTGCTGGCCTCCCGGGACCCTTACGCCCTCGACCGGGTCAACGCCGCCCTTGTGGGCGTGAAGGAGGAGGAAATCCTTTTCCTCACCGCCGCCAAGCAGCGCGGTCTCCTGCCCGAGGAGGGGATGCCCCCCATCCACGGGGACATGGAGCCCTTCAAGATCACGGACTTTAAGCGCAGCGGGGCCACTTCCAGCTGGTTTGTCTCCGGGGAAAACGATACCCTTTTGGAGAAGGTCAAGAAGAAGGGACTGGCCCTGCTGCTGCGGAGCCGCCCGACGCTGAAGGACGGCTGCATCGGCTGCGGCCGCTGCGCCCAGCTCTGCCCCGCCAAGGCCATCACCATCAAGAATAAGAAGGCTGTTATACAGCGCAGCAAGTGCGTCCGCTGCTTCTGCTGTCAGGAGTTCTGCCCCGCCGGCGCCATGGTGGTGCAGCGGAGCTTCGCGGCGCGGCTGCTGGAAAAGTGAGGGGATTTTCCCCACACCATTTCTCTTTGAAAAGAGAAACGGTGTGCCAAAGAGAATCCCCAAGGAAACTTGCAGCGTTGGCTGTAAAATAAAAACGGCTCATCCCTGTATGGGAATTGGTTGGTGCTTTACTCCTACCGATTCCTCTTTCGGGATGAGTCGTTCTTATTGTGGAAGATTTTCCGGATGGATTTAAATCACCAGGCCCCCGTCCACGCCGATGCACTGGCCGGTGATGAAGCTCGCACCCTCGCCCGCCAGGAAGACCACCAGCGGGGCAATATCCTCGGGCATGCCGGTGCGGCCCAGAGCGGTGCTTTCCACCAGCATGGCGCAGTCTGCCTCGGTGAGGTTGGCGGTCATCTCCGTTTCGATAAAGCCCGGGCAGACGCAGTTGCAGCGGATGCCGGAGGGCCCCAGTTCCTTGGCAAGGGACTTGGTCAGGGCGATGACGGCGCCCTTGCTGGCGGAGTAGGCCGCCTCGCAGGAGCTGCCGTTTGCACCGAGAATGGAGGAGACGTTGAGGATGCAGCCGTTGTGGCGGCGCACCATGGCGGGGATGGCTTCCCGGCAGCAGCGGTACATGCCGTCGATGTTGACGCCGAAGACCTTGCGCCAGTCAAACTCGCTCATCTCCTGCAGCAGACCGTACCAGGCCACACCCGCGCAGTTGACGAGAAGCTCAATGTCCCCCACCGTGCGGAACAGGGACTTTACGTCCAGCGGCATGGACAGGTCGGCCTTCACGGCCTCGCCGCCGATCTCGCGGGCCAGAGCCTCTGCCCGGTCCATGTGATGGCAGCCCGCCACATAGACAAACCAGCCGTCGGCGGCCAGAGCCCGACAGACCGCGCTGCCGATGCCGCCGCTGCCGCCGGTAACCAATGCTTTTTTCATATCAGTTGCCTCCGAAAGGAAGAATTTTACACTGCGCCGTGCCGTTTATGAGTTCCACCAGAGCGAAGCTCCCAAAGCGGCCCGCTGCGCCGGGGTTTAAAACGTCCATGCCGCCGATGCTGAAGTGGTCGGCGCGGTGGGTGTGGCCGCACAGGGCCAGCTTCGCCCCGGAAAAGCCCGCGGCGTTGATAAAGGAGTCCAGGCCGAACTTCACGTTGTAAAGGTGGCCGTGGGTCATGAAGATCTTTACGCCGCCAAGCTCGAAGAGCCGCCGCTCGCACTCCTGGGAATAGCGGTCGCAGTTGCCCGAGACGGCCCGGATATCAAGGGTGGGGAACAGCTCCCGCAGGGCGTCGCAGTCCCGGTCGTGGTCCCCCAGATGCAGCACCGCGTCGGGTTTGTACTGGGCTACGGCGTCGCACATGGGTCCGGTGGCCCCGTGGGAATCGGAAAAAACAGCCAGCAGCACGTGGATGGCCTCCTTTGCATAGAATGGTTGACGGGAGGGATGAGTATGCAGGATCTTGAGAAGATGGGCAAGGCGCTCTTTGGCGGGCAGAAGGGGGATAGCCTTCGCTCGCTGATGGACAGCGACACGGGCCGGGCGCTGGAGCAAAAGCTGGACGCCGAGGCTGTGGAAAAGGCGGCGCGCAGCGGGGATGCCGCGGCGCTGCAAGGCATTCTTACGCAGGTGCTGGCCACCGAGGAGGGCCGCGCCCTGGCCGAGCAGCTCTCGAAAATGGGGTTTTAGGCGGTGTCGGAGCTGGAAGATCGGCTCAATGCCGTTTTGGGCGACCCGGCGCAGATGGAGAAGATCGCCCAGATGGCCTCCAAGCTCATGGGCAGCATCGCCCCGGAGGAGAAAAACGCTTCGGGCATGGACCCCAAGCTTATGGGGCTGGTGGGTCGGGTGGCCGCCTCTCTGAACGGCGGCGGCAAGACCAAACTGATGGCGGGGCTGGGTCCCTATCTGGCGGCAACCCGCCGGGCAAGATTGGAAAAGGCCCTGCGGCTGGGGGCGGCGGCCTCGCTGGCCGTGGAATTTATGGGAGAGATGGGAGGGGAGAAGAATGAACCATTATAACGCCCAGTCCGGGCAGAGGCACTACCGACCGGAGCAGGAACGTCCGCCGGAGAGAAAAAGCTCCCCTCTGCCGCCGCCGGAGCAGGAGCCCGCGCCGCCCCCAAAGGCAAAGACGCCGCCCGGCCCACTGCGCGAACTGGGGCGCGGGCTGGACGGCATCCTCTCCCGTCTGGATCCCAGCCGTCTGGAGACGGAGGACCTGCTGGTGCTGGCCGTGTTATGGCTTTTGTACCGGGAAAGCGGCGATCGGGAACTCCTGATCGCCATGGGGGCGTATTTGTTCCTTTAGGGAGAAACAAAGCCCAGCTTCTTGTAGACCTTGCCGAGGGTGCGGTTGGCGGTGCGGGCGGCACGCTCGGCACCGGCGCGGTAGATGCTCTCCAGATAGGCCTTGTCCTTCATCAGCCGCTCGGCCTCCTCACGCACGGGACGGAGCATTTCCACCACGGCCTCGCCCACGGCGGGCTTGAAGGCGCCGTAGCCCTTGCCCTCAAACTCGGCTTCAATCTCCTCAAAGCTCTTGCCGGTGCAGCAGGCGTAGATCTGCATGAGGTTGGCCACGCCGGGCTTGTTCTCCTGGTCGTAGTAGACGCAGCGGCCGGAGTCGGAGTCGGTGACGGCGCGCTTGAAGTAGCGCATGATCTCGTCGGGCTGCTGCATGAGATAGATGCAGCCGCCGGGGTCCTTGTCGGACTTGGACATCTTGCTGGTGGGGGTGGTGAGACTCATGATGCGCGCGCCGGTCTTGGGGATGAAGGGCTCGGGCATAGTGAACACGTCACCGTAGATGTTGTTGAAACGGGTGGCGATGTCCCGGCAGAGCTCCACGTGCTGCTTCTGGTCGCTGCCCACGGGGACAAGATCCGCCTGATAGAGGAGAATGTCCGCGGCCATCAGGGCGGGGTAGGTGAAAAGACCGGCGTTGATGTTATCGGCGTTCTTACTGCTCTTGTCCTTGAACTGGGTCATGCGGCTCAGCTCGCCGTACATGGTGTAGCAGTCCAGCACCCAGCCCAGCTGGGCATGGGCGGGCACATGGCTCTGGATAAAGAGCGTGTTCTTCTCGGGGTCGAGGCCGCAGGCCACGTACTGAGCCAGCTGGGCCAGCGTGCGCTTGCGCAGCTCCGCCGGCACCTGCCGGGCGGTGATGGCGTGCTGGTCCACGATGCAGTAGTAGCAGTTATAGGTATCCGACAGCTCCACCCAGTTCTTGATGGCGCCGAGGTAAGAGCCCAGCGTCAGATCGCCGGAGGGCTGGATGCCGGAGAATATTGTTTTCTTTTTGACTTCGTCCATAACTTTGTCCCTCTTTTCAAAATTCAAACTATTTTACCACAGCGCAAGCTAGCTTGACAAGACGCAACGTTTCCAATATTATGGTATTTTGAGAACGGAAGGAGGCAGAGAATCATGCCTGTAGATAAAAACTGGCTCAACGAAATGGAGAGCCGCATTCCCACCGGCGAGGTCCGTACCCGCTTCGCCCCCAGCCCCACCGGCTATATGCACGTGGGCAACCTGCGCACCGCTCTGTACACCTGGTGCATCGCCCGCCACAACGGCGGCAAGTTCATCCTCCGCATTGAGGACACCGACCAGAGCCGTCTGGTGGAAGGCGCGGTGGATATTATCTATAAGACGCTGGCCGAGTGCGGCCTTGACCACGACGAAGGCCCCGATGTGGGCGGCCCCGTGGGCCCCTATGTCCAGACCGAGCGCCGCGATACCTATCTGCCCTATGCCCAGCGTCTGGTGGAGCGTGGCCATGCCTACTACTGCTTCTGCGAAAAGAGCGAGGAGGAGAGCGAGGGCTTTGAAAAGACCGAGGATCCCTGCCGCAATATGAGCGCCGAGGAAGTGGAGCGCCGTCTGGCCGCCGGGGAGCCCTACGTCATCCGGCAGAAGATCCCCCACGAGGGTGAGACCACCTTCCACGACGAGATCTTCGGCGACATCACCGCCCCCAACGCCGATCTGGACGATCAGGTCCTCATCAAGCGCGACGGCCTGCCCACCTATAACTTTGCCAACGTCATCGACGACCACCTGATGGGCATCACCCATGTGGTCCGCGGCAACGAGTACCTTTCCAGCGCCCCCAAGTACAATCTCCTGTACGAAGGCTTCGGCTGGAAGGTGCCCACCTATGTCCACTGCTCCCCCGTCATGCGCGACGCCCAGCACAAGATGAGCAAGCGCCACGGCGACCCCTCCTACGAGGATCTCATCGCCCAGGGCTATCTCACCGAGGCCGTGGTGAACTATGTGGCGCCGCTGGGCTGGGCTCCCGGCGGCGAGCGGGAGATCTACTCTCTCAAGGAACTGGCGCAGGAGTTCGATATGGCCCGCATTTCGAAGTCCCCCGCGGTCTTTGATATCCAGAAGCTCACCTACTTCAACGCCGAGTACATCAAGGCCATGGAGCCCTCTGCCTTCGCCAAGGTGGCCGAGCCCTGGATCCGCAAGGCTGTGAAGAACGAAGCCTACGACGCGGCTCTCATCGCTGCCATTCTCCAGCAGCGTACCGAGAAGCTCACCGACATCCCCGAGAAGCTGGGCTTCTTCGATGAGCTGCCCGAGTACGAAACCGAGCTTTACGTCCACAAGAAGTCCAAGACCGACGAGCAGAGCTCTCTCGAAATGCTGCAGTTCCTGCTGCCCCGCTTCGAGGCTCTCGCCGAGTGGACCGAAGAGAGCATCCACGGCCTCATGATCGGCGCAGCCGAGGAGCTGGGCGTCAAGAACGCCAAGGTCATGTGGCCCGCCCGCATCGCCGTGGCCGGACAGGCCGTCACGCCCGGCGGCGCCGTGGAGATCTTCCACATTCTGGGCAAGGACGAGTGCCTCCGCCGTATGCGCGTGGGCATTGAAAAGCTCAGCTGAGTGAAAAATTAACCATGCAAGAAAACACCTCTTTTGTTTATGCTAGGACAAAAGAGGTGTTTTGCTTATGAAACGAAAAACGGCCATTCTGGTGGTGAGCTATCTCTCCGCCGCCATTTTTATGCTGGGCCTTTTCTCCACGCTGCAGCTGAGCGCCGTGGCGGCCTCCGAGCGCAGCGAGCGCTACGGGGAGGAATACGCCTTTGAAGAGCTCTGCGCCGCCATGGAGGACATGGACCTTGCGCTGCAGAAGTGTGCCCTGGCCACCACACCGGGGCTGCAGGCGGCGCTCTGCTCCGATGTCTATGCCCTTACCGGGGCGGCGGTGACGGCGCTGGGCGAGCTGCCCGGGAGTCAGGAACTGGAAAAGCTCACGGCTTTTCTGGGCCGCAGCGGGGACTTTGCCCGCTGTCTGGGCCGCTGCGCGGCCAGCGGGGCGGCCTGGTCCGCCGAGGAACGGCAGATGCTGGAAAAGCTCGCGGCCTACTCCGCGGCGGCTGCGGCGGATCTTGCCTCCCTTCGATCCACCGTGGCCGATGGCCTTGCGGCGGTAGAGGATACCCGGGAGGCTTTGCGGGCGCTGGAGGAGGAACTGCCTGCTGTACCGGAGCCCGTCTGTGAGGGGCGTTACTCTCCTGCCCAGCAGGAGGCGGCTATGCTGGAAGGGAAGGAGAGCTGCAGCGAGCGGGAGGCCTGCCTGATTGCGGCGTCTTTTCTGGATGAAAATGCCCGCAGCGCCGTCTGTGAAGGGACGGTGGAGGCAAAGGAGCGCTGCTGGTCCGTGTCGCTGGAGGATTACAGCCTGCTGGTCACCGAGCGGGGCGGGCAGGTGCTGCAGGCGGTCTGCCGCCGCAGCGTGGAGACGCCCCGGCTTACCGCCGAGGAGGGGTTCACGGCCGCGGAGGACTTTCTCAAAAAACACGGCTTCCGGAACATGGAGCGCACAGCCTGGCGAAACACGGGAGACGCCCTCACCGTGAGCTTCTGCCCGCTGCAGGAGGGCGTGCGCTGCTACGCCGATGAGATCACCCTTACCGTGGCGCTGGATGATGGCAGCCTTTTGAGCTTTGACGGCTCCGACTATATTCAGAATCATCGGCGGCGGACACTGGAGCGGCCGCAGGCTGCGGTGGAGGATGCCCGGAGTCTGCTCTCTCCCGCGCTTCGCGTGGAGGAGGAGTATCTCTCCCTCCTGCCCATGCCCGGCGGCGGGGAAAAGCTCTGCTTTACCTTCCGCTGCACCGATGCTGCCGGAGGGAGCTGGCTGGTCTTTTCCAGCGCCGCTACCGGTGCGCAGGAGCGCATTGTCCGCGTTCGGGAGAGCGAGACGGGACTGGAAACGATCTGACATTTTTCAAGTTGACGGACCGGCGAATGTGTAGTAAAATACTATGATTAGAAGTATGTCATCTTGTCTTTTGCTATACAAGGAGGGTTATCCATGGGTCTCATCCCTGAAATCACCTGTCAGCGCTGTGGCTTCAAGTTCTCCGGCCTCAAAACCCGCTGCCCCAAGTGCGGCGCGCCCCGGGCCAACCAGTCCACCCGCGCCGCCGCTACCACCGCTTCTGCCACCGAAGGCACCGCCGCCCGGGCCAGAGCCCAGGTCAACGGCCAGTGGCAGCTTGCCTTTGCCGGCATCCTCGTGGTAACGGTGCTGCTGGCTGTGGTGGTACTGATCGCCGGCGGCGGCGACAACAGCGTCCGTGTCCCCGTTGACTCTCCCGCGCAGGGCAGTCAGGGCGGCGATGCTCAGCAGGGCATCAGCCTTTCCGATACCTATCTGCCTTCGCCCAGCCCCTCTCCCGAACCCACCCCCGAGGGTCCCGATCCCAACGCGATCACCAGCCTGCAGCTGATCTTCCTGGATAGCCCCCTGGAAAATGAGATCACTATGAGCAACGCCGGCGAGATCTCCATGCAGCTGGAATGCCGCACCTTCCCCCAGAACGCTAATGCGGTCATCGAGTGGAGCAGCAGCGATGAGAATGTCCTTACGGTGGACGATACCGGCCTTATCACCATTGTGGGCGTGGATCCCAGCTACAGCCTTTCTGCCACGGTAACAGCCAAGGTGGGTGAACTCTCCGCCAGCATCATCGTCCGTGTTCCCTACTATCAGGCGGCGTATCTTACCGAGAACCGTTACATGGACGCAAAAAATGCGGGATAATTTTTAAAAAAGGTGTTGACAAGGGGCATTATATCCGTTATAATTCCCCTTGCTTCGGACGATTAGCTCAGCTGGTATGAGCATCCGCTTGACGTGCGGAGGGTCACTGGTTCGAGTCCAGTATCGTCCACCACATAGGAACACAGAAAAGCACTAAAAACGTTTGTTTTTGGTGCTTTTTTGTACGTTTTAGAGGAAAATGGTGGATGATAAAACTGAGCTTATGAAGTCGTGGCAACAAAAATGTCAACAGACAGGCCATAAAAAGCCTTTTTTGACAGCGCAGGGAGCATTGGTGACAGAGAAAGGATGTTATCAATGGCAGCAATCACACCCAATGAGAAGAACGGCAAAGTGGTTTCCTATCGCTTCCGAGCCTGTGTAGGCAGAGAAGAAAGCGGCAAGCAGATATTCCGCAGTACAACGTGGGCAGTTCCCAAAGAGCTTGGCCCCGCAAAGGCTGAAAAAGCTGCTGTAAAAGCCGCAGCACAGTGGGAACAGGAAGCAAGGGCAGAGTACGAAAAGGACAAAAAAGACCCCGAGCGTATCAAGCAGAGGGAGATTGCCAGAACAAAAACAGACTTTACACGGTTTGTTGCGGAATACTGGTTCCCCATCTGTATTGATAACGGGGAACACAAGCCCAAGACAATCTCTTTCTACAACGACACCACGAAAAATATCCTTACCTATTTTCACGGACGAATTTTGCAGCAGATAACAGCGGCGGATTTGCAAAAGTTTCTTGTTCATCTGCGTACCGTCAAAGAGCTTTCCCCGCAAACGATACACCACCATTACCGAACGCTGAACATGATTTTTTCTTTTGCTGTGCGACAGGAGCTTATTCAGCAGAGCCCCGTAGACAAGGTGGAAAAGCCCAAGCTGCCGAGAAAGAGGGTGGAGGCGCTTTCACCGGACGATGCAAAGGCGTTCTTTCTGGCCTTGGATGAATGTCCCCTTGATTTCCGCTGTATGCTCCATCTGATGATTACAACGGGGCTGCGGCGTGGTGAGTGCATCGGACTGAAATGGAGGGATATTGATGAGGCCCGCTCCATTCTGTCCGTTGAGCGTAATGTGACCAACACCGCAAAGAGCGGAACCGTTGTGGGCACTCCCAAAACACAGACCAGTATACGCCGTATGCCGCTGATGAACAGCACACTTGCGCTGCTGCGCCAATTGAAAATGCAGCGCCAACAGGAGTACCCCAACACCATTTTGGAGGACAGCTTTGTTTTTCCCGGAAAGCACAGCGCATTTACTCCCTGTGACCCCGGAGCCGTAACACGCAGGGTAAAGCGCTTTATGAAAGCCCACGGCCTCCCCGATATGTCTCCCCATGATTTGCGCCATAGCTGTGCCACGCTTCTGCTTAGCAGCGGAGCAGACATCAAGAGCGTACAAGAGCTATTGGGCCACACCAACGCAAGCACTACGCTGAACTTCTACGTCAAGTCCGATCTGAGCCAGATGCAGGCAGCAACGAACAAACTGGCCGCTGCGTTCAACCTATGAGTGTTTGGGGGAGATTTTTGGATTTCCTTTATAAGTTGAGAAATTCCCCCCACTTGCAAAAACAAGAAAACCGCCCAGAGGCCCCTTTTGAGGGGAGCCGTTGGGCGGTTTTTATTCTTCTGCTAATGGGTCAATCGGGGGGACGAGGTCATCCATGGAGACATTCAGCACTTTGGCAATGGCTCTCAGCTCATAATCCGCGGCTATGCGCTGCTGGCCTTCTAGCTTGGAAAGACTGCTGGGGTTAATGTCCACACCAAGCAATTGCACCCGGGAGATCAGTTCCAGCTGCTTTATGCCCTGCTCTTTGCGAAGCCGCTCTATGATGGCTCCGCTGATATTCTTATCGCCATACGGCTGCTTGCGAGGTTTCATAGAATCCACCATTATAGTTCTTTTTTAGAATTATAATGGCTGCATCCCTTGATTTAATTCCAAATTAGAATTATAATGAGCGTACTTTCTATTTTTGGAGGAGAAATTAATATGGAAGCTCCAGAAACAACGGCTAAAGCCAATGGAGGGCAACATCTATCACCTAAACAAAACAAACCTCGTATTCTAATCGTAGCTGTCATTGTTGTAATCTTTCTGCTCCTTGCAATTACTATCTGCTTGGTGTGTCTGCTCGCCGGTTGCTGCCTAAAACACCAATGGGAGGATGCAACCTGTACAGCTCCAATTACATGTTCTGAGTGTGGTAAAACCGATGGTGAACCGCTTCCGCACACATGGAGGTGGGCAACATGCGCAACCCCTCAAACATGTTCTATATGTGGTGAAACACAGGGAGCAGTGACGGATGACCATGTATGGAAAGATGCAACGTATACCGAACCCAGAACATGCGTTGTATGTGGCGAAAAGACGGGCTCTCCAAAACGACCAAAACGAACAGAAGCTAATGATTATGACGAATTTGAACCGGCTATAAAAGAAGCGCTCAATTTGCTTCCTAATTGCGATCTCCGTTTGGAGCAGGTTGGTTCCAATTCCTACTCCATCCATGACAGCATGGATATCATTGGAATTTTTGGAGTAAAAATTGATGATTGGGATGCAATTGCTATGATTGATCCTGATAAGCCTGATGCCCAAAAACACTTAGAACAGATTTCTATTGCCTTGCTTATGGCTTGTGATACATCGTTGGAGTATGAAGATGCGAAAGGATATTATATGAAGGCTTGTGATGATGGAAAAGCCTTCCTGCCGCCCAGTTCGGGAATTTATTGTGCCGAGGGGATGGAAAGCGGGATGCTTGCTTTTGCCGTGGATTTGTTATTACTCAATTAATGGGGAACTTATAATGATTCCTTCAAGGGGCGGGATTATTCCCGCTCCATTTTTATTTATTCAATATTGGTTTCCCGCTCCAGAATCGCTTTTCTCTTTGGGGGTATATAGGAGTACCCCAAAAAGAAAATGCAAAACAGCCTCTTTTTTCCTGTACTGTAATCATCGAAAGCGGCAAAGGACACCTTGGAAAAACATCCGTACAATGGCCGTAATGAATCGCCTGACGCTGCGGTGTGGGTGCGTTTGACAATGCCGACGGATGTGGTATCATGGGGAAAAAGCCGAGTTTGAAAAGGGGGCTCCTATGGAAAAACCGCATCTTTCCAAAGTAATTGACTATTACCGGGACATAGAGCCGTATGGGTTCATTCAGATCCATTCCGGTGTTGGCAGCGGTAAGAACACGTTCATTGAAAAGCTTATAAAAGGCTATCCGGGGAAAAGAGAGGACGGCACAGAATACACAGTGCCGCCCAAGACCGTTCTGCTCATAACCTCTCGCCGTGCCAAGGTGGACGAGATAAAGAAAGATAAAAAAGTGGGCGTGGGTACTCATGTTCTGGAATGGGAAAACGGTTGTGCGGTGGAGGATATAGACAAGTATCTAAACAGCGAAAGGTCGCTCCCCGACTTGGACGGGTGGGGAGAAGCCAGCATCCATCAAAGAAGCATTGCCTGTACCAATGCGGCCATAGAGACGTATCTCCAGAACCATTACATACCCACAAACGCCTATACCCATTTGTGGCAGCGCTTTGACTTCATCGTTTTGGACGAGGCCCATTCTGTTCTGGCTGATGCCTCCTATCAGAGTGCGCCGTACTATGTCCATAGCCTCGTCAACAAGGCTCACCGGGAATATAAGAACGGAAACAGCAAGTGCAAGGTAATCGTTATGACCGGCTCTCCGGGGATTCTGTCTGACTTCCGTGTTCCCGAGGGCGGCAATCACATTGACTTGATGGATACTTGCAAAAATGTTGTTCCGCAGCGGGTTTCTTTCGTGGATACCATTGAGGCTAAAAAGGATATGCAGCGGCGGCTTGCCAATGGTGAGCGTGTCATTTACTTCTGCAATCACATCAAGCCCATTTTTGCCATGTATGGGGAACTCAGCCCAGAGCTACAGGAGGCAACCGCATTTTCCTTCTCGCAGGAGGAACGGTTAGACGTAAAAGACCCAGAGCAGAAAAAGCTCTATGACCGCATGAAAGGCACCGAGAGCGCTATAGCGA
>SVLG01000030.1 GCA_015068055.1 Oscillospiraceae bacterium | reverse complement strand
CCTCCTTCGACACCTATCTGGCCCCCTTTGTCAAGGTGGACAACCTCACCTACAAAGAGACCAAGCAGTGCCTCCAGAGCTTCATCTTCGGCGTGAACACCCCCAGCCGCTGGGGCACCCAGGCTCCCTTCTCCAACATCACCCTGGACTGGACCGTCCCCCGGGACCTGGCCGATCAGCCCGCCATCGTAGGCGGCAAGGAGATGGACTTCACCTACGGCGACTGCAAGGCGGAGATGGACATGGTCAACAAGGCCTTCATCGACATCATGGTGGAGGGCGACGCCAACGGCCGCGGCTTCCAGTACCCCATCCCCACCTACTCCATCACCCGTGACTTTGACTGGTCTCCCACCGAGAACAACAAACTCCTCTTTGAGATGACCGCCAAATACGGCACCCCCTACTTCTCCAACTACATCAACTCCGACATGGAGCCCAACGACGTCCGCAGCATGTGCTGCCGTCTGCGTCTGGACCTGCGTGAACTGCGCAAGAAGTCCGGCGGCTTCTTCGGCAGCGGCGAGAGCACCGGCTCCATCGGCGTTGTCACCATCAACATGCCCCGTCTGGCTTATCTCTCCAAGACCACCGAGGAGTTTTACCAGCGTCTCGACCGCATGATGGACATTTCTGCCCGCTCTCTGAAGGTCAAGCGTGATGTCATCACCAAGCTGCTGGACGCCGGTCTCTACCCCTACACCCGCCACTATCTGGGCACCTTCGATAACCACTTCTCCACCATCGGTCTGGTGGGCATGAACGAGGCCTGCCTCAACGCCCGCTGGCTGCGCAAGGACCTCACCCATAAGGAAGCCCAGGACTTCACCAAGGATGTGCTGAACCACATGCGTGAGCGTCTCAGCGACTATCAGGAGCAGTACGGCGACCTCTACAACCTGGAGGCCACCCCCGCCGAGTCCACCTCCTACCGTCTGGCCAAGCACGACAAGGCCCGCTACGCGGACATCATCTCCGCCAACATGGACGGCACCCCCTACTACACCAACTCCTCCCACCTGCCCGTGGGCTACACCGAGGACATTTTCTCCGCTCTGGACGTGCAGGACGAGCTGCAGACCCTCTACACCTCCGGCACCGTCTTCCACGCCTTCCTGGGCGAGAAGCTCCCCGACTGGCAGGCGGCGGCCAACCTGGTGCGGAAGATTGCGGAAAACTACCGTCTCCCCTACTACACCATGAGCCCCACCTACTCCGTCTGCAAGCACGACGGTTACCTTGTCGGTGAGCAGGCCAGCTGCCCCCACTGCGGCGAGGCCACCGAGGTTTACTCCCGCATCACCGGTTACTATCGCCCCGTTCAGAACTGGAACGACGGCAAGGCTCAGGAGTTCAAGGATCGCAAGGTTTACAACATCGGCGCTTCCAACTTCACCGGCGGCACCGCCGGCCGCAGCGAAGCCGCCGTGGAAGAAGCCGCCCCCGCCAAGGTGGAAGGCCGCTCCATCCTTTTCACCCGCGTCACCTGCCCCAACTGCCGCGTGGCCGAGAGCCTCATGGACAAGGCCGGCTACAAATACGAAAATCGGATCGCCGACGAGCATATGGATCTCTGCCGCCAGTACGGTGTACAGGGCGCCCCCACTCTCATCGTCACCGACGGCGAGAGCTTCAGCAAGTACTACGGCGTGGCCGAGATCAAGAAGGCCATTGCGAAGTAAAGAAAAGCAAAAAATCCCCCGACCGGTCGGTCGGGGGATTTTTTCATGCTTTAAAACTCGATGCTCCAGCGGCCGTTTGCGCGGTCGATGATCACGCTGAGCTTCTCATTTTCGTCCCAGCGCTTGATACAAAGGACATCGTCGCTCCGTGCCTCTACATCAAAGCCGCCCAGCTTCAGTGCGGGGTGACTCTCATAAAGGCTGGCAAGAGCCCTGTAGTGGCTCAGAAGCTCCGCGTTCTCCTCCCCCCAGGGGAAGGGACCACGGTTATAAGGATCGGCTCCGCCCATCATGCCGGCCTCGTCGCCGTAATAAATGCAAGGAACACCGGGACAGGCGTACTGCATGACGGAGAGAAGCTTCATTTTCTGCAGATCGCCGCCAAAGACGGTGAGGGAGCGCTCCCGGTCATGGCTGCCGGCCAGATTGAGGGCCGCGTAGTAATTCTCCGGGGGGTAATGCTCCTGAATGACCAGCAGCCGCTCCGCCGCCTCCCAGGCATTGCAGCGGTACAGGAGGAAGTCCAGCGCCACATCCCGGAAGGGATAGTGCATGGTGCAGTCCAGTTCCTCGCCCTGAAAGTACATACGACGCTCACCGTAGCTGATCTTGTTGGTGGCATCCTCCCACACTTCGCCCATGAGTACCGCCTCCGGCTTTTCTGCCTTGACGGCGGTGCGGATGGCGCGGATAAAGGCATCGGGCAGCTCGTCGGCCACATCCAGCCGCCAGCCGTCGGCGCCAAGGCGCAGCCAGTGACGGAGAACACCGTTTTCTCCACAGACGAAGTCCACATAGCTGGGGTCCATTTCCTCCACATTGGGAAGATCCGGCACATCCCACCAGCATTCGTAGCCGTGGCGGTACTGCTCGCCGAAGCGGAACCAGTGGCGGTAATCCGCAGCGCTGCCGTAGTTATCGAACTTGTCGAAGTAACGGCTGTCGGCGCCCACATGGTTAAATACGCCGTCCAGAAGGATGCGGATGCCAAGGGCGTGAGCCGCATCACAGAGGGACGTAAAGTCCTCGTTGCTGCCCAGCATGGGGTCAACGCGGAAATAATCCGCGGTGTCGTAACGGTGGTTGCTGCAGGCCTCAAAAATGGGGTTCAGGTAGAGGCAGCCCACACCAAGGCTCCTGATATAGGGAAGCTTTTCCTGTATGCCCCGGAGGGTGCCGCCCCAGAAGGGCCAGGCGGAAACCGCACCCAGTTCGTCCTTGGGATAGAACACCCTGGTGTCCCACTGAGGCAGAGTAAAGCGGTGGCTGCCCTTTCGTTCACCGGGCTGCCGGAACTGCCAGCTGTCTCCCCGGTAAAAGCGGTCGGGGAAGATCTGATAGCAGATGGCGTTTTTATACCAGTCGGGCACCGGGGCAAAGCGGTAGACCGTGATCTGATGGGTTTCTCCGTCCGGCTCAAAGGCATACCAGCAAACGCCCGGCTCCTCCAGCGTGAAGCGAACCGTCCAGAGGCCGTCCTCGTTCACGGTATCCAGACGCTTCTCCCATGCATCCGACCAGAGCCGCAGCACGGGCCGCTCATAGGCCTCGCAGCCCAGCCGGATCTCCTGCCCCGCCTGCACCGCGCCAAAGGGGCTGCGGTAGCGGGCCGAGCGGGAAACATGGCAGATCATCTCAGCACCTCCCGGTAGAGGGCCCGGTACTGTTTCGCAGAGGCTTCCCAGCCAAAGTCGGCGGCCATGCCCTGCTCCTGCACGGAGCGGAAGGCTTCCTTATCGGCATAGAGTTCACCGGCGCGGCGCATGGCGTCCAGCAGGTCTTCCTTGTCGCAGCGGGCAAAGCTGATGCCGGTACCGGTGCCGGTATAGCGGTTGTAAGGCTCCACGCTGTCCCGGAGGCCGCCGGTCTCACGAACCACGGGCACGGTGCCGTAGCGCATGGAGATCATCTGGCTCAGGCCGCAGGGTTCAAAACGGGAGGGCATCAGGAAGAGGTCGGCACCGGCGTAGATGCGCCGGGACAGGGCCTCGGAGAATTCAATGCGGGCGGCAATGCAGTCGGGATGCTCAGCGGCAGCCTCCCGAAAGGCATCCTCAAAATAGGTATCGCCGGTACCCAGCAGGGCAAGCTGCGCGCCCTCGGCCGGGAAGTACCAGAGGAGTTCCTTCAGAAGGTCCATGCCCTTCTGGCCGGTAAGTCGGCTGATGACCGCAAAGAGAGGCACGTCGGGATCTTCCCGGAGACCCAGCTCACGCTGCAGCGCCGCCTTGTTGGCAGCCTTACCCTCGATGTCGGCGTAGCAGGACACCAGATTTTTATCGGTGGCGGGGTCAAAGGCCGTGCGGTCGATGCCGTTGAGAATGCCGGAGAGGACACTCCGGCGGCGGAGGAACAGGCTTTCCAGACCCTCGCCCAGCTCCCAGGTGCAGATCTCGTCGGCATAGCTGGGGCTGACGGTGGTGACACGATCCGCATAGGCCACGGCTCCGGCCATGAAGTTCAGCGCACCACCCCAGATCAGCTGGTTGCGGGCCGCCTCGCACTCATGGAGCCCCAGCACATCGCCCAGCAGCCAGGGATCGAACTGGCCCTGGAACTTCAGGTTATGGATGGTGAAGACGGTACGGACATGGTCATAGGCCCGGCTATAGCGATACTGCTCCCGGAGGAAGACCGGGGCCAGGGCCGTATGCCAGTCGTTGCAGTGCAGAACGTCCGGGAAGAAGCCCGGCAGGTACATCATGCACTCGCAGATGGCCTTGGCAAAAAAGGCCATGCGCTCACAGTCGTCCATCCAGCCGTAGGGATAGGGACGCTTGAAATAATACTCATTATCCAGGAAGTAGCACTTGACGCCACCTTCCTCCAGCTCAAAGAGACCGCAGTGCTGGTTACGCCAGCCCAGGGGCACATTGAAGCTGGTGATAAAGCGCATGCGCTCCGCATAACGCTCGGCAAAGCTGCCCAGCTTGGGCAGCACCAGCCGCACCTCGGTCTCCTCATCGCAGAGGGCCGCGGGCAGAGAACCCGCCACGTCGCCGAGGCCGCCGGTCTTGATAAAGGGGCTCGCCTCAAAGGAGGCAAAGAGGATCTTGCGCTTTTCTCTCATATCTTCTTCCCCTTGCCAAGGATGCAGGGATGGCCGGGCGTGCCGGAGAGGGTAACGCCCTCGCTGATCTCCACTTCCTTGTCACAGATGACCCAGTTGAGCTTGGCTCCGGGATGCACCGTGCAGTTTTCCATGATGACGCAGTTCTTGACCTCGGCGTCTTTGGCCACATTGACCTCACGGAAAAGGACGGAGTTTTCCACGCTGCCCTCAATGACGCTGCCGGAGGAGACAACGGAGTTTTTCACGCTGCTGCCGGGCTGATACATGGTGGGCGGCTCGTCGTGGGTTTTGGTGGAAATGGTCCAGTCACCGGAAAAGAGTTCCCGGCGGATGGGAGTCTGCAGCAGATCCATGCTGCTCTTAAGGTAGTCCACAGCGCCGTCGGTGTAGCCCACATAACCGTCAAAGGCCGTGGAACCCATCTTCAGCTCGCTGATGTTTTCCTGCAGCAGCTCAAAGAGGTCGGAATACTGCATGGCACTGTAGTCGCGGATAAACTTCAGCAGGAGGCTGCGGTCGATGATAAAGCAGTTGAGCAGCAGATACTCACCGTTGTCACCGCGGTAAAGCCGCGTCACATCGCCGTTTTCGTCCAGCTCCAAATACCAGCCCCGGTGCAGCTCACCCACACTCATCTTCTTGTAGAAGAAGGTAACGGGCTTGCCCTGCATCTCATGCTGGGTGATCAGAGGCAGATAGTCGGCGTTGTAGATATAGCTGCAGTCGGTGCAGAGGACGTAATCGGCATCGCCCCGCTCCAGATAGGTGCGGTTGCCGATGAAGTCACGGAGCATGAAACGGTCTTCCTCGTGGGTGAAGCCGGCCACGCTGCCGGGCAGGATAAAGAGGCCGCCGCTCTTGCGGTCAAGCCCCCAGACCTTGCCCGCACGCATATGGTCCATGATGCTGCGGTAATAGTAGGGGGTCACAAAGCCCACCTTGGTAATACGGGCATTGACCATGTTGGACAGGGCAAAGTCCATGAGACGGTAGCGGCCGCCGTAGGGCAGGCAGGCAGGGGGACGCTTCTCGGTGAGTTCCGCATAGCCGGAGGTGCTGTAATTGGCAGTGATCAGGCCGATGGTTCTGTTCATGATGTCCTCACTCCTTCACCTTCATCTCAGATTTGTCGCCCACAACGGTGATGACGCCCTCTTCACCGATCTCCTTGCCTTCGGCAATGGCGGAGTTCTCGTTGAGGATCACCTTATGGGCCCGGACGCCCGCTTCCACACGGGAGTTGGGCAGCAGGACGCTGTCGGTCACCACGGCGCCGGGGCCCACATAGACGCCCGGAGACAGCACGGAGTTTTCCACGCTGCCGTAAATCTCGCAGCCGTTGCAGATGAGGGAGCGCTGGACGCAGCCCTCGGCGGCAATGTACTGGGGCGCGTGTTCATTGAGGTTGGAGAACACCTGCATACGCCGATCGAAGATCTGGAAGGCAGGGTCCTTGTCCAGCAGCTCCATCTGGGTAGCGTAGTAGGCGGGAATGGTACCCACGTCTTTCCAGTAACCGGAGAAAACATAGGCAAAGAGGCGACGGCCCTCGCCCAGAAGGCCGGGAATGATGTTCTTGCCGAAGTCGTGCTCGCTGTCGGCCACATCGTGATCCCGGAGCAGCGCCTCGCGCAGCACCTTCCAGGTGAAGATGTAGATACCCATGCTGGCCAGATCGCTGTCCGGCTCCTTGGGTTTCTCGGTGAACTTCACCACGCGCATCTCATCGTCGGTGGTCATGATACCGAAACGGCTGGCCTCCTCCATGGGCACGGTTTTCACCGCCACAGTGAGGTCCGCGTTCATGAGCTTGTGGTACTCCAGCATCAGGTTGTAGTCCATCTGATAGAGATGGTCACCGGAGAGGATCAGCACATACTCAGGGTCATAGCTGTCGATGAAATCGATGTTGTGGTAAATGGCATCGGCCGTACCCTGATACCACTGACCACCGGTCTCGGTGGCATACGGCGGCAGGATGTGTACGCCGCCCCACTCATCGTCCAGGTCCCAGGCGGCGCCGGTGGCGAGGTACTTGTTCAGGAGGAAGGGCTTATACTGGATCAGGACACCCACGGTGTCAATACCGGAGTTGACGCAATTGGACAGCGAAAAGTCGATCATTCTGTACTTGCCGCCGAAGGATACCGCCGGTTTGGCGATTTTCTCCGTAAGGACTCCCAGCCGGCTTCCCTGCCCACCGGCCAGAAGCATGGCAACGGTTTCTTTTCTGCGCATGGCTTTTACCTCCTGTGTCTGTCTTATATTCTTGCCCCAAACGGGGCTGGATCACGAACTGTCCCCGATCGGGGGTCTTTAAAGCTTCCAGATCTCCTCAGCGTACTGTCTGACGGTACGGTCGGAGGAGAAGATGCCGGCGTTGGCGATGTTGCAGAGCATTTCCCGGGCGAAGGCGCGGCTGCCCACCTTGGAAGCCAGACCCTCCCAGGCATCCAGGTACGAGGCGAAATCCTTCAGCACGAAGTATTCGTCGTTCTGGGCCAACAGCTCGGCCTCGATGCTCCAGAACTTCTTGCCGCCCAGAGATCCATCGGTAAGGTGGGCCATAACACGGGCCAGAACGGGATTCTTTTCGATCTCTTCGAAAGCCACATAGCCTCCCTGAGTCTCATAGCGCAGCGCCTCGGGGGCCGTGAGACCGAAGATATGGATATTCTCTGCGCCCACCTGTTCGCCGATCTCCACATTGGCACCGTCCAGCGTGCCGAGGGTCACCGCGCCGTTGAAGATGAACTTCATGCAGCCGGTGCCGCTGGCCTCCTTGCCGGCGGTGGAGATCTGCTCGGAAATGTCCGCGGCGGGGTAAATCTTCTGGGCCATGGAGACACCAAAGTTCTCCATGAAGATGACCTTCAGCTTCCCGCTGACCACGGGATCGGCGTTGACCATATCGGCCACAGCGCAGACGAAGCGGATAACCTCCTTGGCAAAGGCATAGCTGTGGGCCGCCTTGCCGGCAAAGATGAAGGTGGAGGGAGGCACATCGGCGTTGGGGTCGTCCTTGAGCCGGTCATAAAGGGCCAAAATCTTGAAAGCAGAGAGCAGCTGGCGCTTATAGGCATGGATTCGCTTGACGTGGATGTCAAAAACAGAGTCGGGATCGCACTGGATGCCGAAGCGCTCGCCGATGTAGTCGCAGAGCTGGCGCTTCTTTTCCCGCTTGACAGCCAGCAGCGCGTCCAGGAAGGCCTCATCATCCTTGAAGGCCATAAGCTTCTTCAGTTCATCCGCGTCGCGGATCCAGCCTTCGCCGATGCGGGAGCTGATCAGGGCGGAAAGCTCCTTGTTGGCCTCCAGCAGGAAGCGGCGGTGGGCCACGCCGTTGGTCTTGTTGTTGAACTTTTCGGGAGTCAGCGCATAGAAGTCTTTCAGAACGGTCTCCTTGAGGATCTCCGTATGGAGCGCTGCCACGCCGTTGACGCTGTGGCCGCCGATGACGGAGAGGTTGGCCATACGGACCTGATCATCCCAAAGGATGGCCGTGGCCTTGTAACGCTCAAACCAGTTGGGGATGGACTTGTCAAAGCCCTCACGGTAGCGGCGGTGGGCCTCCTCAATGATGAGGTAGATCCGGGGCAGCAGACTCTGCACCAGCTTGATGGGCCATTTTTCCAGCGCCTCGGGGAGGACGGTGTGGTTGGTGAAGGAGATGGTACGGCAGGTGAGGGCCCAGGCACGATCCCAGTCGAGACCTTCCTCGTCCATGAGCACGCGCATCAGCTCCGGCACGCAGAGGGCGGGATGGGTGTCGTTGGTGTGGATGGCCACCTTCTCGGGCAGCAGCTCCCAGTTGTTGCCGTGGGACTTCTTGAAGCGGCGGATGATATGGGCAATACCGGCACTGACAAAGAAGTATTCCTGCTGCAGACGCAGACGCTTGCCCTCGGGGGTAATATCGTCGGGATAGAGCAGGTAGGAGATGGCGTTGGCATCGTTGTCGCTTTTCTGGGCCAGAGAGTACTCGCCCCGGTTGAAAGCATCCAGATCCAGTTCCTGCTTGAGAGGCCGGGCGCGCCAGAGACGCAGACGGTTCACCGTCTCGCCGCCGTAGCCCAGCACGGGCACATCATAGGGCACGGCCAGAATGCCGGTCCAGTCACGATGCTCAAAGCGGACAGCGCCGTTCTCCTCCACACGCTCCACGTGGCCGCCGAAACGCACCACCACGGAGTCATCGGGGCGGGGGGTCTCCCAGGGATAGCCGTTTTCCAGCCAGTCATCGGGCTCCTCGGTCTGCTGGCCGTCGCGGATACGCTGACGGAAGAGGCCGAAACGGTAGCGGATGCCGATGCCGGTGCAGGGAATGTCCAGAGCTGCCATGGAGTCCATGAAGCAGGCAGCCAGACGGCCCAGGCCGCCGTTGCCGAGGCCGGGATCGCGCTCGCACTCGCAGAGCTCATCCAGCTCCACGCCCAGTTCGCGCAGACCTTCCTCCACGGTCTCGTCCCAACCCAAGTTGATCAGATAATTCTTAAGGAGGCGGCCGATCAGGAACTCCATGGAAAAATAGTAAACGCGCTTCTCACCGCTCTCATTGCGGCGCTGCACGGTCTGGGCCCGGAGGGCACCGGTCTTTTTGGTGACCATACGTACCAGAGCCTTGTACTTCTGTTCAGCCGAGCACTCGGCAAGGGGAGCCGCGCAGTAATGGGTAACGCTCTCCAGATATTCTTTCTTAAAAGTCTCTTTTGTCATGAATCTTCTTTCTCCTGCTCGATTTTGATCAAAGTAGCGCCGATGGGCGGCACGGTTATAACAATGGACTGCTCCTTACCCTGCCATGGGATGGGCTCGGAGTGGATTGGCTCACGGTTGCAGCGGCCGCTGCCGCCAAATTCCGGGGCATCGGAAGAAAAGATCTCCCGGTAAGTGCCCGCCCGGGGCACTCCCAGCCGATAGTGAGCCGGGCTCTGCACGCCGAAGTTCAGCACACACAGCACCGTCTCCCCGTCTTTGGCAATGCGCCGGAAGGCCAGCATGTTGTTCTGCGCATCGTCGGCGTCCAGCCACTCAAAGCCTTCCCAGCCCCGATCCTGCTCCCAGAGAGCCTTTTCGCCCCGGTACATATGATTGGCCGCCCGGGTAAAATCGTGGTGCTTATGGTGCGTCTCATGCTCCATGAGGAACCATTCCAGCGCCTCGTATTCGCGCCACTCGATAAACTGGCCGAACTCCCCGCCCATGAACATGAGCTTGGCACCGGGGTGACAGAGAGAATACATCTGCAGCAGCCGCAGCCCCGCAAACTGCCGCCACCAGTCGCCGGGCATACGCCCGATGAGGGACTTTTTCCCGTGAACCACCTCGTCGTGGGAGAGGGGCAGGACAAAATTCTCGCTGAAGGCATACATCATGGAGAAGGTCAGAAGGTTATGGCTGCCCGCTCGCCATGGGAAATCCGTCTGCATATAGCGGAGGGTATCGTTCATCCAGCCCATGTCCCACTTATAGTGGAAACCAAGGCCGCCATCGGAGGGCGGGTAGGTAACCAGCGGCCAGGCACTGCTCTCCTCCGCCACAGTAAAAGCGCCGGGAACGTTTTCACCCACACAGCGATTGAATTGCTGAAGGAAATAGATGGCATCCAGATCCTCTTCCCCGCCGTGGCAGTTCTGCCGGCGGCCGGGGCTGTCGGCGTTGAGGCCGAAGTTCAGATACAGCATGCTGCTGACACCATCCACACGGAGACCATCTATATGGAACTCCTGCAGCCAGTACATGGCGGAGCTCAGCAGGAAGGAGCGGATTTCCCAGCGGGCAAAGTTGAACTTGTAGGTGCCCCACTGAGGGTGATCGGCCCCCTCATAAAGAGGCGTACCGTCAAAGACGCCGAGACCATGGGAATCGCGGCAGAAGTGGCCGGGAACCCAGTCAAGGATGACGCCGATGCCCGCCTGATGGCAGCGGTCGATAAGCGCCATCAGTTCCTCGGGCTTGCCATGACGGGAGTTGGCGGAGAAGAATCCTGTCACCTGATAGCCCCAGGATGCGTCCAGCGGATGCTCCGTCACAGGCAGCAGTTCGATATGAGTGTAGCCCAGATCGGTCACATAGGGGATGAGCTGGTCGGCCAGCTCTGTCCAGCTGAGAAAGTCCCCATTGGGCTTGAGCCGCCAGGAACCGGGATGTACTTCATAAATGTTGCGCCCGCTCGCCAGACTCCGCCGCTTTTCCATCCACTCGGCATCGTGCCAGCGATAGCGGGGGGTATGTACAGCGCTGGCCGTATCGGGGCGAAGCTGGGAGCAGCGGGCAAAGGGATCCGCCTTCCAGCGCTCCACGCCGTCGACGCCGCGCACAATATACTTATAGAGGCAGTCGCGCTCCAGACCGGGGACAAACCCCGTCCAAATGCCGCCCTCCGACCACTGCAGCCCAACGCCCTCATTGCTCCAGCCGCAGAAGTCGCCGGTGACACGCACATTCTGAGCATTGGGAGCCCAGACCGCAAACTGCACGCCGCCCTTTTGCCGCTCTGCGCCCAGATAGTGCCAGGCGTCGCAGAGCTGTCCTCCCTGCCATGCACGAAGGACCTTTTCATTCCATTTTCTCATAAGATTCTCCATTGCAATATATTACTGCCAGTATAGTATAGCATAGTTTATCACAAAGGAAAAGGGGAAAGCGCGTTCAATTTGGCCCTGCTTCTTTACTTTTTGGTAAAATTATTGTATCTTTAGTAGGATATTACGAAAAAAGGTGATGACCATGAAAAAACGCTGTCTCATCCCTCTGCTTATTCTGCTGCTCCTTCTGGGCGGCTGCTCCAAAAGAGAAACCCCCGTCCCTCCTGTAAGCACACCTGCCGCAGTCCCCACGGCCGCGCCCACACCGCAGCCATCCGCGCCGACACCGCAGGCGGAGACCCCCGCGCCCACCGCACAGCCCACACCGAAGCCTGCGCCGGAACCCACACCGGCCCCCACCCCCGCGCCGCCCATTGCTGCCGGGAGCTACAGCTTTGTCAGCGACGAGCACGGCAGCTGGACACTGCTTTTGAAGGACAGCAATATTTTCACCGTCATCGGCGGCGGAATCGTTTATAACGGCGAAGGCTGGAGCGACAACGGCAACGGCACCGTCACCACCGGCCCCACCGAGGCTGCCGGGGCCGCCCCCTTCTTCGACGAATTTGGCAGCAGCGTCTGGGCTGTGGATGGTCAGAACTGCACACCCATATACTGAAAGACAAAAAGAGAGGCGAAAGCCTCTCTTTTGTCTTTATTCCGGAAAATGCAGGGTCACTTTGAAGAGATCACCGTCCAGCGTCAGCGTAAGAGCGCCGCCCATAAGCTCCATCAACGAGCGGGCGATGGAAAGACCCAGACCACTTCCCTCGCTGCTTCTGGACTCATCCCCACGGACGAAGCGTTCCATCAGTTCCTCCGGAGCCACATTCAGTGCCTCCCGGGAGATGTTGCGCAGAATGAGCCGTTTTTCCTGTTTGTCCCGTTCCAGCGCCGCATAAAAGCGGGTACCCGGCTGGGCATACTTGGCCGTGTTCTGAAAGAGATTGTCCAACACCCTCCAGAGGAGCCGCCCATCGGCCACGGTGACAAAATCTCCCTCACCGATCTGCGGCACCACGGCAAGCTGCGCGGCGGCAAGCCGCTCGGTGTATTCACCCAGACATTGGCGCAGCAGCTCCGAAAGATCCACACGCTCTCTGTTCACCGGTATGGCGCCGCTGCTGGCCTTGGAGGCCTCCACCAGATCTTCGGTGAGTTTTTTCAGCCGCTGGCTCTGGCGGTCCAGCACCTCAATGTAGCCCCGGGCCGGTTCCTGTTCGATCCCCTCCTTCTTGAGAAGATCCACATAGGAGACAATGGAGGTCAGGGGTGTTTTCAGATCATGGCTTACGTTGGTAATGAGTTCGGTCTTCAGCCGCTCGCTCTGCATCCGCTCGTTGACCGCTTTGGCAAGGCCCAGCCCCACCCGGTTCAGCGTCTCTCCGTGCTTCCGCAGGGCCCGGAGCGACTCCGTGTCCACCGCCGCCTTCAGATCGCCCTCGGCCAGCGCCAGAGCCGTTTTTTCCAGCTGACGGCACTCCCGGGCAAAGCGCAGCAGCAGCCAGAGAGCGGCGCCGTCTGCCAGCAGCGCCAGCAGCAGAAAGAACTCTTCATGACTGACACCGCAGAGGAAGTTGAAGCCGCAGAACAAAACTACTGCGCCCACCAGCCGCCACATACCCGGCAGGTTCCGGACAAAGTCACCAAGGATGCTCCGGAGGCGGCGGAAGATACGCAGCACCCAGACTGCCAGCCGCCAGCAGAGGCTGCCCTTGAGCCACTGCCAGTCCTTCCGCTGCACGGCGACGCTCTTAAAGAGCAGCGCCGCAAAGGAGCAGACGATCAGCGCACCCAGCGCCACCATAATGAGATCCCGCCAGTAGTCCCACGGTTCTCCATAGCTCACATGATAGTAGCTCCAAAGCCCGTCCACCACGGCCGTCTCCCCGGCGATGAGCAGTACCGCCGCCGAAATATAAAGAAAGGTCATCAGATCCAGCGGTGCGCGGGAAAGGGCGCCGCCGCGGCAGCCCTTGCAGCGCAGGAGAAGGAGCAGCAGCGTCAGAAGGCCAAACACCGCTGTCAGCGGCAGGTACGCATTGCGCAAAGGCCAGAGAAAAATACCGGGGATCTCCAGCCATTCTTCAAAGGGTCGCTCATACGCCAGCGCCGCCCCGGCGCCGCAGTAAACAAAGAGCAGGCCCGAAAGATAATAGAACACCGCAAGTAAAAAACGACCGAGCTTTTTCATGTTCATCCCTCCAGTTTATAGCCCTGACCCCAAACCACTTTGAGATAGCGGGGGTTGGCCGGGTCGATCTCCAGCTTTTCCCGGAGATGCCGTATATGCACCGCCACGGCGTTTTCCGCCCCAAGGGGGTCTTCCTTCCACACCAGCCGGTAGATTTCCCGGGAGGGAAAGACCTTGCCGGGGTTTTGCAGAAGCAGGCGCAGGATATCAAATTCCCGGGGCGTCAGCTGTACCGGCTCCCCATCCAGCGTGACACGCTTTCCCTCGTCATCCAGCAGGATGCCGCCCACAGCCAGCAAGGAGGGCGTTGTCTCCGGCATACCGCCCAGACGCACATAGCGCCGCAGCTGAGCCTTTACCCGGGCCAGCAGTTCCACGGGATTAAAGGGCTTGGTCACATAGTCGTCGGCCCCGGCGCCGAGCCCAAGGATTTTGTCCATGTCCTCGCTTTTGGCGCTCAGGAAGATCACCGGCAGGTTGTATCGCTCCCGAAGCCGCACCGTGGCGGCCACCCCATCCAGCACCGGCATCATGATGTCCATGAGCACCAGCTGCACTTCCTTTGTTTCCAGTATGCGCAGGGCATCTTCACCATTTTCCGCTTCCAGCACGGTATAGCCCTCGTTTTCAAGATAGATACGCAGAGCGCTTCGGATGTCCCGCTCGTCATCACAGATAAGGATGCTGTACATTCCCTCGCCTCCCTTGTGTGGGTATTGTAGCAAAAGAGCGTTTAAGATAAAAGATGGGGAAACATTAAGTTTTCATTAAGGAAGGCCGTCCTTGCGGACGGCCTTTGCGTTTATTCTTCGTTTTTGAATACCCAGCGCTTCTGGAACTGGAAGCTCACAAGGAAGAGCAGCAGATCCACGGGCATCTTGATGAGGGTCTCCATGGCGTTGGTGGCGCCGGTGAGCCGCTGGATGAGGGCGATGCACAGGGCAGAGATGCTGCCCTGCACCACTGCCAGCAGCGCATAGCGCAGCGCACTGCGGCTGAGCTTGCTTTCGCTCCGGAAAACCATATTGCGGTTCAGGGTAAAATTCGCGATGGCGGAAAGGCAGCGGGCACCAAGCCCGGCAGCCAGTTCCCGGGGGCCGTTGGCCAGAGCGCCAAAGGCCCAGAGATTCAGCGCCGTAAAGATCCCTGTCTCCAGCAGAAAGCAGAAGATGGCGCTGGCAGAGAACTTCAGAAAGTAGCGAAAGCGGCGAAACATATGGCGGAAGATGATTTTATAAATCTTCCAGGAGTCCCGCAGGGTGTTGAAATGGCTGGTCTGGTTCTCGTCGATGTAGACGGTCTCAATAATCACCTGGCCGATGGTGAGCTTGTTCTCGCGCATGGCAAGAAGCATCTCCGTCTCGTACTCATAGCGCTCGCCCTCGATCTCGCACATGAGAGGCAGCATGGAGGCAGGCACAGCCCGGAGACCGGTCTGGGTATCCTGCACGTCCACACCGCAAAGGCGCATGATGGTACGGGTGATGGTGTTGCCCACACGGCTGCGGAGGGGCACATGCTCCAAGGAAAAGTCGCGGACGCCCAGCCAGAGCTTGGTGGGATCGGCCACCAGCTGCTCGGCGCACTTGAGGATGTCCTCGGGGCGGTGCTGGTTATCGCCGTCGGCGGTGACAACGCCGTCGATGCCGGGACGGTTTTCAAGACACCAGGCGAAAGCGGTCTTGAGGGCGCGGCCCTTGCCCTTGTTGACCTCATGGGTCAGCACGGTGACCTCGGGGTACTGAGCGGCCTCCCGGAAGGGCTCGGTGCGATCACTGTGGCTGCCGTCGTTCACCAGAACGATGTCCTTGAAGCCGATGCTCCGCAGCCCCTCCACCACCTGCATGAGCTTCTCATCGGGGTCAAGGGAAGGGACAATAACCGTTACGTTCATAGCAATTCCCCCTTACTTGTAGGCCAGACCGTAGATGCCAAAGCCGGTGCCCTGATCCAGGAAGTACACCCGGTAGGTGCCGTCCTCGACGTTGGTATAACCGTCGGCAGTGCCCTCGGCGTGGTACTTGACATCCACGCTCAGGCAGTTTTCCGCCCAGCGGATCACATGGCCGGCTTCCACGCTGTGGGTATAATTGGGATAAGGCGTGTTCCAGCTGACGCCCTCGGCAGCGCTGTCCATGAGCTTGCAGACCTGGGAATTGGGGATGGCCAGGAGCTTAACACTGTTGGCATTTCCATAGGGGTTGCTGGCGCCCATCATGTAAAAGTTCAGCACCGTGGAGGCAAAGGTCTCCGCCTGAGCCTGATAGGGTTCAGCCTCCTGCGCAGAGAGGATATAGAAGCTGAAGCCTTCCTCATCGGTGACAAGGGTACGGTCGGCGGGCGCTTCCACGGTAAGCTGCGGGGCGAAAAGCTGGCCGGAAACCGTGTAGGTATTCCAGAGGGTAGGCGTGGTGAGCAGTTCCTCGATCTCCTCCATGCCCTCGTCGGCAAAGTGGCTGACGCTTTCGGCAGAAAAGCGGTCTTCCAGAGCGGTACCATTGCAGTAGACGGTGCAGTTCTCGGGGACTTCCAGACTGGCCTCTTCCTTACCGCTGAGGCGCATATCTACCTTACTGACACTCCAGTCCAGCTCGCTGCCCTCGAAGGTCAGCACAGCCAGTTCTTCCGCGCCGTTTTTCAGAATATAGGCAGGGGCCTCGTCGGTATATTCCTCGGCCTTCCAGTAGTTCAGGTTCTCCCCGAAGAAGACCTGCCCCATGTACTCGGTAACCTTCTCGGCATCGTCAAAGCTGTCGGGGTTGGCCTCAAACCACTGCTCCGTCCAGTACTCGGCCGTCATGTTGGCCACAAAGTCTTCAAAGGCACGCTGGGGCGCGCGCTTTACATCCAGTTCGTAGGCAGCCTGGGCTTCCTTCTCGGCCTCGGCGGCCAGCTTGGCATCCTCACCGGCCTGGAAGCGGGCCAGAATGACCCACAGAGCCGTCAGCACCGCTACGCAGAGGATGCTCAGAACGATCATATAGATCCCGAATCCCTTGCGGAAGCCGGAATTGCGTTTTTTCATGCTCATGTCAAACCTCCTCAGGGCAGCACCAGAATGGCGGTGGCCATCCGGCGGGAGCCGACGATGTTGGAGCCCTTGGTGATCTGCTCGCCCTCATAAATCATGGCGGAGGAAGAACCGCCGTCCAGGTTGGCAGCGTTCACCGCACCATACTCGAACATCAGCTCGGCCAGATCATCAAAGCTGGCGCCGATGCTGTCGATATGACGGCCCTCGATAACGGCCAGCAGCACCGCACCGTCAGCGCGCTGGCCGATGCAGGTACGGGGGTTCACGGAGACGTTGGTCCAGCTCTGCTTGACACCGTCCTTGATGAGAACGGGGCCCTGGGCAAAGCTGACGGCGTTGACAATGCCGAGATCCAGTGCCTGCTGGCCGGTCATGTCGCCCACGTGGAGTACGTGATTGGCGTCGAAGCCGATGACGTCGATATAGTGGGTACCGGCGTTGCCGAAGGCGATGGCCCCGTCGCGGATCACGATGCCGTCGGGGATGCCGCCGTCGCCAAAGCCGTCGGGGTCGTAGAAGCCGCCGGCGTTGGTGCCGGCAATGGCACCGTATTTCTCAATAAACTCCGGCAGATAGATGCCATAGCCGCCGAAGTAGTCCAGCGAACCGATCACCACACGGGAGGGATCGGGGATGATGAGCATCTTACCCTTGTAGGTACTGCCCTTGATGTCGATGAGCTCCAGCTCCTGAGAAGCGGTTTCAACGTCCACCTGCACCAGAGGCTCCTCTCCGCTCTCGCCATCCTTGTTCTCAAAGCCGATGGCCACGAAGGTATCCGGCTCCACCACCTTGGGAGGCGGGTTGAGGATGGCATCCACCTGGGCATCGTCCATAAACCAGTAGGGCACCCGCTTGAGAGCGCTGGTCTCGTTGGTGGAGAAAACGAACATCTGCTGGGCCTTGGCCGAAGGGCCGTGGGCCACAATCAGGATGACCCCCAGCAGCAGAAGCACGATCATGCCCACCGTGGCAAAGAAAACGCCGCAGACACGACCCACAATGGTCATGGGGCTGGCCTTTTTCTTCTTCCGGGGAGGAGGTGCCGTCTTTTTCTTCTGAGGAGGGCGCTTGGCGGGCGGCAAAGGCTTTTCCTCCGCTGCGGGTTCTTCCTCAGCCTCATAGGCTTCTTCTTCGTAATATTCCTCCGCAGGCGCTTCCTCCGCCTGGACTTCTTCCGTCATAATATCTTCGAAGCTTCCCTCCTGAGCGTAGAGCCGCCGGAGCTGGGCTTCAAAATCCTCGCTGAGGCCGTCTTCTCCCTGAGGAAAAAGATCGTCCCAAGAATTGTTAGATGCCATGGAAATTCCTCCGCACATAATTTTACGAATATCAATTATAGTGGAGAAAGCCCCAATATGCAAGCAGTTTTTCCATGGAAAACGGGGAGAGGCACTGCCTCTCCCCGTTTTTATGCTTCTTTTATGAACTTTTCCAGAGGTTTTTCCAGCAACGCACAGACCAGTACTGCCAACACCGTATTCACGGACATATAGGTTCCGTTATAGAGCAGGGAATACACCGCCGGGGTGGTCATGGTCAGCTCCATGAAGCGCTCGGGCATATACTGGGCATAGATGGTAACGCCGCTGATATAGTGGATCACAAAACGGCCCAGACAGCCAACGACCGCGCCGACCGGCAGCGGCCGCCGCATTTTCCGGCAAAGCCCCGCAAGACCCACCGCACCATAGGCCAGGGAATAATCCAGCAGCATGGACTGCCAGCTGATGGCGCTGCCGCCGGCAAAGAAGAACTTCATCGTACCAAAGATAAGACCGGCCACAACGCCCCAGCCGGCACCCCGGCGCACAGCGTAGATAATCAGCGGCACCATAACGAAGTCGATGGAGCCGCCGAAGCCTCCGAACAGAAAGCCCACGGGAATCTTGATGTAGCTCAGAACAAGGGCAGCGGCGACAAAAATCGCGCCTTCGCAAAGGGTAAGGGTTAACTGGTTTCTTTTCATGGCAAAGAGCCTCCTTAAAAAATAAAGCGCCCATCTGCCGCGTTGGGACAGATGGCGCATGAGGCGCTTTGCTTCTCCCTCCGCCGGCATTATCCGGATCAGGTTCCAAGGGTCCGGCGTCTCCGTTAACGCCGTCTCAGCCGGGACAACCCAGCTCCCCATTCAGTTAAGCATAGTATAGCAGCTTGATTTGCTAAATTCAAGAGGAAAAGAGCTGTCCTGAAACAGCTCTTTTCTGTCAGCCCGGCAGGGCCGCTATGGCCTCAGCCAGAGCCCGACCGATGGGCGGGTTGCCACAGGCCAGCCAGCCGTCCTCGGCCAAAAAGTCCAGACGGTACTGGTTATCGTAATCGGCAGCACCCATGATTTTCTCCGAGCGGTAAAGCTCCTCCCCGGTGTGTTCATTCACCAGACGCACCACGCAGCTCATCTGCAGCGCTTCCAGCATCCCGCCGTCATTGCCCGCAACAACAGCGCAGACGCTGTAATCATAGTCCAGATAAAGGATGTAATCCACCTCATCCAGCGAGGCGGGGTACAGTCCCGCTGGCAGAAGGCTCATCCACTTGTCCACCGTGGCATAGACGGCACCCCGGGGATAGTCCGGCTGCCGACGGACGATCAGCGCCTTGCCGCCGCCCTGACCGCAAACCTCCAGCTCTGCCGCGTCGCCGCTGAGTACCATCAGCTTTTCCTGCTGATTATACGGCACGATGGGCCCGATGTATCTCACATTGTGGATATCCGTCTCGGCACGGTCCAGACTTTCAATACCCGTCTCGTTGAGAGGCTGCTCGTCCACTCGGTCCAGAATGTGAAATACCATGGCCTGCTGAAAAACTTCCTCCAGCGTCTGCGGCTCCTTCATATGCGCCCGGAGAAAGTCCCGCCAGGGCCGGAAGCGGGACGGGTTTGTTTCCGCTGCAATCCGGGCGGCCTCCATGTAGTCTCCCCGGAGCATGGCCTCCGCCAGCTCCAGCAGTTCTTCCGAATTCGCCACTTCTTCGGCCCTTTGGAAGGACTCCGCCGCCTCGACAAATTCACCCGCATTCAAAGCCGTTTCCCCCTGCAGGAAATGGATCCTGCCCCGCAGAGCCCCGGCAGCATCGGTCTTGCCGACAACCTCGTCCAGAGCCGTCAGCGCCGTGTGGTAATCCCCCGCCTCCATGGCATTACGGGCTTCCTCCAGCCAGTAATCGTCGTCATGCTCCGGCGCGGCTGCGGGGATCGGCGTAACCACCGGCGCTTCCGTGGCCGCCGGGGCACTTTCCGCTGTCGCGCCACAACCCACAAGGAAAAAAACTGCGAGCAGCACAAGGACCGACTTTATGGTCCGCTTAGATATTCCCATACGTACGTTCTTCGGTGAATACCGCCTGCACCGGCTCGTCCCAGGGCTCCATGGCGATCTTATCGCTCTTCTGGGCCTCGAAGGCCACGGCGGTGATGACGGCGTTCACGCAGCGGGGCAGGTAGCGGTCGTAATAGCCGCCGCCCATGCCCATGCGGTTGCAGTCGGCATCAAAGGAGCTGCAGGGACAGAGCAGCAGGTCCAGCTTTTCCGGGGGGATCTCCTCGGCGGTTTCCCGGCAGGGCTCCAGAATGTTGAATGCGCCGGGGATCCAGCCACCGTCGGCGGCAGGGATCAGCGCGATCATCTGACCGGGGCCGATGCAGAGGGGGTAGGCCACGCGCTTACCCAGCGCCGCCGCCTTCTCCTCCAGCAGTTCAAGACTCACTTCGCCCTTCACCGCCCGGTAGCTGAAGATGATCTCCGCCTTTTTAAAAGCCTCGCTCTCCACAATGCGCTCCACGATGCGGCGGCTGTACTCAGCCCGGACTTCCTTACCGAGACCGTCGCGGCCGCGGATGCCGCCCTTGCGCTGTGCCTTGCGCGCCTCGGCGATGGCTTCGTTTGCAACAAATTCAGACATATCGGTCACCTCATTGGTCAGTTTTCTCCAGTATAGCCCCGGAACCCCCGCAATGCAAGAAAAAAAGAGCCGGCATAAGCCGGCTCAGGTGTTGGCAAAGGCCTTGCGGCAGAGGGGAATGATCAGACCGCCCACCACATTGCCGAGGGTCATCACGCCGAGGTACAGGATGGCCTTGCCGCCCCAGACGCCCCCCACGGTGAAATAGAACATATTGGCAACACAATGTTCAAAGCCGCAGAGGATGAATACCATGATGGCCATGAACATGGAAAGGTACTTGCCCGCCTCGTGGGGATTCTTGTTGTAACCGTCCACGCCGATGAAAATCATGATATTGCAGAATATGGCCAGTATAAAAATGCTCAGAATGCTGTCACCCAGCTTGGTGGTGCAGACCTCCGCCGCCTTCGCGGCCAATCCGGGGCCCACGCGGGTGGACAGTAGCGCCCAGCCGCTGAGCAGCGTGCCCATCAGGTTGCCCAGCCAGATCACGCCCACATCCAGCAGATAGTCAAAATCCCGTTCAAGAACATAGCAGACCTTGCCCGTAAAAAGATTGAAGCCAAAAGTGCAGATCGTAAAAAGGCCCAACGTGAACAGGAAGGCACCCACGATCTTGTTCTCCAGCGTCAGATATACGGTCCCGCCAAGGGCTATGCAAAGTCCAGCCAGAATGGCGTAAATAAAAACTTTGATCTTTTTCATCAAATACACCTCCGTTATTTACATACTTACATACTATTTTTATATGTTTTATCATTTTAAAAATGCGGTCGTATGAGTTTGAGACCATACGGCCGCGGTTTTTATCGTTTATTCGGGGAATTACTGGCCGAAGCCGGCTTTGACGGTGACGAAAATCTCGTCGGCCATGGCGCCGTACTTATCCAGCATGCCGTTGGCCTTGGCATTCATTTCCTCGGCCACTTCCCGGTTCTTCAGGGTCTTGGTATTGATGAACACATTCAGGCTGGCGGCCTGCAGAGCGGCCTTGCAGCACACGGCGCCGCAGCCGGCGTCGGACACGGCCAGACGGCTGCCCTTGGCGGCGAAGACGCTGATGTATTCAATGGCCTGGCAGCACAGCTCCATGATCTTCATGGGAGTGGAGCAGGCGATGATGGTGGCTTCCTCCATGACCTTGTCCCGGTTGGGATCGTCCTTGGGGATGCCGTAGGCCTTGGCCAGGGGGAGGAAGTTGATCTCGTCGGCTTCCACCTGATCCAGCAGCTCCTTCTGCAGAGCGTCGCACTTGGCCTTCAGCTCAATGATCTCGGCCTCCACATCGGCATACTTCTTCTTGCCGACGGTGAGAGAGCCGACCATGTTGCCCAGAGCGGTGCCGATGGCACCCACCAGAGCCGCCGCACCGCCGCCGCCGGGAGCGGGGGCATCGGAAGCGAGAACTTCCACAAACTTGCGGCAGGATTCCATAGACATATCCATAGAGATGTTCTCCTTATCACATATTGATGCTTAAAATGAGACAAGCACAGGCGGTTACCCGCCTGTGCTTGTGTAGGCAATCGGATTAGAACAGGCCGGAAACCTTGCCGGTCTCGACGTCGACGTCGACCTTGCGGTAGGCGGGGTTGGAGCCGGTGCCGGGCATCATGGAGATGGTGCCGGCCATGGGGCAGAGGAACTTGGCGCCGCCGTACTCCAGGATGTCACGAATCTTCAGCTTCCAACCGGTGGGCACGCCCTTGAGGGTGGGATCGTCGCTGAGAGACAGGTGAGTCTTAACCATCATGGTGCAGTAGTCGGCGTACTTGGGATCGTTCTCGAAGCGCTCAGCCTTCTGGGTGGCCAGCTCGGACCACTCGACGCCGTCGGCGCCGTAGACTTCCTTGGCGATCAGCTCGACGCGCTGACGCAGAGGAGTCTCGAGATCGTAGAGGTACTTGATGGGGTCGTTGGCTTCTTCGCAGGCGTCGACAACGGCCTGGGCCAGCTCGAGGGCGCCTTCGCCGCCGTACTGCCAGTGCTCGCTCAGAGCGCAGCGCACACCCTGCTCGGCGCAGAGCTTACGGATGAGAGCAACCTCAGCATCGGTGTCGGTGTAGAACTTGTTGATGCAGACGACGGGCTTGATGCCGCTCTTCTTGACGTTGTTGACGTGGTGGAAGAGGTTGCAGCAGCCCTTCTCCAGCAGCTCCAGGTTCTCCTCGGTGTACTCCTTGGGCAGGGGACGGCCGGGACGGACCTCGGGACCGCCGCCGTGCATCTTAAGGGCACGGATGGTGGCGACCACGACGGAGACGTGGGGCTTCAGGCCGGAGAGACGGCACTTAACGTTCCAGAACTTCTCAAAGCCGATGTCGGCAGCGAAGCCGGACTCGGTGACATGGTAGTCGAAGAGCTTGAGGGCGAGACGGTCGCCGATGATGGAGCTCTGGCCGATGGCGATGTTGGCGAAGGGGCCGGCGTGGATCAGGCAGGGCTGATGCTCGACGGTGTAGCAGAGGGTGGGGTTGATGCAGTTACGCATCCAGGCGCACATGGCACCGGCGACCTCGAGGTCCTCGGCGGTGACGGGCTCGCCCTTCTTGTTGTAAGCCATGACGATCTTGCCGATACGCTCGCGCAGATCCTTCAGGTCGGTGGCAACGGCCAGAATGGCCATCAGCTCGGAGGAGACGGCGATGTTGGTGCGGGTCTCCATCTCGTAGCCGTTGAGCTTGCCCTCGCCGAGGCCGATCTTCATGTTACGCAGAGCCTGGCAGCAGAAGTCCATAACGAAGTTCCACTCGATACGCTCGGGGTCGATGTCGAGACGCTTCAGACCGATGGAGGCCAGCTTCTCGTCGTCGTAGTTGCGCTCATGCTGCATACGGGCGTTGAGGGCCACCATGCCGAGGTTATGAGCGTTGCAGATGTCGTTGATGTCGCCGGTGAGGCCGAGGGAGAACTCGGTCATGGGGATGAGCAGAGCGTTGCCGCCGCCGGCAGCAGTGCCCTTAACGTTCATGGTGGGGCCGCCGGAGGGCTGACGCAGGCAGCCGCCGACATTCTTGCCCAGCTTGCCCAGACCCTCGATCAGGCCCAGAGAAGTGGTGGACTTACCCTCGCCCAGGGGGGTGGGGGAGATAGCGGTGACCTCGATGAACTTGCCGTCGGGCTTGTCCTTCAGACGCTCCATGATCTTCAGGAAGTCCAGCTTGGGGGTCTTGCCGTAGGGGATGATCTCTTCAGGCAGGAGGCCCATCTTCTCGCGGAACC
>SVLG01000114.1 GCA_015068055.1 Oscillospiraceae bacterium | reverse complement strand
CTGGCCAAAAGACTGGGGATCAAATCCATTCTCATAACCCGTTTCATGAAGTCCCCGGCGGCCAATCTGGCAGATGTGGTTCTCTGCTGCGGCTCCAACGAAAGCCCCTTCCAGCCGGGCTCCGTCCCGGCCAAAATCGCCCAGTTGGTGATCATGGATGTGCTGTATCAGGAGTATTGTTACCGCAACCAGGATTCCTGCCGGCAAAGCATTCGGAATATTGCTTCCGCCCTTTCCGAAAGCCATATGTGACATTGGCAGCGCAACAAGAAGCCCTGCACCGTCTGCGGTATGCAGACAGTGCAGGGCATGCTGTTTGGTTTTCCCGTCCCGTTGTCACGCAAAAAGCTCCATCAGATATCCGTAGCCCTCTTCCTCCATTTGCTCATAGGGAACAAAGCGGAGGGAGGCGCTGTTGATGCAGTAGCGCACGCCGTTGGGGGATTCCGGGTCATTTTCAAAGACATGGCCCAGATGGGAATTCCCCGCCCGGCTGCGCACCTCGGTTCTCAGCATACCGTGGCTGGTATCCACGATCTCCACCAGAGACGGCTCCTCAATGGGTCTGGAAAAGGCCGGCCAGCCGCAGCTGCTTTCATACTTGTCCTCCGAGGAGAAAAGGGGTTCACCCGTGACCACATCCACATAGATGCCCTTTTCAAACCGATCCCAGAACTCATTCTGGAAGGGATACTCGGTGCCGCTCTCCTGGGTAACATAGTACTGTTCTGCTGTCAGCTTGTCCCGGATAACTTCCCCGGCCGGTTTCTGATAGTCGCCCGGATCGATGCGCAGGGAGGAAAACAGCTGCATCTCCTCCAGCGGGATGTGGCAATAGCCGTTGGGATTCTTCTGCAGATAGTCCTGATGGTAGTCCTCGGCGGGGTAATAGTTCAGAAGCGGGCCGATCTCCACATAAAACGCTGCGCTTCGGCTACGCTCGATGGCAGCGATCCGCTCCACGGTTTCCTTTGCCTTCTCATTGGTGTAATACACACCGGTCTGGTACTGGGTGCCAATGTCGTTGCCCTGCCGGTTCTGCACCGTGGGGTCGATCACATAGAAATAAGCCAGCAGCAGCGCATCCAGACTCACCTGCTCCGGGTCATATTCCACACGGACCGTCTCCCGGAAGCCGGTGTCCTCCGCACAGATGGTTCTGTAATTGGCATCCTCGGCCCGTCGGCCGTTGGCATAGCCGCTTTGGGCATCGAGAACGCCGGGGATCGACTCCATCAGCTGCTCAATGCCCCAGAAGCAGCCGCCAGCCAGATAAATTACATGTTCGCTTTCGTGGGAAAAATCCATGGTATGTATCTCTCCTTTGTTTACTGTATTCACCGGGGATGCCTGCGTTTGGGCCGGGACCGTGATGGCGTCAATCCCCTTTTGCAGCGTCGAAGCGTCAATGGCTCCAACGGCCTGTGCGATCACATGACCCTCCGCATCAATAAAGAAGGACGTGGGCAGCGAATAGGCGCCGTAGGTCAGCGCAGCCTCCGCCGTGGTATCGTAAAACACCGGGAAGCCGTAACCCTTCTCCTCGATAAAGGCCGAGGCGCTTTCCACCGTCTCACGCTGGCCGTCGGTCATGTTGACCATGATGAACTGCACCTCGTCACCAAGCTCGGCATATTTTGCGTCAAAGTCCGGCATTTCATACTGGCAGGGCCCGCACCAGCTGGCCCAGAAATTCAGGACAATGGGCTCACCGAAAAACTCACTGAGCTTTACGGCATTGCCGTCTTTGTCATAGACCGTGAAATCCGGGGCGGCGATATCCTCGCTTTCCGCCTCTGTTTTTTCCTCAGTGGGCTCTTCCACAGCCGCCTCTGCCGGTGCGGCCGTAGTCTCAGCTGCAGGCTCCGGCGTGCTGTACACCACAAGCCGATCCGCTTTTACGCTCTGCCCCAGCCGCCCGTACAAAAAACCGGCGCCCGCCAGCAGCAGCGCAAGAATCAGAATGCTGTATATAGTTTTTTTCTTCATGATATTATCACCTCTTTTGCAATAAACATACTTTTCTTATAGGCAGTATAGCCGCCGCCCCCTCCCGCTTCCGTGACCAAGTCACCTTAGAAAAACACCAACGCCCCTGCATTTTTTCGCAGGGGCGTTGGTGTTTTTCTGTCAAAGCGAAGCGGCTGGGTGAAAGCACTCATTCACCACTTCTTCCAGAACTTCCAACGGCAGGGGCTGATCGTAGGGGAGGTAAAGGGCGTTTTTCCTGATAACACACCCGCTCAGCCGCGGCCGGAAGCGCTCCAGAATCTCTGCATCCACATAAAAGCTGACGTGCTTTTTGCAGGCAGCAAAGGACAGGTCATGCCCGTCCTTTTTATACCGGGGCATACTCCAGGCAATCTGCTCCGTTACCCCCGGAACAGAGCGCCGTAGCAAACTGCGAAGCTCCGTCAGGTGCAAGAGTGCCTCCGGGCTCTGGCGGGCTATGTATTCGTCCACGTTTTCAGGCGCCTTGCCGCAGTAATGGTCCTGATTCGTTCTTTGGAACGCTCTCCCGCATTTCGGACAAATCCACATACTCTATCACCCCACAAGCCTCTTGATCTCTGCCCTCACCCTATCAAGATCGCTGCAGGTCAGCAGCGGGATCAGGGCATCGATCTCGTCGATGGGCTTGTCCCACCACCGAAAGCGCAGCATAAGGTCGATCAGTTCATCGTCAAAGCGCTTGCGCAGCGCCCGTGCGGGGTTACCCGCCACAATGCTGTAGGGGGCCACATCGCTCCCCACCACGCTGCTGGCACCGATGATGGCGCCGTCGCCGATGCGGACGCCGGGCAGGATCACCGCATTCTGGCCGATCCACACGTCGTTGCCGATGACGGTGTCTCCCTTCAGCGGCAGGTCTGCCATGGCCGGGGCCTCCATATTCCAGCCCTCAAGGGTATAGAACGGGAAGGTGGAGACGGCGTTCATCTGGTGGTTGGCGCCGTTCATGACAAACTCCACCCCAGCGGCGATCTGGCAGAACTTGCCGATGATGAGCCGGTCGCCGTTCCACGGATAATGGTGGGTGACATGGCTTTCAAAGTCCGAATCGGCGATGTAGGTAAAGTCGCCCACAAGGATATTGGGATTTTGGAGCGTTGGCTTCACATAGATCTCCCGCTCGTATCCCGCAA
>SVLG01000029.1 GCA_015068055.1 Oscillospiraceae bacterium | reverse complement strand
TTTAAATAGGTATGTAACGGTTAATGGGAACTCAGGGAGTGGCGGGGGTATTCAGACTCGTCCAGGCTTCAGCAGCCGAGAATTTGTCGGTGTTGTTCTTATACAGCTGGTGGGCATAGGCGGTAAAGGTCAGGGTGGGCTGGGCGTTCCCGGTGTTGACGGCGGCCATCATTTCCTTGCTGACTTCCGGCTTAGTAAGCACTTCATTGTCAGCCCAAGTGTACTTAACCTTGTCGGTACCGGTATATTCGCCGCTGCCGAGAATGTTATAGTCCACATTCTTTTCAGAAGCCTCGTCAATTACCTTGTAGTAAATGCCGGGATAAGTGGTTGTACCCAAAGCGTCCCAACCTTCTTCAATGGCGTATGCGATGAAATCATCAAAGGTATAGGTCTTGTCAGCAACAGTAACATTGCCGCCGCTTTCTTCTACCTTGATGAACAGATAACAATCTTCACTTCCGGAAGTTACTTTTGCTTTAGGATCTTTTTCGATTGTCCATCCCGGAATCATCTTATATGTAGCTTCGCTCTCTTGGAGCTCCACGCCGATGTCGCTGGTGGAGAACGTATTCGTCACCTCGGTAGTCTCAGCGGTCAGCCAGGCGACCGTGCCGCCCACAACGCCGCCAATCAGCAGAACACAGGCCAGCAGCAGAGCCAGAGACTTGCTGCGGATGCTTCTGCCGCCCTGATGACGACCCATCTCTTTTCTCATGTCGTGTTCCTCCTTTCTTTCGTATTTGCTTTGATTATTTCAACAGATGGAGGAACACGAGTTCTCATCCGATGAAAAGCGGTTGATCAGGCGCCCGCGAAAGCGGTATCCCAGATATAGTCTGCGGTCTTGCCGTCAAAGCCGTCCGCCTGCACGGCGTAAGCCGTCACTTTGATGGTCTTGTTTTCGTAATCAGCCAGGGTCTTGTTGTCGACGTCACCCTTGATCGTGAACTTATCGAACACGGTGATGTCATCGCCAGCTTTAACAGCCACAGGAACCTCGGTGGTGCCGACATAGACAAAGGTGTTGGCAACGCCGCTAACAGCCTTCCAGCCCTTTTCCGCCATCTGAGTGGCCACGGTCTGCTCGTCCTGAATGTCAGCGATCTCGTCCACCACTTTGACGAACAGGTAGCAGTCCTCGCTCGCGGCATCCACATGGACGATGGGATCCTTGACGTACTCATGGCCGGGCATCAGCTTGTAGCCGTTCTCCTTGTCACGAACAACGCCGTTCACAGTAACGTTGTCGTCCGTGTTGTCGTCGTTGTCGACGTCCGTCTCGTCCAGTGTAATGGCCACGGAGCCCACGGTGAAGGTGTTGACGACAGTGTCATTAGAGGTCAGGTAAGCGATGGTGCCGCCGACGGCCATGCCGAAGACGAGGACCAGAGCCAGGAGCAGAGCTGCGGTTTTCTTTTTCATTGCGTTTTTCCTTTCTTCTTCATATAAAATAAGTTTACATGCCAAGTCAGTTCAGCTCGTTGAGGATGTCCTCCAGCTTTAAGGATCCCATAGCCGGTTCGACCGGTTGGGATGACGGAGAGAGCGGCCTTATCGCCGGAGAAGTTTTGGGATTGGGGGAGGGTTTCCTTTTTGCAGGTCGGGGCTTCTTTTCCTTATCCTCCCCGGCGTCAAGAACATCGGGTAGGAAAGCCAGCATCAGTATCACCACGGCAGCCGCTATGGTGAAATAGAGACCGGGCGGCTTCTGGATGTAGCTGGCCACATAGCCCAGACCGGGGATGGTGAAGATCGGGCTGCCCACCACATTTTTATAGTGGACAAGGGAACCGTCCTCCATTTCATTGGCGTCGCCCTTGGTACGGAAGCGCACAGTGCCCGGATCGCTCTCGTCCGGCACCACGCCCACAATGCGGTGAGTCGCCAGTGTGTCCTCGTCCAACATGAAGGTAATCACATCGCCGGACTTCAGTTCAAAGGGGTCGACCTTCTTTACATAGATGAGCGAACCTACATGATAGGTCGGCTCCATGGAACCGGAGAGCACCGTAAACACTTGCAGGCCAATCAATCTCACACCGACCAACAGCAACGCCAGCACCACCGCACCGACCACGAGTAAGTTTGAAAGGAAACTCCATACTTTTCTTATTGCGGCGGTCATTACCCTTCCTCCATCCAAATGCAAGACTATAAGCACTCTTCACTGAGCACCTCATAATTTTCATTATGAGGTAGTGCAGAGCAGACCGGATGGCCTCACAAAAGAATCAGGCATGCCTTTTTAGCCGCGACACTCATTGTATCTGTCTCGGCGAAAAGGCATGCCTACTAATATTGGCTCTGTTTTTATTTTAAAGCATATTTTTTGAAATTAGCATAAAAATATTTATGTAAATAAATGAGAAAAATGTCTTGAAAATGGACTGCGCAAGTGTTATCATGACCATAAATATCATTGTATAAAAATTGCATCCTTGTCTGTACCTCATAATGAAAATTATGAGGTGTTTTTTTACTAAAGTACTAAGCCCAGCCGATCAATCTGTCTTTGCTGTTCTGCACCGCTGAGACTGGTGTAGATACGTGTTGTATTCAGACTGGAGTGTCCCAGCAGATCCGCCAGCCGACTCAGATCTTTTTCCATCTTATAATAGAGACAGGCGAAGAGATGGCGCAAATTATGAGGGAAGACCTTTTCTTTCGCCACTCGTGCAGTTTCGCAAAGAGCTTTCATCCGGTGGAGAATATTGCTTCGATCCATGGGCTTGCCGCTACTGGTCACGAATATACTCCCTGTTTTGATACCACGTTCTTTTACATAGCGGGTCAATTCTTTGGAAAGTGCCTTGGGAATCAGCACCTGACGGGTCTTGCCTTTCAGTGATACCGTGGCTCTCCCACGCTGAAGTGCCTCCACGGTGATGAAGCGGAGCTCGCTCACCCGGATTCCAGTGGCACAAATGGTTTGCATAAGCATATAGAGTCGGTTATCCCCTTTCTTTCGGGCTGCATCCAGCAGACGGTAATACTCCGCCTTTGTCAGCTCCCGCTCCTTTCCGCGAAAGGCCTGACGCTGAATTCTCAGGGCTTTTACCACACAGTCATAACGCCCAATCTCCTTGAGAAAGCGATTCAGCGCCGCCAGCATAGAGTTGACGCTGGAGGGCGCATATTTTTCTGTAAGGTGCTGTTTGTAGCGGATCACCACTTCTTTTGTAATCTCGGTGCCTTCTGCAAAAGCAAGAAATGATTCTACATCCCGGCTGTACTTTGCTATGGTTGCCGAGCTTTTTTCGTCCTCAAGCATAGCATTGCGAAATCTTTCCAGCTGCGCTGCTTCGATAACTCTGCTGCCCATACGTATCTCCTTTTCATTTCACCCATAATATGAGTATTATGGCTATAGTAATCACATATAGTATTCCAATAATCTTGCAGAAAAGTATAACTATAATTTGAAACAGCGCCGATTCTGACGCTACGGAGCAAATATAGCCGTACAAGTGTATCGCTCCGTGCTCGCCTGGGAATTAGAGCGAGTAATATCTGAATAAGGGTTTTCCATTGAACTTCGCAGTTGCCCTATTGGTGGCCACTCATCGATTCCCGGTAAGGTAGCATTGTTATGCAATCGTTGCGGTGATGAGATTATCTTGTCACTCACTGACGAAGCTCTGCCTGAAAAGATTGCAACCATGATATAGACACTTTTCAGCAGGCGCGTAATGCGATTTAAGTGTATAATACAGTTGTCCCCTGAGAGCTTCAACGTTCTCAGGGGGCTTTTGGCTTTTTAAGACATTAAGTTTTCCAGAACCAACTCAGTTTAACGCATTTCCAACGCGTTAAATGCATTGGAAACGTGTTGGCTTTATCGCATTATTTGCCTTTCGGCTCCTAACGCAAATCTTTTGTGCGTTAGATATTTGTTTCTCAAGCGAGTTTTTGCCGTCACCCTATGTATACCATTCCTGCCGTTTGGCCAGATCCAGCATGGCGAAACAGAAGCGCTCATCTGGTGTCAATGTTGTCGGTAGCGGGCCCCTCTGCCGTGTATTATAAAAAGCGATACGATTCGCACTCCGATTGAGACAATGTTTTATATTCCCGAACAACCCCTTTGTGATCCTTGTGAACGCGGAGGGATTGTTGCATCCGGAGCGGTAAGCCTCTCATTTCCCGAGGGGTGTGTTTTGTTTCTATTACCATCGCATGGGCGTCAGGCCGCCGCCCTCTCCACATCATCGTGTTTTTTCTCCCATTCCGAGGGGTTGCAAGCGTAACCGACGAAAAAATGCACAGGAAACATTTCGGGAAAGAAAATACGGTAAAAAAACAAAAAACTGACCCAAAATCAAACGATTTCAGGTCAGCTTTGTTGGCAGCGGGAGAAGGATTCGAACGATGCTGCGCATCGTTCATGCGAACCGGATTGAAATGGGTGAGGGTTCGAATCCTTCCGGAATATAAAAAAGCTCCGACTTTCGTCGGAGCTTGGCAGCGGGAGAAGGATTCGAACCCTCACATACGGAGTCAGAGTCCGCTGTGCTACCATTACACAATCCCGCTAAACGCAAGGCGTATTGTACGCCCATTTAAAAGATTTGTCAAGCGTTTTTTTAAAACTCTGGAACATTTTCTTTTTCTGTGCTACAATAGCGGCGCAAAGGAGGGATTTCCATGCACTCTGTGATAAAACGCCGCGTGGCGGTAATCGGCGGGGGAGCCGGCGGCCTCTGCGCTGCCATCCGTGCCGCTGAAGAAGGCGCGGTTGTGACCATATACGAGCGGCAGAACCGGGTAGGCAAAAAGCTCCTGAAGACCGGCAACGGCCGCTGCAACCTGAGCAACGAACATCTGACCACCGGGGACTATAACCACCCGGATTTTGTGGCGGCACAAATTTCTGCCTGTGACACGGCGGTGCTCCGGGCCTTTTTTGCCTCCCTTGGTCTCTGGACCGTGGCCGACAGCGAGGGCCGCGTCTACCCCCGCAGCGACACGGCAGCCTCTGTGCTGGATGTGCTGCGGCTGCGCTGCGCGGCGCTGGGCGTGGTGGAAGACTGCGGCCGGGAGCTGACCGGGCTTAAAAAGCGCAGCGATTGCTGGCGGCTCCGCTTCCGGGAAGGGGAAGGGGCCGAGTGTGACGCGGTGATCATCGCCGCCGGCGGCGGTGTGGATCTCCTGAGTCCCCTGGGCCACAGCGTGGTGCCCTTTTCGCCCGTTCTCTGCCCCCTGCGCACCGATGCTGCCCCCATCAAAGGGCTTGGTGGACTCCGGGTAAAGGGCATGGTGCGTCTCTATAAGGGGAGGAAGCTTCTTTGTGAGGAAGCGGGAGAGGTGCTGTTCCGCGACTTTGGCGTCAGCGGCATCGTGGTTTTGAACATGTCCCGCTTCGCAGTCCCCGGCTGTACGCTTTCCATCGACCTGATGCCGGAAATGACGCAGGAGGAACTGGCGGCGGCGCTAAAGGCACGGCAGCTGCCCCGGGAGGAATTCTTCACCGGCATCTTCCATAAGCGTGTGGGTGAGGCCCTGCTGCGCGCTGTGCCCGATGCCGATGCCGAAAAGCTTGCAGCGCTCATCAAGGACTACCGCCTTGCCGTCACCGGCGTGGCGGATGCGGCCAGTGCGCAGGTGACCCGGGGCGGCGTCCACGTGGAGGAATTTGACCCCGTGACGCTGCAAAGCCGTCTGCACGAGGGACTCTATGCCATCGGTGAAACCCTGGACATCGACGGCCGCTGCGGCGGCTATAACCTCCACTGGGCCTTTGCGTCGGGCCTTGCGGCGGGAAGGAGCGCGGCACATGGTTGAGATCAAAGAGATACGTCTGGCGTTGGACGGCGACCTCCGTGCCGCCGTGGCCAGAAAGCTCCGCATCCCCGAAAAGGATGTGCTGAAGGCAAAGCTCCTGCGCCGGGGTGTGGATGCCCGGAAGAAAAGCGATGTACATTTTGTGGCCACGGCAGCGGTGCAGCTCCGCCGGGGTGAGGAGAAATATCCCGCCTATGTGCCCTATACACCGCCCGAGCCGCCGGTGATCGCGGAGAAGCCGAAGTACCGGCCCGTGGTCTGCGGCGCAGGGCCTGCGGGTCTCTTTGCCGGGCTGACGCTGGCGAGAGCGGGTCTTGCCCCCATCGTGATCGAGCGGGGCGACAGCGTGGAAAAGCGGCAGGAGGCGGTTCGCCGCTTTCAGCGCGGCGGCAAATTGGATACCGACAGCAACATCCAGTTTGGTGAGGGCGGTGCGGGCGCCTTCTCCGACGGCAAGCTCAACAGCGGCATCAACGATCCCAGAGCCAAAACCGTACTCCACGAGCTGGTGGCGGCCGGCGCCCCGGAGGAGATCCTTTGGGAGGCCAAGCCCCACATTGGCACCGACCGGCTGCCTCAGGCGGTGAAGGGTCTGCGGCAGGAGATCCTCCGGGCCGGGGGCGAGGTGCGTTTCCGCAGCCGCCTGACGGATCTCCGAATCACGGACGGGGCGCTCTCCGCCGTGAAGATCAACGACGAATGGCTGGAGACGGACACGCTGATCCTCTGCGCCGGTCACAGTGCCCGGGAACTTTTTGCCCTCCTTTACGAAAAGGGGGCGACGCTGGAGCAGAAGCCCTTTTCCATCGGTGTTCGCGCCGAGCATCCCCAGAAGCTCATCAATGAGAGCCAGTACGGTTCCTTTGCCGCCCACCCGGCTCTGGGCGCGGCGGACTATAAGCTCTCGGCGCATCTGGAAAATGGACGCAGCGTCTATACCTTCTGCATGTGTCCCGGGGGCGAGGTGGCCGCAGCAGCCAGCGAGGAGGGACGGCTGGTGGTCAACGGCATGAGCCCCTTTGCCCGGGATGGCCGCAATGCCAACTCCGCCGTGCTGGTGAACGTTGTTCCGGCGGATTTTGAAAGTGAGCATCCTCTGGCCGGCGTGGCCTTTCAGCGAAAGTGGGAGGAGGCGGCCTTCCGCCTCGGCGGCGGGGACTACAAGGCCCCGGCCCAGCGTTTGGGGGACTTTCTCGAAGGCAGGCCCAGTGAGAGCGGCGGCTGTGTGAAGCCAAGCTATCCCATCGGTGTCCGCTGGGTCGACCTTTCCGGATGCCTGCCGGACTTTGCCGTCCGCGCCCTGCGGGAGGCCTTCCCTCTCTTTGAACGGAAGATCCGCGGTTTTGCCCTGCCCGACGCGGTGCTGACCGGCGTGGAGACCCGTTCCTCCTCTCCCGTGCGCATTGTCCGCGACGAGAGCGGCCAGTCCAATCTCCGGGGTGTCTATCCCTGCGGCGAGGGCGCCGGCTATGCCGGGGGCATCCTTTCGGCGGCGGTGGACGGCATCCGGGTGGCCGAGTGGGTCATTGCCAGATTTTTACAGGGATAATGCCCTTTCACCGGGCTATGCTATGGCGTGCAGGCGCTCTTCGCGAAGGAAGCCTCCTATATAGATAGCGCCAAAGAAAAAATGACAGGTCGTCAGACCTGTCATTTTTTCTTTCAATGGACGATGTTGGCATCACCGGCGTTGCCGCCCATGTAATCGGCGTGGAAGGCATCGCGCATTTCAAAGTAGACGTCCAGATCCCGCCAGCCGCCGCTGGTGGGGCCGTAGGGAGTCATGTTGACAAGGCAGTCCGGCAGGGAAGCGGCCAGTTCCTTTACGTATTCCTCCGGGAGGTTCCAGCAGTAGTTGAGCCAGCAGTAGCGGAGAGCCGTGCATTCCTTGAGGCAGCGGACGTCGCGGACGGCGGTGCTGGAAAGATTCAGCGTTTCCAGTTTTTTCAGCTTGGCAAGGGCCGAGACATCCTCCAGCGGACGGTTCACAAAGAGTTCCAGGAATTTGAGATCCTGCAGCTCGCCGATGGGGGTGATGTCGGTGATGTGGCAGTCGGCCAGAATAAGATACTGGAGCTTGGGCGTGTACTTCAGCCAGTCACAGCGCTGAATGTTCACGTAGCAGTGGCCCAGATCCAGCGCGATGAGATCGGGATAGTAGCGCAGGTCCACATCCAGACGGGAGTCATCCAGGTTGCTGAGCATGCCGATGTTGTTGTGGTTGAAGTAGGTGATGTCGGTGCGCTGCCGGGAACTGCCGAAGGGGGCCACCCAGATGAAGCGGATGCCTTCGTGGCGCTGATTGAGCTGGTACATGCTCTCGTTGTCTATGCCGCAATGGCACATGTCGATCTTCTTTACGCCAGACAGCAGGGGCAGCAGGGCTTCCAGTGCCTCGGTATTTTCCATGGGGATGTTGTCCAGACAGATGTACTCATCGGTGCTGTCGACCATGACACCCAGCACATCCACCTCCCAGCCGAAGACCACATCGGGAAAACTATCTGCAAGGGTGAGTTTTTCCTCGTTGCTGAGGGCAGCGCCGCGGAGATTGACTTCCTTCAGCGCCGGGAGCTTTGCCAGCGCTTCGGAAAGCTCGGCGACGGTGCAGGCGGTGCCGCTGAGATCAACGCTCTCCACCGTTGTCTCAAAGCTCTTGCCGCCGATGACCACCGGCTCCGGCGTGGGTTCGGGGGTGGGCTCCGGTGTGGGCGCAGGCGTTGCAACGGGTGCGGGTTCCGCTGCGGGCGCGGTTGCTGTGTCTCTTTTGGAGCAGCCGCAGAGCAGAGCGGCCAGCAGCACAACGGCCAGAAGCTTTTTCATGTATGTACACCTCTTTTTTATAAACGGTGAGAAGAATATAGCATAAAAGTATTTGCGGTACAAGGGTTGGAGGGAAAAGTTATCCCGGATTGAGGATGTTGGTTCTGCCGTCGTCCCCGTTCATATAGGCTGAGTGGAAGGCATCGCGCATTTCAAAGTAGATATCCTGCTCCCGCCAGCCGCCGCTGGTGGGACTGGCCGAGGCACAGTTGATAAGACAGTCTGGCATTTTTGCGGCAAAGCTCTCCACCGCTGCGTAGGGCAGGTTCCAGCAGCAGTTGAGCCAGCAACTGCGCAGGGCGCTGCAGCTCTCCAGAGGCACAATGTCCCGGATACCGGTGACGGAGAGGTTCAGCGCCTCCAGCTTCCGGAGCTTGCCCAGGGGCGTAATGTCCTCCAGCCAGGCGTTGGTGAAAAGCTCCAGGTATCGGAGATCCTGCAGTTCCCCGATGGCCGTCACATCCGAAATCATGCAGTCGGCCAGGATGAGGTATTGCAGTTTTGGGGTGTGCCGCAGCCAGTCGCAGCGCTGTATGGCCACGGTGCTGTGGCCCAGGTCCAGCGCAATGAGATCCGGGAAGTAGCGCAGGTCCTCCTCCAGCCGGGCGTCATAGAGGTTGCAGAGCATACCCATGTCGTTCTGGTTGAAGTAGGTGATGTCCGTGCGCAGCGCGGCGCTGCCCATGGGGGCCACCCAGATGAAGCGAATGCCCTCATGGCGCTGGTTGAGCTGGTACATTTCCTCGTGGCCGATGCCGCAGCCGCACATGTCGATTTTCTTTACATGGGGCAGCAGGGGCAGCAGCGCTTCCAGTTCGGCGGTATCCGTCATGGGAATGTTGTCCAGACAGATATACTCGTCGGCGCTGTCGACCGTCACGCCCAGCACATCCACCTCCCAGTGGAAGCGGAGATCGGGGTAAGCCTCCATGAGGGCGAGCTTTTCCCCGTTGCTGAGTGTGACGCCGCGGAGATCCACGCTACCGGCGCTTATATCAAAGCTTTGTCCGTGGATAAGCAGGGGCTCCGGCGTGGGTATCGGCGTCGGTGTGGGCATAGGGGTGGGGGTGACGATCGGTGTGGGCTCCGGCGTCGGCGCGGGCGGGGTCTCCGCTGCGGCACAGCCGCTCAGCAGCAGTAGGAGCAGGAGCAGGATCGGTTTTTTCATAGGTGTACCTCACTGGTGAGATACTGCCAGTATAACACAAGCGGGCCTTTATGAAAAGGCCCGGCTCAGCTCCCGGCGCAGACGGAGAATAATCCTCTTTTCCAGCCGGCTTATATAGCTCTGGGAGATGCCCATGCGGTCGGCCACCTCCTTCTGGGTGTACTCGTTGCCGTCGTGGAGGCCGAAACGCAGGGCGATGATCTCCTGCTCCCGGGGATCCAGCCGTCCCAGCGCTTCTCGGAGCAGGGCGCGCTCGGCGTCGTCCTCCAGCGGGCGGCTCACCTCGTCGGCATCGGTACCCAGCACATCCGAGAGCAAAAGCTCGTTGCCGTCCCAGTCGGTGTTCAGCGGCTCGTCAAAGCTTACCTCGCTGCGTTCCCGGCTGAGTTTCCGAAGATACATGAGGATCTCGTTTTCAATGCAGCGGGAGGCGTAAGTGGCCAGCTTGATGTTTTTGTCGGCGCGAAAGGTGTCCACGGCTTTGATGAGGCCGATGGTGCCGATGGAAATGAGGTCCTCCAGTCCCACGCCGGTATTTTCAAAGCGCCGGGCAATGTAGACCACCAGGCGGAGGTTATGCTCTATGAGAGTCTGGGCAGCGCTGCGGTCTCCGCCGAAAAGCCGTTCCAGGGCTTCGCTTTCGGCCTCCCGGGGCAGGGGGGCGGGGAGCTTGTCGCTGCCGCCGATATAGCCCACGGTGCAGCGGCGGAAATTTTCCAGCAGCTTTTGTACAAGGTGGCTCAGGGTAATTTCTTTCATAGCATCTCCTTTCACACGATGGCCGCATACTCTCCGTTTTCCCCAAAGGGGCTGGGGGAGAGTCCGATCAGCATTTCCCGCGCTTCCCCGTCCAGCGTCAGCTTATCCGGTCGGAAACACAGGAGCAGACCGCTGCCGCCTACGCTGCGGTAGGGCAGGAGGCGGCAGCGGGTGTATTCACTGAGAAGGCGCAGATCCCCGGCGGCATCGCCGCTGAGGGGACAGGGGAAAAGGGGGGCGAGGGCAGTACTCTCTGCAATCAGCACATGGAGGCCGCTGACCGGGTCAAAGAGGGCGTTGCCTGTGTCGTACAGGGCCCGGAAACAGACCCGCCGGTCCTTCAGCGTTACCTCTGCCTCCAGAAGCCGCCGTCCCTCCAGCTGCCGGGAGAGCAGCAGCCGCAGCAGGGCATAGAGCAGGGCGAAGAGGATGAGCAGGGAGTGGAAACTGCCCCGACCCAGCTGGCCAAGCCCCAGAAAGGCGCCGGCAAAGGCGGCCGAGAGCAGCAGAAAGCAGAGCCACGCGCGCAAAAGTCCCTCCGTGCCAAAGGCCACGGCGCTGATGAGCAGGGATACGGCCAGCTTCACACTGCCGCTCTGCAGCCAGCGCAGCGGCGGCAGGAGGGAGAGTACGGCATATACGGCACCCAGAGCGGCACCCAGGGCAAAGCGTCCCCGTTTCAGCTTTGAGGCGCGTAGGGTGGCCGTGGAGAGGAGCAGCACATAGTCCGCCAGAGCGTTCAGGAGGAAGACCTCGTCTATGTAAATGATGTCCATGCCCCTATTTTAACGTGCCGCCGCTGCAAATCTTGTCAAAGCCGATGTTGCAATCGGATGGGTTTCTTGTTATATTATATAGTTGGAAGAATATATGGGGGCCACCCCCGCGAAAGGATAAAAAGACTATGACTCAGATGCGTACTCATAACTGCGGCGAGCTCCGCGTCGCAAACGCGGGCGAGAGTGTCCGGCTGGTAGGCTGGATGGAAAACGTCCGCGAAGTGGGCAACAACTTTGCTTTCGTCGTTCTCCGTGACTTCTACGGCACCACGCAGGTGGTGGTGGAGAACGAGGAGATGATGAAGATTATCCGCTCCATCAATAAGGAAAGCACCATCGCCGTGGACGGCGTGGTCCGCGAGCGTGCCAGCAAGAACCCCAAGCAGGCCACCGGCGATGTGGAAGTGGCTCCCGAGAAGATCGAGGTGCTGGGCCGCTGCCGCTACAACGAGCTGCCCTTCGAGATCAATCGCAGCCGCGAGGCCGACGAGACCGCCCGTCTCAAGCACCGCTACCTGGACCTGCGCAACCCCGCCGTCAAGGAGAACATCATCCTCCGCTGCAACGTGGTGGCGGCCATCCGTCAGGCCATGATGGCCCACAACTTCCTGGAGATCACCACCCCCATCCTCACCGCTTCCTCTCCCGAGGGCGCCCGTGACTACCTGGTGCCGGCCCGTAAGCACCCCGGCAAGTTCTACGCCCTGCCTCAGGCCCCCCAGCAGTTCAAGCAGCTGCTGATGACCTCCGGCTTCGACCGTTATTTCCAGATTGCCCCCTGCTTCCGCGACGAGGATGCCCGCGGCGACCGCAGCCCCGGCGAGTTCTATCAGCTGGATATGGAGATGGCCTTTGCCACGCAGGAGGATGTCTTTGCCGTTATTGAGGACGTGTTCCCCCCCATCTTTGCCAAGTACGGCAAGTATAACATTGCCTCCACCGCGCCCTTCCGCCGCATCCCTTATATGGAAGCGCTGGAGAAGTACGGCTCCGACAAGCCCGACCTGCGTATCGACCTCACGGTGCAGGATATGAGCGCCTTTGCCGCCACCACCGAGTTTGAGCCCTTCCACAACTGCGTGGTGAAGGCTGTCGTGGTCAGCGGCTGCGCCCTGACCCGCAAGCAGATCGACAAGCTCTGCGCCGACATCGAGGTCCAGAGCGGGAAGAAGCCTTACTGGGTCCGTATGGACGAAAACGGCGCGCTGGTGGGCGGCGTGGCCAAGTTCCTCTCCGGCCGCGAGGAAGAGCTGAAGAGTTCCTTCGGCGTGGAGAACGGCTCTCTGGTTCTGATCGCCGCCGGTGAGCTGGGCGAGGCCCGCAAGTGCGCCGGCGTCTGCGTCCGTCTGGCGGGCGCTGCCGTCCCCGGCCACATGGACACCGAACGCTACGAGTTCTGCTGGATCGTGGACTTCCCCATGTTCGAGATCGGCGAGGAGAGCGGCGAGCTGGAATTCTGCCACAATCCCTTCTCCATGCCCAACGGCGGGCTGGAGATCCTTGAGAAGGCCGAGCGCGGCGAGGTCAATCCTCTGGATATCTACGCCTACCAGTACGACCTGGTCTGCAACGGTGTGGAACTCTCCAGCGGCGCTGTCCGTAACCATGACCCCGACATCATGATCAAGGCCTTTGAGATGGTCCGCCTCGGTGAGGAGGACGTAAAGGCCAAGTTCCCCGCCATGTACAACGCTTTCTGCTACGGCGCTCCCCCCCATGCCGGCATTGCTCCGGGTGTTGACCGTATGGTCATGCTGCTGGCCGGCGAGGCTTCCATCCGCGAGATCATCCCCTTCCCCATGAACAAAAATGCGCAGGATATCATGATGGGTGCTCCCTCCGAGGTGGAACCGAGACAGCTGGAGGAACTGCACATCGCCATTGATCTGAAGGAGGAATGAGTAAACAATGACCAGAGAAGAGCTGAAAGAGCTGCGTCTGACGGCCAACCGCGTCCGTCAGGGAATCATCGAGGGCGTTTATAACGCCAAATCCGGCCACCCCGGCGGCAGCCTCTCCTCCGCCGACTGCATGACCTATCTCTACTTCCGGGAGATGAACGTAAAGCCCGAGGAACCCCGATGGGCCGAGCGTGACCGCTTTGTCCTTTCCAAGGGCCACTGTGCCCCGGCGCTCTACTCTGTGCTGGCCCAGCGGGGCTTCTTCCCCGAGGAAGAGCTCAAGACTCTCCGAAAGCCCGGCAGCCGTCTGCAGGGCCACCCCAACATGAACCTTACCCCCGGTGTGGATATGTCCACCGGTTCCCTGGGCCAGGGCATCTCCACCGCCTGCGGCATGGCGCTGGGCGCCAAAAAGGCCGGCCTCTCCTCCCGGGTCTACACCGTCCTCGGCGACGGCGAAATTCAGGAGGGTCAGGTCTGGGAGGCCCTGATGTTTGCCGCCCACTACAAGCTGGATAACCTCTGCGTCATCATCGACAACAACGGCCTGCAGATCGACGGCGCCGTGGCCGATGTTATGAGTCCCTATCCCATCGTGGAAAAGCTGGCCGCCTTCGGTGCCTTTGTGCAGGAGATCGACGGCCACGACTTCGAGGCGCTGGAAGCCGCCTTCACCGCTGCCCGGGCGCAGAAGGGCTGCCCCTCCGCCATCGTCCTCAGGACCACCAAGGGCAAGGGCGTAAGCTTTATGGAGGATAAGGCCAGCTGGCACGGCGCGGCACCCAATGCCGAGCAGTATGAGGAGGCCATGGCGGAGCTGAAGAAGGCCATGGCGGAAATGGAGGCGGAATAATGGCTGACGTGAAAAAGATCGCTACCCGCGAGAGCTGCGGCAACGCCCTGAAAGAGCTGGGCGAACTCCATGAGGACGTTCTGGTGCTGGACGCCGACCTGGCCGGCGCCACCAAGAGCGGCATCTTCAAGAAAGCCTTCCCCGAGCGCCACATCAACTGCGGTATTGCCGAGGCGGATATGATCGGCGTGGCTGCCGGTCTTTCCACCATGGGCTTTGTCCCCTTTGCCCAGAGCTTTGCCATGTTCGCCGCGGGCCGTGCCTTTGAGCAGATCCGCAACACCGTGGGTTACCCCGGACTGAATGTGAAGATCTGTGCCACCCACGGCGGCATCAGCGTGGGTGAGGACGGCGCCAGCCACCAGTGCTGCGAGGACTTTGCCCTCATGCGCACCATCCCCGGTATGGTGGTGCTGAGCCCCTGCGACGACGCCCAGGCCAAGGCTGCCGTGAAGGCCGCTTACGAGCATAAGGGCCCCGTCTATATGCGTCTTGGCCGTCTGGCTGTGGAAGGCGTTTACGAAGACTGCGCCGACTTCGCCATCGGCAGGGGCAAGGTCCTCCGCGAGGGTACCGACGCTGCCGTGATTGCCACCGGTCTCATGGTGCAGGAGGCCCTGAAGGCTGCGGAACTGCTGGAGGCGGAGGGGATCCGTGTCCGCGTTATTGATATGTGCTGCATCAAGCCTCTGGATGTGGAGCTGGTTCTCGCTGCGGCGAAGGACTGCGGAAAGATCGTCACCTGTGAGGAACACAGTGTCATCGGCGGTCTGGGCGAGGCGGTCTGCTCCTTCGTGAGTGAACACTGCCCCGTCCCCGTGAGCCGTCTGGGCGTCAACGATGAGTATGGCCATTCCGGCCCCGGTGCCCAGCTTCTCAAGGACTTCGGCCTCTGCGCCGAGAAGATTGCCGAGCGGGTAAAGCTGCTCTGCCGATAAAGCTTTTTCGTGCAATGCCCTCTTATAGGATGAGGGCATTGCATTTCTAATGGGCTGAAGGGCCTTCTGCGGTACATTCTGTCAAAAGTCGCGGGAAAGGTTGACTTTTCGCGCCTTCATCGTTAAAATATATGATTGCTCATATAGTATGTTATTGCAGATGAAATAATAAATATAGGAACATAAGAGGTGAAGCGCAAATGTCCTACAAGTTCTTTGGCGGCGTGCACGTTCATCATGGGGAAGACCCCTCGGTGAATCGTCCGTCCCAGCGCCTGGCGGCACCGCCCCAGGTGGTGATCCCCATGTCCCTGCATATCGGCAAGCCCTGCACGCCCTGTGTGGCGGTGGGTGACAAGGTGAAGATGGGCCAGCTCATCGGCGAGGCCAGCGGCCCCGTCTGCGCCCCCATCCACTCCTCCGTCTCCGGTACCGTTGTGGCCATCGAGCCGAGACTCACCAGCATGGGCGCCATGACCCAGAGCGTTATTATTGACAACGACGGTCTCGACACTCCGGACGAGAGCATGGTCCCCTATGGCGCCGAGGCTCTCAACGACCCCGATGCGATCGTGCAGGCCATCCGTGACGGCGGCATCGTCGGCATGGGCGGCGCTACCTTCCCCACCGCTTTCAAAATTTCCAGCGGTCTTGGCAAGGTGGACACTGTGATCATCAACGGCTGCGAGTGTGAGCCCTTCCTGTTCAGCGACCATCGCGTTATGATGGAGCATCCCGATGAGGTTATTGAGGGCATCCGTCTGGTGGTCACCGCCTGCCGCGTGCCCAAGGCCACTCTGGTCATCGAGGATGACAAGCCCGATGCCATCGCCCTGCTCACCGAGAAGGCCAGGGGCAAGGACTTTGTGGAAGTGCTGGGTGTCCGCACCCGTTACCCCCAGGGCGCTGAAAAGCAGCTGGTCTATGCTGTTACCGGCCGCGAGGTGCCTCCCGGCGGCCTGCCTGCCGCAGTGGGCTGCAGCGTTTTCAATCTGGAAACCTGCTACGCCATCTATGAAAAGCTCCATCTGGGCAAGCCCCTTATCGAGCGTATGTGCACCGTTCTCGGCCCCTGCTTTGCCGAATCCAAGTGCTTCCAGATCCGTGTGGGCACTCCGGTGAGCTACCTTGTGGAGCAGGCCGGCGGCTTTGTGAAGGATCCCGTCAAGATGGTTATGGGCGGCCCCATGATGGGCATGCCTCTGTACGATCTCTCGGTTCCCACCAACAAAGGCACCAACGGCATCCTTGCCTTTGCCGAGGACACCACCAGAGCCGCTGAGCGCAGCGAGTGCATCCGCTGCGGCCGCTGCGTGGAAGCCTGCCCCATGCGCCTGCTGCCCACCTACCTCTATATGTACGAGCGCAAGGGCGATCTGGACAAAGCCGAAGAATACAACATCATGGACTGTCTGGAATGCGGTGCCTGCACCTATAACTGTCCCGCACGCCTTCCTCTGACCCACTCCTGCAAGACCGGCAAGGCCAAGATCCAGGCCCGCAACGCCGAGCGCAAGGCCAAGGCGGAGGCCGAGGCGGCCAAGAAAGAAAAGGAGGCCGCGAAGTAATGGATAAGCTCCTTATCACTTCTTCCCCCCATATCCGCAGCAATACCAACGTGCAGAGCATTATGCGCGATGTGATCATCGCCCTGCTGCCTGCCGTGGCCATGGGTACATATCTTTTTGGCATCCGTGCGCTGCTGGTGGTGCTGGTGAGCGCCGCCGCCTGCGTGTTCTTCGAGTGGGGCTACCGCCGCATGATGAAGAAGAATTCCACCATCCATGACCTGTCCGCCGCCGTTACCGGTGTGCTGCTGGGTCTCTGCATGCCCCCCAGCATTCCCTACTGGGTGCCCGTCATCGGCGCTTTCTTTGCCATCGTGGTGGTAAAGCAGCTCTATGGCGGCATTGGCAAGAACTTCCTGAACCCCGCTCTGGCCGGCCGCTGCTTCCTCTTCTCCTGGCCCGTGCTGATGACCACCTGGATGGAGCCTCTGAGCTACAAGGGCGAGTTCTTCAGCCTCAACCAGCTGGACGTGGTCACCGGTGCCACCCCTCTGGCCGACATGGCCCAGGGTGCGCTTCCTCAGCTGAGCCTTATGGACTGCCTCATCGGTATTAAGGGCGGCTCCATCGGTGAAGTCAGCGCCATCGCGCTGATTCTCGGCGGCGCTTACCTGCTGTACCGCGGCGTTATCAACCTGCGCATCCCCGGCAGCTATGTGCTTACGGTGGCTGTGCTGACCTTTGTCTTCCCCCAGGGCAATCCCCGCTTCGCCTGGATGGCCTATCAGCTGCTCTCCGGCGGTCTGATGATCGGCGCCATGTTTATGGCCAACGACTATGCCACCAGCCCCACCACCAAAAAGGGTCAGATCGTTTACGGCATCGGCTGCGGCGCGCTGACCGTGTTCATCCGTTACTTTGGTTCCTATGCCGAGGGCGTCAGCTTTGCCATCCTCATTATGAACGTCTGCACCTGGCTCATTGACAAGTATACCCTGCCCCGCCGCTTTGGCGTGGTCCGCGAGAAGAAGGAGGCCAAGTAAGATGAAGCTTTTTGATAAAGACACCTGGAAGCTGGCCGGCATTCTCTTCGCTTTCTCCGCTGTTGTGGCCCTGCTGCTGGGCCTTGTGAACAGCATCACCGCCCCCCATATCGCCGAGCGCGATGCCGCGGCGCTCAGAAGCGCCATGAGCAGCGTGCTGGAAGCCGAGAGCTATGAGGCTGTGGATTACACCGGCAGCGATGCCAATGTTGTTGCCGTTTATAAGGCCGGCGAAGAAGGCTATGTGGTCGAGTGCAGCGTCTCCGGTTCTCAGGGCATGGTCGGTATGGTGGTGGGCGTTGCCGCCGACGGCGAGACTGTCACCGGCATCGGCATCACCTCCCACGCAGAGACCGCCGGTCTCGGTGCCGTGGCTGCGGCCGACACCGATGCGGGCGTTGACTTCCGTGACCAGTTCATCGGCGCTCGTGGCCATCAGGCCGTGGTTTCCGACGGCGGTTCCATTGAGGCTCTTACCGGCGCCACCGTCACCAGCCGTGCCGTCACCGCGGGCGTCAACAGTGCGTTGGACGCTGTGGCGAGCCTGGGTTAAGGAGGTAGAGCAATGAACGTTAAGAAAATCTTCAAGGACGGCCTGCTGGAGAATAACCCCGTTCTGGTGCAGCTTCTCGGCATGTGCTCCACCATGGCCATCACCACCTCGCTCTTCAACGGTGTCGGTATGGGCATTTCTGTTACCGCCATCCTGATCTGCTGCAACGTGGTGGTTTCGCTCCTGCGCAAGATCATCCCCAACAACATCCGTATCGCCGCCTTCGTGGTGGTTATTGCCGGCTTTGTTACCATCGTTGACCTGGTGCTGCAGGCCTATGTCCCCGCCCTTTCCGAGTCTCTGGGCGTGTTCATCCCCCTGATCGTTGTGAACTGCATCATCATCGGCCGCGCCGAGGCTTTCGCCGCCAAGAACAGCGTGGGAGCCTCCTTCCTGGACGGCCTTGCCCAGGGTCTGGGCTACACCATCGTTCTGGTGATCATCTGTGTGTTCCGTGAGTTCTTCGGCAGCGGCACCTTCGGCGCCGGTCTCCTGAACGGCGGCAACGGCATCCGCATCTTCCCGGCGGAGTACGGCTGCATGCTGCTGGTGCTCCCCATCGGCGGCTTCCTGACCCTCGGCTGCCTCATCGCCATCGTGCAGCACTTCCGCAACCGGCAGGCTGAGCGCGAGGCCATTGAAATCAAGGAGGAGGAAGAATAAATGTTTGCAAGACTTCTTTCCATCTCTCTGGGTGCCATCCTGGTTGAGAACTTCATCTTCTCCAAGTTCCTGGGCATCTGCCCCTTCCTTGGCGTCAGCAAGAAAATGGATACCGCCGTGGGTATGGGCGTGGCCGTCATCTTCGTTATGGCGCTGGCCAGCGCCGCCTGCTGGGGCATCAATCTCATCCTCATTGCGCTGGATCTGGAGTATATGCAGACGCTGGCCTTCATTCTGGTCATCGCTGCTCTGGTGCAGTTCGTGGAGATGTTCCTCAAGAAGATGATTCCCTCCCTCTATAAGGCTCTGGGTATCTATCTGCCCCTCATCACCACCAACTGCGCCGTGCTGGGCGCGGTTCTCCTGAACGTGCAGAACAGCTACGGCTTCATCGAAAGCGTCGTCTACGGTGTCACCGCCGGCGTGGGCTTCACCGTAGCCATCGTGCTCTTTGCCAGCGTCCGCGAGCGGCTGGAGTTTGCGGACTATCCCAAGGCTTTCGAGGGTTTCCCCATCGCTCTGGTGACCGCCGGCCTGATCTCTCTGGCCTTCATGGGCTTCACCGGTCTGAAGATCGGTTAAGGAGGGCAAGTACATGGATATGATGAACATTGTTTATGCGGTTGTGGTTCTGGGCGCGCTGGGCGGTGTTTTTGGCCTGGCTCTGGCTCTGGCCGGCAAGATCTTTTTCGTCAAGGTTGACGAGCGTGAGGAAGCCATCACCGGCATCCTGCCCGGTGCCAACTGCGGCGGCTGCGGCTTCCCCGGCTGCGCTGGCTGCGCGGCTGCCATTGTGGGCGGCACCGCGGCGGTCAATGCCTGCCTCCCCGGCGGCAACGAGACCGCTGCCAAGGTGGCCGACATCATGGGTGTCAAAGCCGAGGAGACGGAGAAGATGGTGGCCTTTGTCCGCTGCAGCGGTGAGAACATGGCCAAGAAGTATGACTACAATGGCGTGGAGGATTGTCTGGGCGCCATGCGTGTGGGCAGCCCTCAGGGACCCAACGCCTGCAGCAACGGCTGCATGGGTCTCGGCAGCTGCGTGAAGGCCTGCCGCTTCGGCGCCATGTCCGTGGTGGACGGCGTTGCCAGAGTGGACAGAGAAAAGTGCACCGGCTGTCTGGCCTGCGTTGCCGCCTGCCCCAAGAAGCTGGTGGTGGCCGTTCCCTATGCAGCCGAGGTGGTCATTCCCTGCGCCAGCACCGACAAGGGTGCTGTCACTCGCAAGGTCTGCGATGCCGGCTGCATTGCCTGCGGCATCTGCGTGAAGAACTGCCCCAACGAAGCCATCTCTCTGGAGAACAACGTGGCTGTGATTGACTACAGCAAATGCAGCAACTGCGGCACCTGCATGGAAAAGTGCCCCCGGCACATCATCCGCGCTGCCAAGTGAGAGCTGCGCTGAAAAAATTTACTGCGCTTATGGCGGCAGGCATTTTATGCCTGCCGCTCTCGGCATGTTCCCCTAAAAGCGAAAGCTGCGAGTTTTTCGCCATGGATACCTATATGAGCATTACGGCCACCGGGGGTGAGGTGGAGGCGGCCTTGCAGGAGGCGCAGCAGGCTGTGTTTGCCATGGAGCGCCGTCTCAGTGCCACCGACGGGAAAAGCGAGATCGCGCAGCTCAATACCGTCGGGAGCCGTGCGCTCTCGGAGGATACGGCGGCGCTGCTGGTACGGGCTCTGGCTCTGGCGAAGGAATGCGATGGGGCCTTTGATCCCACGGTGCGGCCGCTGATGGAGCTCTGGGGCTTTACTACGGAGGAGTACTACGTTCCGACGGAGGAGGAGATCAACGCCGTTGCGTCCCTTACAGGCTGGGAAAAGGTGCAGTTGGACGGAATGGATGTTGTCCTTGCCCCGGGGCAGATGCTCGATCTGGGCGGCATAGCCAAGGGTTGGGCTTCTGAGACGGTTTGCGGCATCCTCCGGGAACATGGTGTTGAAAATGCCCTCCTCTATCTGGGAGGCAGCGTCCAGACCCTCGGCACAAAGGCCGACGGAAGCCTCTGGCGGGTGGGTGTGCAGAATCCCGACGGCAGCGACGAGCATCTGGGTGTTCTCCGTGTGGGTGAGTGCGCGGTGGTCAGTTCCGGGGGATACCAGCGCTTTTTTGAGTCAGACGGTGTACGTTATCACCACATTCTTGACCCCCAAACGGGGTATCCTGCCAATGCAGGCCTTGCCTCGGTGACTGTGGTCTGCGCCGACGCCGTGGCGGCCGATGCGTATTCCACGGCACTTTTTGTCATGGGGCGGGAGCGTGCGCTGGATTTTTGGCGGGAGCGCAGCGCTGCGTTTGACCTGGTCCTTTGTACGGAGTCCGGTGAACTTTATATCACGGAAGGGCTGGCGGGAGCCTTCAGCTCGTCTTTTCCCTATGAGGTGGTGCGGAAATGAGCAACAAACGCTGGATGGCGCTTTTTGCACTGATAATTCTGCTTTGTGCGGTCGCTGCCTTGCGGATGCCGCGGAGCGGCGATGCTGTGGGAGTCTGGCAGAATGCTGAGCTTGTATATATCATTGACCCAAGCTGCGCCGGAGAATATGTTTTGACCTATGAGGCCGGAGAAACCGTTATCCACGCCGGTACGGACGGCGTTTATGTGGCCTCTGCAAACTGCAAAAATCAGAATTGTGTCCGCCATGGGCCTTTGCAGCGGGGCGGCACACCCATTGTCTGCCTCCCGGAGCGGATTGTTGTCCGCTGGATGGAGGATGACACGCTGGATGCCGTAACGGGGTGATACGATGAAACTGAGAAAATTGACTGTTTCGGCGGTGTTGGCCTCGGCGGCGCTGATCCTTTTTACCGTGGAGGCGCAGATTCCGCCGCTGACCGCTGTGCCCGGGGTGAAGCTGGGCCTTGCCAATGTGGTGACGGTCTTTGCCCTTTTCACGGTTGGCCCCTGGTGGGCGCTGGGCATCTCCCTGACGCGCATCGTGCTGGGGTCCCTGATTACCGGTCAGGTGGGTGCCATGCTCTACAGTCTGGCAGGCGGCCTGCTGGCATGGTTTGTCGGTGCAGTAGGTCACCACGCGCTGAAAGGGGAACAGGTCTGGGTGCTGAGTACCCTCTCTGCCATGGCCCACAATGTGGGACAGATTGCTCTGGCGGTGCAAATTACGGAAACACCTGCCCTCTGGGCCTATCTCCCGGTGCTGCTGATCGCAGCGGTGCTGGCCGGAAGCTTTACGGGGCTTGGTGCGCAGTTGATTTTAAAAAGATTACAGGGACATTGGAAGCTCTGAGAGCCGGAACGAAAGTTCCGGCTCGTTTTCACCTCCTCATTCTCTCCTGCATATGCTGTAAAGGCGGCTTTCTGCCGCCGGATTGGAGGAGCGATATGCAGGAGTGCGATTACTACAAGCAGAACATCGTCAGCGGCTCCCGCTGTCATGAAGGGGGACGCTGTCAGTGCTGCTGTCCCAGCCTCATTGCCGGGCCTACGGGCCCTGCCGGCCCGGTAGGGCCGCAGGGACCGCCGGGTTTTCCCGGCGTTCCCGGTGTACCGGGGATTCCCGGCCCCACGGGTCCGGCAGGCGCAGCGGGCGCGGCCGGAGCGATTGGCCCCACGGGTCCCACCGGTCCCGCCGGCCCGGCGGGGGCAGACGGCGCTGCGGGAGCCACAGGTGCCACCGGCCCCGCGGGTCCCACGGGCCCCATCGGGCCTGTCGGCCCCGCAGGACTTGACGGAGCGATTGGTCCCACCGGTCCCGCCGGCCCGGCGGGGGCAGACGGCGCTGCGGGAGCCACGGGTGCCACCGGCCCCACGGGTCCAACAGGACCTGCCGGGCCTGTTGGACCGGCAGGACTTGACGGTGCGGCCGGAGCGACTGGTCCTACGGGTCCTACGGGCCCCATCGGGCCTGCCGGCCCCGCAGGACTTGACGGTGCGGCCGGTGCGGATGGCGCTGTCGGGCCCACCGGTCCCACCGGGCCCACCGGTGCGGCCGTTACTGCCATTGCCCTGACGACGGATGCCGCCGGGGCGGTGACAGGAGGGACGGCTACCCTTTCCAACGGGGATACGGTGCTGATCACTGTGACCACTGCCTGATAAAAAGGGCTGCCGCATATTCTGCGGCAGCCCTTCACAGTTTTATCCGGGGAGGGAACTATGCGGGTTTATGTTTATGCCATTGCCAAAGATGAGATAAAGCATGTTCAGCGTTTTGCGCGCTCCATGGCGGAGGCGGACGGGATTTATGTGCTGGATACCGGCAGCCGGGATGGTACGGTGGATGCGCTGCGGGACTTGGGTGTCCATGTAACAGTAAAGGAGATCGTTCCCTGGCGCTTTGATGCGGCCCGGAACGAGAGCATGGCCCTGCTGCCGGAGAACGCGGACATCTGTGTCTGTGCCGATCTGGACGAGGTTTTTCGGCCCGGCTGGCGTTCCGCTCTGGAAAGAGCATGGGCGCCGGGGACAAAGCAGGCCGACTACCGCTATACCTGGAGCTTCACACCCGAGGGAAGGGAGGGGCATGTTTTTTATGTGGAGAAGGCCCATGCCCGGCGGGGCTTTCGCTGGAAGAATCCTGTACACGAGGTACTCTGCTATGAGGGAGAGGAGCCATACCGCCTGGTAAGGGCGGAGGGAATGCAGGCGGATCACTTTCCGGATGAGAGCAAATCCCGGGCACAGTACCTTCCGCTTTTGGAGCAGGCGGTGGCAGAGGAACCGGAGAATGACCGGAACAGGCATTATCTGGGTCGGGAATATATGTTTCGTGGTCGCTGGGACGAGGCCGTTGCCACGCTGAAAGAGCATCTGGCCCTGCCCACGGCTCTGTGGCGGGATGAGCGCTGCGCTTCTATGCGGTTTATCGCCCGCTGCGAGGAGGCGCTGGGCCGGGGGGAGGAGGCCTTCTCATGGCTGCTGCGGGCCATAGGAGAGGCACCGTGGCTGCGTGAGCCGTGGATGGAGCTGTGTCAATGGATGTATCGGCGGGAGGACTGGGAGGGCGTATACTTTGCCGCCGAGCGTGCCCTGCGCATCGGGTTCCGGGGAGAGAGCTATATTACCGAGGCGGAGAGTTGGGGCGCACTGCCCTGGGATCTGGGGAGTCTGGGAGCATATTATACCGGGCGTCCGGACCGGGCGGCGGAAATGGCAGCGGAAGCGCTGCGCCTTGCCCCGGAGGACGAGCGGATCCGAGAGAATTGGAAGCTTATGTGCGCAAAAAAAGCGGAACGGTAAACCGTTCCGCTTCTCGTTAGCGTCCGTCCATTTGAGTCAAGAGGGAGAAAAAAGACTGCGGGCTGAACGGTAGCCCAAGGGTGGGAGAAAAGAGAGGAAAAGAAAAATGAATCAAGGAGTTATCTCCTGATGCTGCTATATTAAACGATTTCTCCCTGCAATTCCTAAACAGAATGTAGCCAAATTGCAAACAAATTGTTAATAACCGGGGAGCAGCGGGTATATTTTCCCTTCATACAGGCAAAGATACCCACGAAATCCAGAAACCGGGAGGTTAACACTATGGAACAGAAGAAAGGCCCCGGCCAGCGCCTGGGCGAATTCTTCTCCGAGAAG
>SVLG01000028.1 GCA_015068055.1 Oscillospiraceae bacterium | reverse complement strand
CGAGACTGCCCAGATGGAGCCGCAGCGACGGCGCTGCCGCGCACATGGCCTCGCAGGCGTCCACCAGCGTGGGCTTTCCGGGCAGGTCCTTACCGTAGGAGGCAATCTCAATGCCGGTGATAACAGCCTCCCGGTAGCCCTTTGCCTCCAGCTCTGCCGCCGCCGCCGCGCATTTTTCCACGCTCAGGGAGCAAACCCGGCCCCGGGCATGGGGAATGATGCAGTAGGAACAGAAATTATCGCAGCCGTCTTCAATCTTCAGGGAGGCCCGGGCATGGCCGGCATAGGCCCCGGCAGGCAGCTCCTCAAAGGGGCGCGGGCGTTTGGTGTCCGGGATCGAGCGTTTTTCCGCCTCGCCCTCAATGGCTTCCAGAAAGCCCAGGTGGTCGCCGGTGCCGTAGATCACCGTGGCTCCCAGTTCGGCGGCAGCCTCCGGAGCCACCTGACTCCAGCAGCCGCAAACCGCCAGCAGCGCCCCCGGGTTATCCTTGGCCAGGCGGCGCAGCGTCTGCCGGGCCTTGCGCTCCCCCTCGGCGGTAACGGCGCAGGAGTTGACGATGACCAGCTCCGCCTCTCCCTTTTCGCCCCGCTCATGGCCCCGGGCGGCAAGCAGCTGCTCCATGGCCTCGGACTCATACTGATTGACCTTGCAGCCCAAAGTGGCTATAATGTACTTCATACAAACATACCTCGTGAAAGGAAAACTATGGAGATTTATCTGGATAACGGCGCCACCACCCGGGTCTGCCCGGAGGCGGCGGAGATCGCATATAAGGTGATGACGGAGCTTTACGGCAACCCCAGCTCCACTCACCGCAAGGGCCGGGAGGCCAGAGCCGTGCTGGACAAGGCCCGCAAGCAGCTTGCCGACGCGCTGGGGGCCAAGCCCATAGAGATTGTCTTTACCTCCTGCGGCAGCGAGAGCGACAACTGGGCCCTCCTCATGGGGGCCAAAGCCATGGAGCGAAAGGGCAAGCACATCATTTCCTCCACTGCCGAACACGATGCCATCCGTAAAAGTCTGGAGGAACTGGAAAAGCGGGGCTTTGAGGTAACGCTTCTCTCCCCCGGCGCGGATGGGGCCATCCACGCGGAAGCCCTCCGGGAGGCGCTGCGGCCGGATACCATCCTTGTCTCGCTGATGATGGTGAACAACGAAACCGGAGCCATCACGGATATTGCCGCCATGCGCCGGATATTGAAGGAAGCCAATTCCCAGGCCCTGCTGCATACCGACGCGGTGCAGGCCTTTCTGAAAATCCCCTTCAGCGCAAAGACGCTCGGGGCCGATATGATCAGCGTTTCCGGGCACAAGATCCATGCGCCCAAGGGCATCGGCGCCCTTTACATCCGTCAGGGACTGAAGCTCGCCCCCTACATTCTCGGCGGCGGGCAGGAGGACGGGCGGCGCTCCGGTACGGAGGCCCTGCCCCAGATTGCTGCCTTCGGTGCGGCGGCGGAGGCCGGCCGCAAAGACGCCGCTGCGGCCCAGGAACGCATGGCCGCCCTTCGGCAGCGCTGCATCGACCAGCTCCCCGAGGCTGTCATCCTCGGCGGCGGGGCTCCCCATGTGCTGAGTCTCTCCCTCCCCGGCTACCGCAGCGAGGTGCTGATGAACTGGCTGGAAGCCAGGGATATCTACGTTTCCAAGGGCAGCGCCTGCAAGCGGGGTAAGCGCAGCCATGTGCTGGAGGCCATGGGCCTCCCCGCCAAAGTCATCGACGGGGCCATCCGGGTCAGTCTCTCCCGCTTCACCACGGAGGAGGAAATTGACAGCTTCGCCGCCGCCCTGCTGGAAGCCAGAAAGAGCCTCCGGGCAGCGCTTTGAGCTATCATACCCGCTGCAAAGTTTTTCGTCAATATGCGAAATGGACCCCTGCTTTACCGCAGGGGTCCATTTTTCAAAGTCCATAATCCTGTATCTTGTAAAAGAGCGTCCGCTCGCTGATGCCCAGCGCGGCGGCAGCCCGGCGCTTGGACTGGGGGTAGCGCTCCAGCGCAGCCTTGACCATGAGCTGCTCCACATCCTTAATGGTCAGTCCGGCCAGAAATGCCTTTACGGCCTCCTCCGGACTCATGACGGGCTCGGCGCTGCGCCTCGTACCCAGACGCATGCTCTCCGGCAGATCCTCCACCTCGATGACCGGGCCGTCGGATATGACCATGGCATATTCCAGCGCATTGATCAGCTCACGGACATTGCCCGGGTAGCTGTAGCCCATCAGCAGCGCCTCCGCTTCCTTGCTGAGGGTGCTGGCGATCTGGCCCTTCTCCCGGCTGAGCCGCTTCAGGAAGTGTTCACAGAGAAGGGGGATGTCCTGCTGCCGCTCCCGGAGAGGGGGCATACGAATCTCCACTACCTGAAGCCGGTAATAAAGATCCTGACGGAAGCGTCCCTCCTGCACCATCTCCCAGAGATCCCGGTTGGTGGCTGCGATATATCGTACATCGATTTTCCGGGGACTGGCCGCGCCGATGGGGCGGATCTCCTTTTCCTGAATGGCCCGCAGGAGCTTGCTCTGCAGCTCCAGCGACAGTTCGCCCACCTCGTCCAGAAAGAAGGTACCGCCGTCGGCCAGTTCCAGCTTGCCCTGCCGGTCTGCCATGGCACCGGTAAAGGTTCCCTTCTTATGTCCGAAAAATTCCTCCTCCATAAGTCCGTCGGGGATGGCGGCGCAGTTGGTGGTGATAAAAGGCTTATCCTTTCTGTCTCCGGAAAAGTGGATGGCCCGGGCCACCAGTTCCTTGCCGGTGCCGCTCTCGCCGGTGATTAGAACGCCAGTATCCACCCGCTTGAGCTTGTCGATAAGCTGGTAGACCTTCTGCATCTGCTGGCTGCGGCCCACCATATTGGCATAGCTGTTTCGGGTCTGCAGTTCCTCGCTGTAGACCTCCACCTTGCGGTTGAGGGTCTGGAACTCCAGAGCCTGCGCAATAAAGACCTTCAGCTCGTCAATGTTCAGAGGCTTCTGGAGATAATTGTGAGCGCCCAGCCTGATGGCCTCCACCGAAGAACTGACGTTGCCGTAGGCGGTCATCATGATCACGGCCACTTTGGGGTACTTTTCCCTGATGACCTTCAGCACATCCAGACCGCTCTTGCGCCCCAGCATCAGATCCACCAGCACCAGATCAATGCGCTGGCTTTCCAGAATTCTATAGGCCTGCGAGGGAGTATTGGCCGTCAGAACGCTGTAATCATCCTCCAGCGACATGGCGAGAAAAAGGCAAATGCCCTGTTCATCGTCCAGTACCAGTATATTAGGCTTCATATCCGTCCTCCGTATTCTCTTCCCGCAGGAAGGACTCGGTTTTTTCCGGCAGCAGGATGGTGATGCTGGTAAAGCTGCCCGGCTCGCTTTCGATGTTCAGTGTGCCGCCAATATCGCCGATATACTTGGCCGACACCGGCAGACCCAACCCCGTTCCGGCGCTTTTGGTGCTGTAGAAGGGCTGCAGACAGGCCTTACGCAGTTCCTCATCCATGCCGAGACCGTTATCCCACAGCGTGATGGCCGCAAAACCGTCCCGGCGGCGGCAGCGCAGAATGATTCTGGGTTCGTAGTTCTCGTTTTCCTCGTAATCCAGTTTGGCGTCGATGGACTCCAGAGCATTCAGCACCAAATTCAGCAGCACCTGCTGCATCTTGTCCCGGCTGGCCTCGATGAATACGCCTTCCTCCACCTCCGGCAGCAGCCCCACATTGTTTTTGGCGGCCAGCGACTCCATCAGATGCAGCACGCTGCGGCAGAGTCCGGCCAGCTCCAGCGTGGCCGAGGCACTGTCCGAGGGCCGGGCATAATTCACCAGATTCTGCACCAGACGGTTGATGCGATCCACCTCGCCGGGAACCACCTGATGGAAGGTGTCGATAAAGCTGTCATCGTTTCGCTTGCTGCGCACCATGCCGATGGCAGCACTGATGGTGGTAAGTGGGTTTTTGATCTCATGGGCAATGGAGGCAACCATGCGGTTCAAAGCCTCGTTCTTTCGCTTTTCAAACTCCGCGTCCTGTTCCAGAAGCTCCGCGGTGACATCCTCCATGGTAAAGAGGAAGTGGCTGTACTCCCCTTCCTCGTACAGCTTCTGCGTACTGAACTTCAACCGCCGGGGAGCATCCCGCCCGTCGCTGAAACTCAGTTGACCGCCGACCCGGACCGGGGCCGCGGGCCTTTGCAGCAATGCCAGCAGCTCCTTAAAACTGTACTCCTTTCCGTGCCAGCAGAGCGTGCCGCTCTCCAGCGTGACCATAAGTCTGGCAGCGTACTGGTTCCGGTGGAGAACCTGCCCGTCGCTGTCCAGCAGCAGCGTGGCCGCGGGAGAGGCCTCCACGATGGTGGCCAGCAGCCGGTTATAAGTCTCATGCTGCACGATCTTCTGCTGCAGCTCCACATTCATCTGCCGGACGGTCTCGTTGGCCCGGTTCAGATCCTCCGTCCGCTTTTCCACCTGCCGCTTGAGAATGCGCTTCATGCGGAGGTTGAAGGCCAGATATACACCCACCACCGCCGCCGCGATCAGCACCAGCGTCATGATCTGGCGGAAGCGCTGGAGCGTCATGGTGTTGTCCTCTTTTACGCCCCAGAGTTTATAAATCTCCTCGTAACGGCCATTGAAGCGTAGCTGCGTCAGACCTCTGTCGATCAGTCCCAGAAGATAGGTATCTTCGCGGGCTACGGCAATGAGATAGTCTACGTTACCCACATAGTTACGGATAATGCTGTACTCGTCCTCCAGCTCCTGCTCACGCATCTGCCAGAGTACCGAGTCCTTCACGCCGATGAGCATATCCGCGTCGCCCTTACGCAGGGCGGCCAGAGCGCTGATCTGCGTGTCCTTCAAAAGGAGGTAGCTGTAGCTCAGCTCCACCATGTGGGTATAGTTATCAACGGTGTCACTTTCCAGCACGATCCAGGAACCCCGGGCCACCTTATCATCATCAACGCCGGCCGGGGCCAGCAGGCAAAGGTCGGCGGTGTTAATGGGTTCGCTGGTAGTGATAGGGTAGCTTCTGTATTTGCCGGAAGGCACACCCAACACGGCGTCCAGCTCCCCGCGCTCCAAAGCCAGTATGGCCTCGTAGGTGTTGGAAAAGGCCACATACTCCACCACCAGACCACTCTCAGCAGCCAGTGCGTTCATGATATCAATGTGCAGTCCGCCGATGCCCTCCTCCCCGTTGACAAACTGATAGGGCGGCAGATTGACATTCACACCCACACGCACATGGATTTCCGCTGCGTCTGCCTGCGCTGCCGGAAGCAGCGCAAACAATAGAAGAAAGACCAGTAAAAGTGCCGTCCGCCGCATACCGCTTCCTCCTGTCCCGTAAAATTTTTTACTTGCAAAAACCATGCTCTGTTGATAATATATGCAAAAACACGGCCTAATTCAAGCCTTTCTGTCAGAGATACCAAAAAAGCCTTGATATACCGCAATTTTTTCATAAAAATTTTTTTGCATAATTTGCAGATTTCTTGATATTGATTTAAAGATATGCAAATTTTGCGCTATTATGCATTTTTTGCATTGAAAGGAGGGTCGGCATGGCCCGGAAACGACTAAATCCGCAGCTGCTTCCCTCCGTGGAGCTTTCCCAGCAAACCGTGCAGCTTCTCTCCCTTCTGCCTCTGAATGCCGAGCAGTTGGAGGAACGCCTCCGGGAAGCTGTGGAGGAAAACCCTTTTCTCACCCTGGAGGAGTCGGAGGAAGAAGAAAACGCCCGCTACCGGCGGCGGCTCCGCAGACCGCAGGGTGAAGAAGAAAACGACAACCTGCTGGAACGGACACGCAGCCGCCGCCGGGACATGGATCTCCACACCCACCTGGCCCTGCAGCTTCGTATGAGCCGCGCCGAAAATGAGCAGCGGGAGCTGGCCCTGCGGCTGCTCAACTGGCTGGACACCCACGGCAGTCTCATCACCTCCCTGACCAATCTCTCTGCCGCGCTCTCCCTTCCGGAGGCGAAGCTGGAAGCTGCTCTGGCGCTGATACAGAGTCTGGAACCCGCCGGTGTGGGCGCGCGGAACCTGGGTGAGCGACTGAGTCTGCAGCTGCGGCGGGACGGCTGCCGCGATCCATATGTGTACCGCATCTGCGAAGAACATCTGGAAGACATGGCAGCGGGGCGCGTCGGGCAGATCGCCCGGGCCCTGGGCTGCAGCACGGCGGATGTGGAGCGCGGCTTCGCGCTGATCCGCGCGCTGGATCCGAACCCCTGCTCTGTTTTTGAAAATACGGAAATACCGGTTTATGTACGGCCGGATATCTACGCCGCATGGGGCGCAAACGGCTGGGAGCTTCGCCCGGCCCGTTCCCTTGCCGAGCGGCTGCGCAGCTGCAGCTATGAGCTGGAGCTTGAGGCCGACGATGCCGCCGCCGCATGGATACGCAGCCGTCGGCAGGAGGCCGCCATGCTTCTTGACAACGTACAGCTCTATCGGCGCACTGTCTTTGCTGTGACGGCGTATATACTGGATGTACAACGGGAAAACGCCCTGGATCCGGCGGAACCGCTGAAGCCGCTGCGGCTGGAGGACATTGCCGCCGCTACGAAGCTCAGCGTATCCACGGTGAGCCGGGTGGTACAAGGGAAGATCGTGGCTCTGGAACAGGGAAGCCGCCCCCTCCGCTCCTTCCTCAGCAAGCCCCACAGCGGACGCAGCGTGGACGAACTCCACCGACGCATCCGGGAACTGGCGGCGCTCTCTCCGCCGCTGGATGACGCGGCCATTGCCGAAAAGCTGGGCATTCCCCGGCGCACCGTAGCCAAATACCGGCTGGCGTTGGGGATCCCCCCGGCCAGAAGCCGAAAATAAGAAGAACGGGGTACCCGAAACGGGTACCTCGTTCTCGCGTGGAGAAAGTTGGTGAAAAAGGAACAGAGACAGATAGCTGATGCCGTGGCCCAATCCGGTGAAGAAGCAAAACGGATCCAGGCGGATTGAACCAACGAACAATCTAACAAATGTCATGCGGGCGGTCTGCGGAACAGTCCACAAAACGATTAAAGCCTATAGCTGAACGGATGCTGCAATATCCCCCAAGCCATGCGCAAAAACTTTGACAACATCGAAAGAAAGCACAAATACCTCGCCCTGGTCTGTGCAACGCTCCCACTGTTTTTTACTGCCCGCCGGTCAATCCCAACAGGGCATCAGCTACCTGTCTCCATTCCTTTCGTAACGCCGCCGGGCGGGCGTCTGCCCGCCCGGCGCTTTCCTCAGTATCTGAGATTTTCAATGATTGTGGACACACCCAAACCGCCGCCGCAGCAGGAAGAAAAGATGCCGTATCTGCCGCCGCGCCGTTCCAGTTCACGCATGGCAAACATGCAGACACGGGCCCCGGACGCACCGTTGGGATGACCAAAGGCGATGGCACCACCGTTTGGATTCCATTTTTCCATATCGATGCGCACGCCGGACTGCCGTTCCATCTCCCGGATAACGCTGAGGTTCTGGGCTGCAAAGGCCTCGTTGCACTCAAAGACATCTATATCCTCCATGCGCAGGCCCGCCCGCTTCAGCGCCAGCATATTGGAAAAAGCAGGGCCGATGCCCATGTACTTGGGATCCACACCATAGTCCGCACCCATGACCCAGGCGGCATAGGGTTTGTAGCCCAGTTCCCTGGCCTTTTCCTCCGTCATCATCAGCACAAAGGCGGCACCGTCATTCAAGCCGGAGGCGCTGCCCGCGGTGGTCACACCGCCCTGCAGGATAGGCGGCAGCTTGGCAAGGCCTTCCAGCGTGGTGCCCGGACGCACATGCTCGTCATAGTCGAAGACGATGTCCGGTTTCTTGCGGCCCCCGGGGATGACAACGGGAACGATCTCCTCTTTAAAATACCCTTTGGCAATGGCCGCGTCGGCCCGCTGCTGGCTGCGCAGGGCAAACTCGTCGCTGGCCTCCCGGGAAATATGCCAGCGTTGGGCCATGCGCTCATTGATCTCGATCATGCTGATGTCGTCCTCGTCCACCGGGGTGCCCCGCTGACGGATGGCCGTGGGGGACTGCTGCCGGTAGGGCGGCACAGCCATGCTGAATTTGGCAACCGCCTGGCTGTGAGACTCCATGCCGCCGGCGATGATGATATCCGCGCAGCCGCAGAGGATTTTGCAGGCCGCGTGATTGATGGCATCGATGGCGGAGCCGCACTGCATTTCGATAAAGCTCGCCGAGGTCTCATAGGGAAGCCCTGCCGAAAGGGACGCATACCGCGCCGCGTTATAACATTGGCAGTCGTTCATGGCCGAACCCGCAAACACGGCGTCGACCCCGGCGCGCTCCAGAATACCCGTTTTGTCCAGCAGACCTTTGATAGCCTTACCCGCCAGAGTGGACGCGGGCAGATCCCGCAGCGTTCCGCCCATCTTGCCGAAGCCGGTGCGGACACCGTCAACAAATACGACTTTTCGTTCCCTCATCATGCTTACTCATCTTTCCCGGAATAATCGTAAAAGCCCTTGCCGGTCTTCACACCGTATTCACCGGCGTGATAATGCCTGGACAGCAAAACGCCGGGCAGGTCGGCAGGATCGCCGGACTTGCTGTAGCGGTCGCAGTAAATCTTATAGGCCAGATCGATGCCGGTCAGGTCAGCCAGTTCAAAGGGCCCCTTGGGGTAGCCCAGACCGTACTTGGCCGCCTTGTCGATGTCCTCCGGGGATGCGATGCCCATGTCTGCCAGCTTATAGGCCTCGTGGGTGTACATCTCCGTCAGCCGGTTGACGATGAAGCCGGGAATTTCGCGGTTCAGCACAATGGGGACCTTGGCCATTTTTTCACTGGCTTCGTACACAGCGGCCACGGTCTCGTCGGAGGTTTCCGGACCCTTTGCGATCTCCACCAGCTTCATAACCAGCGCCGGGAAGAAGAAGTGCATATTGCAGACCTTGTCCGGCCGCCCGGTGGCCCCGGCGATTTCCGAACTGCAGATGTAGCTGCTGTTGGTGGTCAGAATCGTATGGGCCGGGCATACCTCGTCCAGCTTTTTGAAAACGTCCCTTTTGACCTCCAGCAGCTCAATGACCGCCTCGATCACCAGATCGGCATCAGAGACCGCCTTCTCAAAATCGGCTTCGATCACGAGACGCTCCGCCGCCGCATCCGCCTGTTCCCGGGTAAGCCGTCCCTTCTGTACGCGTCCGGCCAGATACTCCGTTTTAAAGGTCTGCATCTTTTTGAGCATCTCGGGATTGGAGTCGTGAACATGAACATGAAAGCCCGTGATGGCTGCGTTCATCGCGATCTGCTGGCCCATGTTGCCCGCGCCGATAACAGAAACATTCTTTACCATGCTTTAATCTCCTATCAAATACTAAGCAGAACAAAGCTCAGTTTATGATGCCATTGGCTCTGTACTGTGCCAGTTCCTCTGCCGTAAGGCCAAGCTCCGTAAGCACCTCCACCGTGTCGGCGCCGATGGCTCTGGTGGGCTTTGTTTCCAGCGGACCCACCGAGTCCATCTCGATGGGGCTGGAGGCAATTTTGAATTTGGTGCCGGACGCATAGACCACGTCCTGAATATAGCCGTTGACAAGGGCCTGCTCATCCTCGGAAACATCCGCGAAGGTCCGGAGCTTTTCCATGGGAATGTCCAGTTCTCTGGCGATCTCGATCCATTCGTCGTAATCTCTGGTGAGCATGGCCTCCTTCATGATCTCATGAAGCTCCTCGCAGTTTTCCGCCCGGGACTCGTTGGTGGCAAAGCGGGGATCGCCGATGAGATCCTCCCGGCCCACCATGGCAAACACCCGGGGCAGCAGCTTGTCCGCATAGCCCGCCGTCAGAAACAGATACTGGCCATCCTTGCACTGATAATCGCCGCTGCAGATGCCCATGGAGGCTCTGGAACGGGGATAGACAACGCCGCTGGCCTTCTGCGTCATGATCTGCATGGTACTCACGGCGAAAATGCCGTTATGGAAAAGAGACGAGCGGACATAGTCGCCCCTGCCGGTCCTGTTCCGGTTGTGGAGCGCCGCACAGACCTCGGCCACCAGCGTCATGGCCGTGAAAATATCGCCCATGGAGGAGGGAGGAAAAGTGGGCTGGTAATCGTCGCGCAGGGGGGCCGTTCCCCGGAGCAGACCGGATCTGGCCCAGAAAGCCGTGTTGTCAAAGGCCGGCTTATCGGCATCCGGGCCCTTTTCTCCGTAGCCCAGACCCAGGCCGTAAATCAGTGTCGGATACCTGTCCTTCAGACTCTCCCAGTCCAGATGCAGACGCTCCAGAGCCTTCAGACGGAGGTTTGAAACAAACACATCCGCCGTGGCAAGAAGCCTGTGGAAAATTTCCTGGCCTTCGGCCGTTTTCAGGTTCAGTACAATATGTCTTTTGCCCGTATTGAAAATATCAAAGCCGGGGTTTTCTTCCGCGCTGAATGCCTCCGGATTGTGGTCAACGGTGTATCGTCTCCAGGTATTGCCGGCGCTATGTTCGATTTTAATGACATCGGCGCCCAAATCCGACAGAAGTCGGCAGGAAACCGGGCCGGAGACAAAGTCTGCCAGCTCAACTACCCGTATTCCATCCAATGGCTTACTCATGTCTCAGTCCTCCGTTTTGATCAAAGGATAGTGGCACGCAACAAAGTGATTGGGTCTTACTTCCACAAGATCGGGGTAGGGACGCTTGGTGCAGTCCTCGTGGCAATGGTTGCAGCGCTTGGCAAAGCGGCACTCATTGGGGAGGTTGATGGGCGAAGACACCTCGCCCTTCAGCAGAATCCGGTCGCCCTTGTGGTCGATGTCCGTGGAGGGAATGGCGGAGAGCAGCGCCTGGGTATAGGGGTGCAAAGGATTGGCAAAGAGTTCCTCGGCGCTGGCCTTCTCCACCATCTTGCCCAGATACATGACCGCGATTTCATCGGAGAAGTAATACACCACGGAAAGGTCGTGGGTAACAAAGATGTAGGTGAAACCGAACTTCTCCTGCAGTTCCTTCAGGATGTTCAGGATCTGCGCCTGAATGGAAACGTCCAGCGCGGACACCGGCTCGTCGCAGACGATGAGCTTGGGGTTGTTGGCCAGGGCTCTGGCGATACCGATGCGCTGTCTGCGGCCGCCGTCCAGCTCGTGGGGGAAGGCATTGTACAGACGCTTGGCAAGACCCACCATCTCCATCAGTTCCAGAACGCGCTCCTCGCGCTCCTTCTTGGTCTTGTACTCCTTGCTCTGAAGCAGGGGTTCCTCGATCAGCTGATGCACGGACATACGGGGGTCAAGGGCGGAATAGGGGTCCTGGAAAATGATCTGCAGGTCCTTGCGCAGTTCCTTCATCTCCTTGGACTTCAGATCAAAGATGTTCTTGCCCTCAAAGAGGACCTCGCCGGAGGTGGGCTCGATGAGACGGACGATGGTGCGGCCGATGGTACTCTTGCCGCAGCCGGACTCGCCCACAACGCCAAGGATCTTGCCCTTTTCCAGCGTAAAGCTGACATCATCCACCGCCGCCAGGCTGCCCTTGGGGGTATTGTAGTATTTTTTTAAGTTCTTAACTTCAAGAATAACTTCACCCATTAGTTACACCCTCCCTGAATAGCAAAGTCCGGCTCGTCATAACGAATGCAGAGGGCGCTGTGCGTGTCGCTGAAGACGCGCTCGGAAACCGGTTCCTTGAAGCAGCGCTCGGTGGCATAGTTGCACCGGTCCGCAAAGGCGCAGGTCTTGTACTCGATCGTCGGATCGGGAATCAGTCCTTTGATGGGGATCAGTTTGGAATTCTTGTCATTCATTCTGGGGAGAGAGTTGAACAGACCTTCTGTATAGGGATGCTTGGTGTTCTTGAATACATCCCGCAGCGTGCCGCGTTCCACGATTTTACCGGCGTACATAACGGCCACTTCGTCGCAGGTCTCCGCCACAATGCCGAGGTCATGGGTGATCATGATCATGGCCATATCGATGTTTTCCTTCAGACCCCGCATAAGATCCAGCACCTGCGCCTGGATGGTAACGTCCAGCGCGGTGGTGGGCTCGTCGGCGATGAGCAGGGCGGGACGACAGGCCAGTGCGATGGCGATGACCACACGCTGCTTCATGCCGCCGGAGAACTGGTGAGGATAGTCGTGAAAGCGGTCCGGAGGGATGCCGACCATGGCCAGCAGCTCCTTAACCTTCGCCTCGGCCTCCGCCTTGCTGATGTTCTCATGGATGTCGATGGCTTCCTGAATCTGCTCGCCGATGGTCATAACGGGGTTCAGGCTGGTCATGGGGTCCTGGAAAATCATGGCGATATCCTTGCCGCGCATCTCCCGGAGTTCATTCTTGCTGAGTTTCATGACGTCTTTGCCATTAAAGAGAATCTCGCCGTCGGTTATGTACCCCTGCGGCTTGGGAACCAGACCTAGGAGGGAGAGCATGGTAGTGGTTTTGCCGGCGCCGGTTTCGCCCACCAGACCCAGCGTGGTTTTCTTTTTGACAGACAGGTTCAGCCCGTTCACGGCATAGACGGTGTCATCGTCCGTAACAAACTTAATGTGGAGATTGGATACCTTCAGAATATCCTCTTCCATATTCTTCTTATCATTCTCAATATTACTCATGCCGCATTACCTCTTCAGTTTAGGATCCAGTGCATCCCGCAAACCGTCGCCGATCAGGTTGATGGAAAGAACCGTAACGAAAATGGCAAGGCCGGGGAAGATAACAAGATAGGGCTGCTCCCACATGTAGGCTCTGGCGTCGGACAGCATGGCGCCCCATTCGGGGGTGGGGGCAAGAACGCCCAGACCCAGGAAGCTGAAGGACGCTGCCGACACGATGCAGTCACCCAGTCGGGTGGTGGCCTGAACGATCATGGGGGACATGGCATTGGGGATGACGTGCTTAAAGAGAACCTTCAGCTTGGACTGACCGATGGCCTGAGAGGACTCCACATACTCGTTGTTGCAGACCGTCATAACGGCAGCACGGGCGTTTCTCGCAAAATGCGGGATCGTTGAAACGCCGAGGGCAATGATCAGGTTTGTTGTGCTTACACCAGCCACCGCGACGATGACAACGGCCAGCATCAGAGACGGCATCATCAGCACCAGCTCAACAATTCGCATAATGACCGCTTCCACCTTGCCGCCGTAGAAACCGGCCACGGAGCCCAGAGTGCAGCCGAAGACAATGGAGATAAGCACCGCCGTAAAGCCGATGACCAGAGAATATCTGGCACCGTAGCAGACGCGCGCAAACACATCGCGGCCCATATGGTCCGTGCCGAAGATATGCTCGGCATTGGGGCTGATCAGTCGCTCGCTGGACTTCATGGCGCAGATGTCTGCATCGTAGTCCCAGATGAAATAGGCAGCGAAGGCCATCAGAACGATCAGAGAGAAGACCACCAGACTGACCATGGCGCCCTTGTGCTTTTTGAACTGGTGCCAGACCAGGGACGCCTGACTGCGTCCGACATAAGATTTTTCTTTCTCTTTAGCCAATTCGATCACCTTCCCGTATAGCGCGCCTTGATACGAGGATCAACAAACGCATAGAGTATATCCACCAGCAGCAATACGCTGGCAATGAAAATGGTCGTCAGAAGTACAAAGCCGGTTACCATATTGTAGTCGTTGCTTCGGATACTGGAGATCAGGTGGTAGCCAACGCCCGGCCAGGCGAAAACACTTTCAATAACAACCGTGCCGCCCATCAGGATGCTGAACTGGCTGCCAACCATAGTAATAATAGGAATCAGTGCGTTTTTCAGAGTATGCTTGAGGATAACGGAACGCTCGGAGACGCCTTTGGCTCTGGCCGTGCGGAGAAAGTCCGAATGAAGGTTTTCTACCATGGAGGCTCTGGTCATACGCATGACGAGAGACGCGTTGCTGAATCCGGCACAGAACGCCGGCAGAATGACGCTCTTGAAGCCTTCGGTGGCACCCGAGGTGGGCAGCCAATGCAGATTAACAGCAAAGATAATAATCAGGATCAGGCCCAGCCAGAAGCCGGGAATGGAAATGCCCGCCATAGCTATGACGGAAAGCGTCGTGTCGGCCATAGAGTTTTGCTTCACCGCGGCAATGATGCCAAGGGGAATGGCAATGATTACGGTAATGACCATGGCCACAATCGCAAGCTCGATTGTATAAGCAATTCTGTTGGAGAATTCTTCAAAAACATCGTCACCAAAAAGCCCGGTGCCGAAGTTGCCGTGGAAAACGCCCCAGATGTACCTTCCGTACCGTACAACAAGGGGGTCATTGAGACCCATGCTTTCCCGAAGCTGGGCAATGTCTTCTTCCGTCGCATATTCGCCGGCAAGGGTCCTGGCCGGGTCGCCGGTGATACTCATAATTCCATACACGATGAATGACAACACCAGCATCATAATAAGAATCTCTATGATTCTTCTTGCTACGTATTTAATCATATTCTGCTCCTTTTTTGAGAAATAGCCGCGCTGACGCGCGGCTATTTCTCTGCACTGGCTCTAGTCTTACTCTACGCAGTAAATAGTCGACAGATCGATGTAGTTGTTGGAGGGAGTCATCTGGATGCCACCGACAGTGTCCTTGTAAGCCCAGATCATATTGTTACGGGCGCAGGGGAACACGGGCACATTGTAGGCAACCCAATCCTGCAGATCCGCAAACTTATCGAGCATGGCGTCCCAGGTGGTCTCAGCGCTGACAGCATCCTGCAGAGCCTCGTACTCATCGCTCTGGAAGCCGTAGACATTGGAGGAGCCGCCGGAGTAGTAGAAGCGGTTGAAGTTATAGAGCAGAGCGCCCTGGTAAGCGCAGTAGTCAACGAACATATCGTAGCCTTCCTGACCGGCCTTAAAGGCGGACCAGTTGCCGGGGTCGGCCTGCTTCAGCTCGACATCCAGACCGGCGGCGTTCAGACACATCTGATAGACTTCGGCGAACTTGATCTGGTCGGTGGTACCCACCAGCACAAGGTGCTTGCCGGTCAGACCCAGGCGCTCAAACTCAGCCTTGGCCTTTTCAAGGTCGTACTGGATGTAGTCGACTTCGGAGTAGCCCAGACCGGTGGGAACGCAGAAGTTGTTGTTGGCAGTGCCGCCGATGCCGCCTTCGAAGACGACGTTCACGATGTCTTCCTTGTTGATAGCCATGCCGATGGCGCGACGCACATCAACATCGCTGAAGAGAGGATTGGCATAGTTGAAGCCCAGGTAGTAGGAGTTGGCACCGCTGCGGGTGGCAACTTCGATGCCGGAGCTGTTGCTGACGGTGTTGTAGGAAGAGGGGGCCACGTCGAAGAGGAAGTCAACTTCGCCAGCGATGAGGGCCGCCACGCGGGTGTTCACGTCAGCGATTTCCTTGATAACGATGTGCTTGGTGGGGTAAGCGTCAAGACCTCTCCAGTAATCCTCGTTACGGGTAACGGCATACTGCACGCCGGTCTTGCTGAGTTCGGTGTCGTAGTAGTAGGGACCGGTGCCGATGGCCCAGGCTTCCTCAGGAGCCAGCTCATCAAAGGCAGTCTTGGAGTAGATCTTGGTCTCCAGATAGGTGGCAAAGTCGGGCATGGGGTTGACCAGGTGGAAGATGATGGTGTAGTCGTCCACGATCTCGTAGGACTCAACATAAGCGGAGGCAGCGTTGGGCTTGACAACGTTACCGGCGCCCTGAGCGGTGTACTCCCAGGTGAACTTGACGTCCTCGGCGGTGAAGTCGTTTCCGTTATGGAACTTGACACCCTCCTCCAGGTAGACCTTCCAGGCACCGCCGTTGCCTTCCTCGCTCACGTCCTCCCAGGACTTGGCCAGTTCGGGCAGCAGTTCGCCGGAGTCGGCATCCAGATAAGTCAGGGTATCAAAGGTCATGTTGGTGAGCATCTGAGGGGCAGTAATGGTGGAACCATAGGGGTCAGTGGTGTCAAGGGGGTTGAAAGCGGTATACACGGTTTCCTTGTATTCGCTGCCTTCTTCCTTGACAGCCTGGGTAGCGGGGGCGGCATTGTCTGCGGGAGCCGCGGGAGCCGGGGCGGGAGCAGACTCAGCCGGCTCGCTCTGACCACAGCCTGCAAAGACCAGGCCTGCCATCATAACGAGCGCGAGCAGGATAATAATCGCCTTTTTCATGATTTTTCCTCCTAATTTTATATTTACTGTCCTACGACAGCAGCGCGCGGTGCCTGTGCCTTATATATGTGCGAATTTTGTGCCAAACTCAAAAAACTTTTAAAAATTTTATAAGTTGCAGATTTTCCGCGGAACACATGAAGAAAAGCGCAGCCTCCCCAAAAGGAAGCTGCGCAATTTTTGCGGTGGCCGTGCAATTTGTGCATAGAAAAACTCCGGTATCGCTTTGGCGATACCGGAGCTTTTTATTTTATAAATCGCTTAGCCCATGTTGTAGGAGGCGGAATTCAGATAGCCGGGAACGACGTTCATGTCGGCAAACTCGCTGCGGCTCTGGAACTCAGCGCTGGCGCAGATCTTGGTAAAGACCCAGGAACGGCTGTAGCCCTTGGTAAGAGCGGTGGTGTAGTTGTCCAGACCATTGCTGTCGGGAGCGCGGTCCAGCAGAGTCCAGTAAACAGCGGTGACAAAGTCGCTGCGGGTACGGTCGATGGCGCGGGCCTCGGGGCTGCCGGCAATGTTGGCGGCCACACCGGCGGCAGACATCTCACGCTTGACGAGAATGTCCACCCAGTGGTCCAGATCGTCGGTAGTGGGGTAACGGTTGAGAAGGTTCAGATAGGCACGGTTCACAAACTTCTCAGCCACATCGCGCTTGACATTGTTGCCGGAGATGGCATAGCTGCCGGAGTTGATGGTGCCGGCGGCAGCGTTGAGCTCACCGAACTGGCGCTGGAACTCAGGGCTGGCGCAGATATTGGAGAAAACCCAGGAGCGGCTCTTGCCGTTATTCAGATGGGTCATGAAGGTGGTCCAGCCTTCGCTGTCCACGTTGCGGCCCAGCAGAGCCAGATAGGACTTCTGCACGAACTCACCGTTGGTATAGCTCTTGGCGTTGAACTCGGCGCTGGCAGCGATGTTGGCGGCCACACCGGCAGCGGACATCTCACGCTTGGTGAGCTTGGTCACCCAGGCCCCGGCAGCGCTGTCGTCCTTGGAGCTGCGGCCCAGCAGATGAACATAGAGACGATCCACATAGTCGGCAGCAGCGGTGCTGTTGACCTGCGTCTGGTTGACGGAAGGAGCCTTGTCAGGGGCACTGACAGCACCCACCTGCAGACCGTAGTTCAGGCAGACCTGCGTGAACTCCAGAGAGGAGAGCATCTGCTCAAAGACCCAGTTGCGGGAATAGCCCACATCCAGGGCACCCTTGAAGGTGGCCATGCCGTTGGCATCGGGCTCACGACCGAAAAGACCGCGGTAGAGAGCGGTAACATATTCCTCGTTGGTGAGAATACGGGCGCGGAACTCAGCGCTGCCGGCGATGGTCTCGGCAATGGTACCGGCCTTGGCACCGTTATTAACGATCTGATTGATATAAGTCACCTTGCCGGCGTCCTCGGGTTCACGGCCCAGCAGGCCCTTATAAAGCTGGGTCACATAGGCCTCCGCCTGGGAAGCACTGGCCGCCATGGCGGGCACCGCCAGACCCACGCACAGGGTCACCACGAGACAAAGCACGATGAGACGCTTCATCTTCTTCATATTTCCTACCTCCTGACAAGTGCTGTAATAACTTGTAACATTTTGTATCTTAGTTATAGCACTATCCGGGATTTTTCGCAAGAAGATATTCCTGAAAAAACCGCCAAAATTTAAGGGTACTTTTTCGTATACTTTCACAAATTCTTCCAAAAAAGCGTTCGTTTTCCCCATAATCGGCCATTGGTAGACATAATTTTAAAGGAAAAACATCCCGGACCACCGCAGGCTGTGCCGCTTCGGTACGGGATGTTGAATTTGTTACCTTTTGTCAGAGCCAGCTGGGATTTTGCATAAAGGGGTTGAAGCGTCGTTCAAAATCCAGCGTGGTGGCATCCATGTGGCCGGGATAGACGTCGAAGTTACCCTGCATATCCCGCAGCCGCTCCAGCGTCAGACGCAGGGCCCGGGAGCTGCTGCCGGGAAAGTCCGTACGACCGACACTGAGTTTAAAAAGGCTGTCGCCGGTAAAGAGGCTGTCACCGATGCGGTAAGTAAGGCCGCCGGGGGTGTGGCCCGGGCAGGCCAGCACGGAAAACACCAGCGAACCCACGCTGATCTCGTCACCCTCGTCCACGTAAACGGTGTTGGCGGTGGGGACAAAGGGGAAGAACTGGCCGGAGGGATCGATCTCCACGTTCACGTCCCGGCGGTTGACATAGACCGGCACGTTCTCGCCCAGCTCCGCCAGAAGCTCATGCACAGCACCGCAGTGGTCAAAGTGACCGTGGGTCAGCAGGATGGCACCGCAGCGCAGACCGCGGCCTTCCAGATAATCCATAATATAGGAACTGTCCCCGCCGGGATCGATGACGGCAGAAAGGCCGCCTTCCTCCGGAGAAACGATGTAGCAGTTGGTCTGGCAGTAGCTGACTTCAAGTGTCTTGATGTGCATGGTTCAAAGCTCCTTTGTATCAAGTATAATGGTTACAGGTCCGTCGTTGACGCTCTCCACCTGCATATCCTCGCCGAAACGACCGGTTTCCACACGGAAGCCCCGCTGCCGGCAAAGCTCCACTACCCTTTCATATAAAGGTATGGCGGTGTCCGGCCGGGCTGCCCGGGTAAAACCGGGGCGGCGGCTCCGGCAGTCGGCCCAGAGGGTAAACTGGCTGACGATCAGCAGTTCTCCGGCACCGGCGTCCAAAGGGGCAAGGTTCATCTTACCGTTTTCGTCCTCGAAGATACGCAGACCGCAGATTTTGTCGGCGATGCGCTCGGCCTCCCGCTCCGTATCCTCGGTATGGACACCCAGCAGCACCAGGAAGCCCCGACCGCACCGACCCCAGAGCTCGCCGGTTTCCGTAGAGCGCACACTGGCGCTCTTTACTCTTGTCAATACAGCACGCATCTTTTATGTTGTCCTTTCGCTTTTATCCGCCGCGCTGGATTTCCTGCACATCCCGCAGACCCAGAAGACGATTGCTCAGCTGGGTCAGGGTGGAAAGGTCCTTCATCTCCATGGTAATGCTCACCACGGCCTTGCCGCCGGGCAGGGAGCGGGCGTTGAGGGCGCTGACCTTCACGTTCAGCGCAGCCAGCACGGTGGCCACATCCATAACAAGACCCTTGCGGTCGTTGGCAATGACTTTCAAAGAGGTGGTATAGGTGTCCAGCGGCTGCTGGGCCCACTCCACAGGGATCCAGCGTCCCTGTTCCCCACCCTGACGCATGGCGTTCAGGTAGTTTATACAGTCGCAGCGATGGACAGCGATGCCCTCGCCACGGGTAATAAAGCCGATGATCTCGTCCCCGGGAACGGGCGTACAGCAGCGGGAGAAGCGGATGAGACAGTTGTCAATTCCCTCCACCAGTACGCCCTGTACGGCCTTGACACTCTTTTGCGCCCGGCGCTCGGCCGCCTCATTGATGCGGTCCAGCGCCGTCTTTTTGCTCTCCTGACGGGCGGCTTTGGCCACCTCATCCTTGAAGCGGTTCACCGCGCGGGTGCTGGTAAGCCCGCCGTAGCCAATGGCGGCGTACATGTCGTCCATATCGTCGAAGGAGAGCCGTTTAAGGGACTGAGCCACGATCTCCTCGTCACCGAGGTAGGCGGCGGTAAGCCCGGCCCGGCGCAGTTCGGCCTCGAACATGCTCTTACCCTGCTCAATGTTCTCCTCCCGCTTTTCCTTCTTGAACCACTGGCGGATCTTGGTGCGGGCGGCGTTGGAACGGGCGAGGGTCATCCAGTCGCGGCTGGGACCGGGGGCGGATTTGGAGGTGATGATGCTGACAATCTCACCGTTTTTCAGCTGATAGTCAAAAGGCACGATGCGGCCGTTGACCTTGGCGCCGGTCATGCTGTTGCCGATGGCGGAATGGATGTTGTAGGCAAAATCGATGGGGGTAGCCCCAGCGGGGAGGTTAATAACATCGCCCTGAGGGGTAAAGACGAATACGTCGTCGTTGAACATATCCATCTTCAGTTCATGGACAAAGTCCTGGGCATCTGTATCCTGCTGCGCTTCCAGCAGGCGGCGGATCCAGGCGAACTTCTCCTCGTCGCCTTCCTTAACGCCCTCTTCACCGGACTTATACTTCCAGTGGGCGGCAACGCCGTATTCCGCTACCCGGTGCATTTCCCAGGTGCGGATCTGCACCTCGAAAGGCTGACCCTCCTCACCGATGACGGTGGTGTGTACACTCTGGTAGCCATTGGGCTTGGGCGTAGCGGCATAGTCCTTGAATCGGCCGGGCACAGGCCGGAACATATCGTGGATCTGGCCGAGAACGTTATAGCAGTCGGAGATGCTGTCCACAATGACGCGGAAGGCGCAGAGGTCCATGATCTCATCCACATCCCGGCGCTGGGCGTACATCTTCCGGTAAATGCTGTAGGTATGCTTGATGCGGCTGTGTACGGTGGCCTGGATACCGCAGTCCTCCAGACGCTGAAGAATGCGGCGGCGCACCACGTGCATGAACTGGTCCATGGCCATGCAGCGGGAACTCAGGTAGCCCATGATCTCGTTGTAGCCGTCGGGGTCCAGATATTTGAGAGAGAGGTCTTCCAGTTCCAGCTTATATTTCTGCATACCAAGGCGGTGCGCAATGGGTGCATAGATTTCCATGGTCTCATGGGACTTCTTCAGCTGCTTCTGAGGCGGCATGAAGTCCATGGTACGCATATTGTGGAGGCGGTCGGCAATTTTGATGAGGATAACGCGGATGTCCTTGGCCATGGCCAGGAGCATCTTGCGCAGGTTCTCCATCTGCTCATCCTCGCGGCTGGTAAACTTCACCCGGGTGAGCTTGGTAACCCCCTCCACAATGTCCGCCACGGTGCTGCCGAACTGCCGGGCAATGTCTTCGTGGGTAAAGGTGGTATCCTCAATGGTGTCATGGAGGAGTGCAGACACGATGCTGTCCTCGTCCAGCCCCATTTCCGCACAGATCTGGGCGGCAGCGACGCAGTGGGTCACATAGGGCGAACCCTCCCGCCGGGTCTGGCCGCTGTGAGCGCGGTCAGCCAGCTCGAAAGCCGCCCGCACACGACCGAGATCCACCCCGGGATTACGCTCCAGAATGGTATCCGTCAATTCCTTATAGACTTGTTCCACGCGTTCGTCCGGCATGTCTCTCTTGCCTCCTGATTAATAGAAACGCCAAGGGTCGGGGCATCGTCGTCCCCGACCATTCTATCCTCTTGTCAGCCCCGGTGTGCCCGGAGATCACTGAGCACCAGCTGCACGCTGCGCCGGGAACGGAATTCATTGATCTGCGGCGCAAAGATTATATCCACCGTCTGGCCGACACGGACACCCAGTTCCTGTACCGTCTGGCCAAAGAATACCGCATCGTAGCTTCGGTCAAATTTCTGCAGCCGCAGCCGCAGATGCTTGCCGCCGCCGATGGGGGTAACGCTCTCCAGCCGGGCATTTTCCATGTAAAGAAGAGGTCTTGGGTTGCCGTTGCCGCAGGGCTCCAGTGAGTCCAGAGACTCCACGCAGTCCATCTCCAGCAAAGACGCATCCGTCACCCAGAGGTCGGCCTCCAGCGCCGGTTCATAGTCGCTGGGATGCTGATGCCAGTATTCTGCCAGTTTATCCCGGAACTCATCCACACGATCCCGGTGGATGGTAAGCCCCGCCGCCATGGCATGGCCGCCGAAGCCTTCCAGCATATCCTCGCAGACAGTCAGCGCCTCGTAAAGGTTAAAGTCACCCACGCTGCGGCAGGAGCCCTTACCCTTCTCGCCGTCCAGACAGATCATGATGGCAGGCAGAGAATAGGCGTCGGTAAGCCGGGAAGCCACGATGCCGATGACACCCGGATGCCAGTCCTCATGGGCCAGCACGATGGGGCCCCGGGGGGGCTCAGCATCCAGCCGGGCTCTGGCGTCCTGCCAGATCTGCAGTTCCAGTTCCTGCCGTTCCCGATTGCGCTGGCAGAGAGCCCGGGCCAGTTCCTCGGCCCGGCGGCGGTCCCTGGTCTGCAGCAGCTCCACAGCGATGTCCGTATCACCCAGCCGGCCGGCCGCATTGATGCGGGGCGCCAGAGAATAACCGATGGTGGCGGCACCGATCCGCTTATCCGCCACGCCAGCCTCCTCCATCAGCGCCAGCAGCCCCGGACGGCAGGAGCCGCCGGCGATTTTCTGCAGACCCCGCTGGATCATATAACGGTTCTCCCCGGTGACGGGCATCACGTCCGCCACGGTACCCACGGCCAACAAATCGCCGTAGCGATCCAGCATCCGCTCGGTATTCCCCTCCAGCGCACAAACCAGCTTGAAGGCCACGCCCACACCGGCAAGCCCGGTACCGGCATAGCGGCAGTCGCTGCGCTTGGGGTCCACCACTGCCTCGGCATCGGGCAGCGTCTCCCGACACTCATGGTGGTCCGTGATGATCATGTCGATGCCGAGGGAGTTAGCGTAATCCGTCTCCTCCAGACTGGTCACACCGCAGTCCACCGTGACGATCAGCGTGACGCCCAGAGAGGCCAGATAGTCGATGGCATCGTTATTGAGACCGTAGCCTTCGCCCAGTCGGTTGGGGATATAGGTCTCGCAGTTTACACCACGGGAACGGAGATAGTCGGTGAGGAGACAAGCCGAGGTGATACCATCCACATCGTAGTCGCCGTAGACGGCGATATGCTCCTTTTGCTCGATGGCCCGGGTGAGGCGCTGTACCGCGGGGATCACGTCCTCCAGCGTCAAAGGGTCGTGCAGGGTCTCTGCCCCGCCCAGAAGAAAACGCTCCGCGTCGTCCAGACCGCCCAGACCCCTCAGCTCCAGCACGGCGCTCAAAAGCGGCGTACAACCGGCCCGCAGCAGGTCGGCAGGGATCACGGGAGGTGCGGACGGCACCTTCCATTTACTGTATTTCATTATTTTCCTCGTATTTTACTTTTTAATTAATGTATTATGATAGCAGATTAGCTCTCAAACTGCAAGAGCTTTCCTTGACAGCGGCGCAAAAGGCGGATAAACTGTCCACGAGGTGAAAAATTCTATGGAATGGATCGAATGCACTCTCTCCTGCGGAAACGATACGGACAGCGTCTGCGATCAGCTGGCGGCTCTCGGCGTGGGCGGTATGTCCGTGGAAAACGAGGAGGACTTTAAAAATTTTCTGGAAAACAACCACCAGTACTGGGACTATGTGGACGAGGAGCTGGAAAAGAAGTTTGAAGGCGTATCCCGGGTAAAATTCTGGCTGGGTGACGATGAGGAAGGCCATGGCATCCTCGATGCCGTCCGCGCTGCGGGTTTCCCGGTAGAAACCACCATGATCCGCGATGAGGACTGGGAAAACAACTGGAAGGAATACTATAAGCCCATCCCCGTCGGCGAGAAGCTGCTGGTGGTACCCGAATGGGAGGAGGCCAGCGAGGATGGCCGTACAGCTTTGCGGCTGGATCCCGGTCTTATCTTCGGCACCGGCAGCCACGCCACCACCCGCATGTGCCTGGAACAGCTGGAAAAGTTTGAGCTTTGCGGCAAGCGGGTACTGGATCTGGGCTGCGGCAGCGGCATTCTGGCCATCGGGGCGCTGGTTCTCGGCTGCGAGAGCGCCGTGGGCTGTGATATCGACCCCAAGGCTCCGGATGTGGCCCTCTCCAACGCTGCTCTCAACGGCATTGGCAAGGACCGTTTTCAGGTCTACGCCGGGGATGTCATCAGCGACGAGGGTATGCGGAAGATGCTGGGTGATGGCTACGAGATCGTCATGGCCAACATTGTCTCCGACGTGATCATCCCCCTCTCGGCCACGGTGCGGCGCTTCATGGCTCCCGGCGGCGTTTTCGTGACCTCCGGCATCATCGAAGGCCGTCAGGACGAGGTCCGCGCCGCCCTCATTAAAAACGGCTTTACCATTGAAGGCACATATTCTCAGGAGGAATGGTACTGTTTCGTCTGCAAATGAGGCATACTACCCTCACATCTTTTGATGAGGAGGGTAAAGACATGATGAGCAACAGATTTTACAGCGGCATGGGCATGGGTCTGGTGGCCGGCAGCGCCATCGGCATGCTGATCTCCCCGCGAAATCGTGGCAATAAGGACTGCGGCAAGAGCACCGTGGGCCGCTGTCTCCGCAGCATGGGCAACGTTGTTGACGGCTTCAGCGACATGCTCCGATAAAAAAGAAAAAAATTTCAAAAAGGGCTTGCTTTTTCAATCCGGCTGTGTTACTATGTCTGAGCGTTAAGGAAATGCGCTCTTAGCTCAGCTGGATAGAGCGTCTGGCTACGGACCAGAAGGTCAGGGGTTCGAATCCCTTAGAGCGTGCCAAGGAAACACCCG
>SVLG01000113.1 GCA_015068055.1 Oscillospiraceae bacterium | reverse complement strand
CTCTGGCCCGCTCCACCACATCGCGTGCATATATAACGGAAATTTTCGCCGTACCTTCATCGGCCACGGCGCGAATGATCTCACCCATATTTGTTCTCCTTCACGAAAGGCGTATTGCCGTATAGTAAAGCCGCCCGGACTCATGCTGGGGGCCGTCTGTATGAAGTTCGATGCTGCCGAAGCCCGCCTGCTCCAGAAGCTCCGCCAAAAACTGCGGCTCGTGGATGTACTCGGTATGCTCCTCCTGCTCCCGCCGCCAGAGCCCCTTTTGGGCGCGGAAAATATCCATGCCGTAGTGGAGGGCATTTTCCTCCACGCTGGCCCGCCACAGGCACAAAAGCCCCTCATCCTCATCCACGAAGCACTGTCCGTCCAAAGAGCGCAGCCGCGCCGGGGACAGGAAATCGAAGGCCAGAAGGCCACCGGGGGCAATAAAGAGCCGCAGCCGCCGGAACACCTCCGGCAGGATCTCCGGAGCCAGATAGTTCATGCCGTCCAGCGAGCAGATGCAGGCGTCCACCGTGCCGTAGAGATCCAGCTCCTCGCTGCGCTGGCACAGAAGCATGGGCCGCTGCACCCCTTCCGGGAGATCCCATAGCTTTTGCTGGAAAACGGAAAGCATTTCAGCGCTGGCATCGGTGCAGATCATTTCATAGCCGCGCTCTGCCAGAATCAGGGACAGCGTCCCCGTGCCGCAGCCCAGGTCCAGAACGGTTTGCACGGCCCCGCCCTTACGGGCGAAGGCCGTTTCGTACCAGTCTGCAAACGCATTATAGGGCACATCGCCCGTAAGGGCATCGTAACCGTGGGCCAGAGGGCCGTAGGCCGTCATGCCTCCGCCTCCGCCTTTTCCGCATCCATGGCCTTGAGCCGGCCAAAGGCGATGGCATAGCCGTCGGCGCCGTACTGCAGCGAGCGGTTCACCCGGGAGATGGTGGCGCTGGAGGCACCGGTCTCCTCGAGAATGTCATTATAAATAAGGCCCTTGTCCAGCAGCACCGCCACCTGATAACGCTGCTCCATGGCATGGAGCTCCGACACGGTGCAGAGATCGTCGAAGAACTTCATCAGTTCCTCCTCGGTCTTCAGCGTCAGGATGGCCCGATACATGTCTTTATTGCGGGGCTTACGAATGTGTTTGTTCATCGGTACACCTCACTAAGTATTCTCATCACATATTACATCTTTAAAGTGTAAAAGTAAAGGGTGTTTACAGAATTTTTACAGGCGCATATTGAAGGGGGAGGGAAGTTATGATAAACTTATCAATCAGAAACTATGAAAGGGAGGTACTGCTTTTGGAGAGCACAGTAATTTTCTGGACCGCCGCCATCATTCTCTTTCTTGTGGTGGAAGCCGCCACGGCAGGACTTACCTGCATCTGGTTTGCACTGGGCAGTGCGGCCGCACTGCTGACCGCCTGGCTCCGCGGTCCCATCTGGCTTCAGATCGTCTGGTTCCTTGTGGTATCCGTTGCGGCCCTGCTGCTGACCAGGCCCCTGGCCAAAAAGTTTATCAACGCCAGAAAGGAGCCCACCAACGCCGACCGCGTCCTTGGCCGCATCGGCATTGTCACGGAAACCGTTGACAACGTCGCCGCCACCGGCGCGGTGAAGGTAGACGGGCAGGTCTGGACCGCCCGCAGCGCCGATGACGATGTCATCGCCATGGGCGAGCGCGTGGAGGCGCTGGAGATCCGCGGCGTAAAACTGATTGTCAAGAAAGTTTAAGGAGGATATATTATGGAACTTATTGCACTTTTGGTTCTGATTGCCTTTGTGCTCATCACCCTGATCCGCAATATCCGCGTGGTGCAGCAGGCTCGTGCCTTTGTCATTGAACGTCTGGGTAAGTACACCACCACCTGGGAGGTGGGTATCCATTTCAAAATTCCCTTTATCGAGCGCGTGGCCAAGATCGTCTCCCTCAAGGAGCAGGTGGTGGACTTCCCGCCCCAGCCCGTGATCACCAAGGACAACGTCACCATGCAGATTGACACCGTTGTCTATTTCCAGATCACCGACCCCAAGCAGTATACCTACGGAATTGAGCAGCCTCTGGTGGCCATCGAAAATCTCAGCGCCACCACTCTGCGTAACATCATCGGCGATCTGGAGCTGGACCAGTGCCTTACCAGCCGCGATGTCATCAACACCAAGATGCGCGCCATTCTGGACGAGGCCACCGATCCCTGGGGCATCAAGGTCAACCGTGTGGAGCTGAAGAACATCCTGCCCCCCAAGGAAATCCAGAACGCCATGGAAAAGCAGATGAAGGCCGAGCGTGAGCGCCGTGAAGCCATTCTCCGGGCTGAGGGCGAAAAACGCGCCGCCATTCTGGAGGCCGAGGGCGAAAAGGAATCCGCCATTCTCCGGGCCGACGCCAAGAAGCAGCAGCAGATTCTGGAGGCCGAGGGCGAGGCCGAGGCCATCCTCACCGTGCAGCGGGCCACCGCCGACGGTATCAAGCTCCTCAACGAGGCTGCCCCCACCGCCGCCATCATCCAGCTCAAGAGTCTGGAAGCCTTCGCCGCCGCGGCCGACGGCAAGGCCACCAAGATCATCATCCCCTCCGAAATTCAGGGAATCGCCGGTCTTGCCGCGGGACTTATCGAAAGCGTCAAAGAGTGATAACAAGAGAAAACCTGCGTTTTTTCAAGCAGCGGGGCCAAAAACCCCGCTGTTTTTATGGTAATTTCTTCCTTCCATGGCAGTTTCGGCACTTCTTGGGTTGACAAACAGAGAACAATATGTTACATTTTGATTACATTTTGAAAGGTGAGAGTTTAAGTATGAAAAAGGAACTTGAATATAAGGGTCGTCCCCTGCGCCGTAAGGACAACATTCTTTACTACGGCAGCATGTCTGATAAGTACATCATCATGATGCAGATTCTGGATACCAAGCCTGTCTCCCCCAGTGACGGAAGCGAAGGCGAACTCAAGAGCGCCAGCAAGGTTTCCGTGCAGCTGCAGCTTACCGACCCCGCGGTGAAGAGCCGTGACCGGGTGGTGAAGAAGAGCGAAAAGGACAGCCTCTACGCCGCCATGGACGTGGCCTGTGTCTGGCTGGAAAGGGCTCTGCAGCAGAAGTAAAACTTTTTCCTAAGCGAGGTTCTGACTATGAAACGATTTATCACGCTGCTTCTGGCGCTGATTCTGTGCGCGGGCTGCTTTGCTCCCGCTGCCATG
>SVLG01000112.1 GCA_015068055.1 Oscillospiraceae bacterium | reverse complement strand
TCTCCGGCGTGCCAAGGGCCCGGGAGATCAGGTGGTTCTGCACACCGATCTTGGCCACGGGATTTTCCCAGCTTTCGGTGGGGTGGTAGATGGCCTCCCGCAGGGCCTCAATATTCTCCTCGCCCTCCAGATGCTCGATGAGCCAGTCCATACCGTGGGACAGGTAGCTGGGAGGCAGCGTGGAGAGAAGCGTGGCGGAGGAAGCGGCATAGGGGTAGACGTCAAAGGTGATCTGGGCACCCTTGGCGTTTTCCTTGTCGATCATCTCCAGCACGGTATCGATCTTATGGAAGTTCTGGGGAAAGAGCGCCTTGAGATGGGAAATGTTTACAGGAATGCCGCCTTCCGCGCCCACGCGGATGGCTTCCTGCACGGACTCGATGAGGTGGTCGCCCTCATCGCGCATATGGGTGGTATACTTGCCGCCGTAGCGGCCCACCACTTTGGCGATGGCGGCCAGCTCGTCGGTGGTGGCATAGACGCCGGGGGCATAGACAAGCCCCGTGGAAAAGCCCATGGCGCCGGACTGCATGGCCTCTTCAGCCAGAGCGCACATGCGGTCCAGTTCTTTGGCGGAAACGGGCCGGTTTTCCATGCCCGCCACGCTGCCGCGGAGATAGTGGTGGCCCACAAAGGTGGCCTGATGGGTGCCGACCTTCAGGGTGTCGAGATGGTTCATGGCATCGGCAAAGGTTTCCAGATCCGGCTGTACGCCGATGGTGGATATATAGCCCCGGAAATCTGCCGGAGCAGACGCGGAATAGGGAGCCGGAGACCAGCCGCACTGGCCGCCTACCTCAGTGGTCACGCCCTGCTTGAGCTTGCACCAGCGTGAGGGATCCAGGAAGAGCTGCGTGTCCGAATGGGTATGCACATCGATAAAACCGGGGGCGAGAGAAAGCCCGCTGCCGTCGATGACCACCACGGCGTCGGCCTCGGCCTCGGAAATATAAGAGATCTTCCCGTCGGCAACACCGACATTCACCACCCGGCTCTCTGCACCGGTACCGTCGAAAACCTCAGCATTTTTAATGAGCATATCCAACATATATGTAAATCTCCCTTCCGGCTTTTTCCGGGTATCGGCGCGCAGTGCGCACCGATACCCGCGTTCAGGTTATTGCGAAATTATTGCCAGGACCAGTCGTAGAGGTAGTAGTAGGTGGTGTAGAGCTTGACGTTCAGGAGCTTGTTGGCGCCGTAGGCGTTGTAGCGATGGAAGATGGAGATGACGTAAGCCTCATCCTGAGCGATCTGCCAGAACTCCTTGTAGAGCTCGGCACGCTTCTCGGCATCCAGCTCGACCTTGGCCGCCTCGCCCAGTTCCACCAGACGGGGGTTGATGTCGAAGAGCTGGCCGCCGGAACCCTTGCCGACGTAGGTGCCGGCCACGGGGTTGAACATCCAGTCATAGAAAGCGTCGGAGTCCACGGTCATGGCGCCGCCGTGGAAGGCCATATCCCAGTCGGCCTCACCGCGGAAGATAGCGCCCTCAACGGTCTTCTGCTCCAGCAGCTCGCACTTGACGGTAATGCCCACAGCCGCCAGCTGCTGCTCCATGATCTGAGCGCCCTGGCCGAAGTAAAGCTGGCCGCAGGCCCACAGAGTGCCGATATCAACGCCGTCGGCGTAGCCGGCCTCAGCCAGCAGCTCCTTGGCCTTCTCGGGGTTGTAGTCGTAAACGGTGACGTCCTCGGTGGTGGCGCCGAAGATCAGACCCTCGCGGGCAAAGTTCTCGGCGATGTCGCCGTAGCCGTCGTAGCAGCCGTACATGATCTCTTCCTTGTTCAGGGCGTAGCAGATGGCCTGACGGACGAGCTTATTGGAGAGAGCCTCGTTCTCCATCCAGTCGAACTTGATGTAGGAGTTGTGGGTGGAGGGGTTGCAGATGGCCTGCAGGCTTTCGTTGGCCTCGATCACGGGGATGTTGGCGGTGGTGGTGGAAGCGAAGTCGACCTCGCCGGTCTCCAGAGCGGCCAGAATGGTGGAGGCATCGGTCATGACCTTGTAGTTGACTTCCTTAATGGCGGCCTCGCCCATGTAGTAGTCGGCGAAGGCGGCCAGCTTGATGCTGCTGTCGGGCTTGAACTCGGTGAAGTAGTAGGGACCGGTACCGGCCATGGTGTGCTCCAGGTCAATGCCGGCGTCCTCGCCGAACTTCTCCGCATCGGTCTTGCTGACGATCTTGATCTTGCAGATGTTGGCCATGAAGCGGGCCACGGTGTCGGTGGCGACGATGGTCACGGTGTAGTCATCCACAGCCTCAACGGACTCGATGTACTCATAGATGGCAGCGTGGGTGGGGTAGTTGCGGACGCGCTCATAGGAGTGGACTACGTCGGCAGAGGTGAACTCCTCACCGTTGTGGAACTTGACGCCTTCACGGAGCTTCACGGTGTAGGTCTTGTTGTCCTCGGCGACTTCGTAGCTCTCGGCCAGACGGGGCTCCAGCTCACCGGTGTCGGTGACGAAGAACAGACCCTCGTAGACGTTCCACATCAGCAACTCGCCGTTGATCTGGCTGTTCTGGTGAATGTCGTTGGTGCCCAGCACGGTGGCCATGGCCAGGTTCAGGTCGGTACGGCCGCTGACGCTGCCGTCATCGGTCTCGCCGGCGACCTCGGTGCCTTCCAGCTCAACCTCGGCCTTTTCAACGGGGGCGGCGGGGGCGGCAGCGGGTTCTTCCTTGGCTGCTTCCTGATTGGCGGTGCCGCCGCAGGCGCAGAGACCAAAGACCATAACCAGTGCCAGGAGCATTGCGATGGATTTCTTCATCTGTGTATCCTCCTTTTTGTTTTGGGTTTCCTCTTTTTTATAACGGACGGGCTTTATTTATGCTCGTCAATTACCTTCCAGCAGGCCACCTTGTGGCCGGGGCGAACCTCCGCAAAGGGCGGGGTCTCGGTTTTGCACTGCTCGGTGGCATAGGGGCAGCGGGGAGCGAAACGGCAGCCGGGCTTGGGATCGATGGGATTGGAGACCTCGCCCTTGATGGTATTCATCTGCTTGCTGCGCGTTTCCAGCGAGGCAACGGGCAGTGCGTCCAGCAGCGCGCCGGTATAGGGGTGCAGGGGATTTTCAAAGAGCTCTTCCGTCTCGGCAAACTCCACGCACTGGCCAAGGTACATGACCATGATCTCGTTGGAGATGTGCTTGACGACGGAGAGGTCGTGGGTAATGAACATATAGGCCAGACCCAGCTGCTCCTGCAAAT
>SVLG01000111.1 GCA_015068055.1 Oscillospiraceae bacterium | reverse complement strand
GTAGACCTTCAGGGCGCTGAGCACATCCATATCCAGCAGCAGCTGACCGGAGAGTGCCTGACGGAGACCGTCCCCTTCCAGCACCAGCGCGCCGTCCTGTATATAGACCCGGCGCAGGCAATGGCAGATGCCGTACTGGGAGAAGTCCAGCCGGAAGCCCTCCCGGGGCAACAGACTGGGCCAGCGCTCCGGCGGCAGTTCCAGATAGCCGCTGATGGCCACCTCTGCCGGGTGCAGATTCATGACCGTGCCCTGACATTCCACATCGTACACCACCCGGAAGTAGGCCGGCAGCCGCTTGGCCGCATACAGCTGCAGCACCAGCTGATCGTCGTCCATATGGAAACCGTAGCGGCGGATCTCCCAGCCGGAGGTGGCGGACAGCTCCGTCAGGTGCTGTTCAAAGCGGTCGAAAATGCCGTATTCCGCGGCATACCAATAGATATCGTTTTTCTCCAGCTTTACGCTCAGCGCGCCGTCTTCGGCGATGCTCACGCCCCGGAAATCCTCCGCATCGTACTGGCTGAGGATCTTTTCCACATCGTCATAACGCTTGGAGGGGGACTCCACCGCCACATAGCGCAAAATGATCGCCGCGGTGATCGCGGCCAGAAGGGCCCCGATGACGCAGGCAAGCAGTATGGAGCCGATCAGGCGCAAATGCTCCCGGCCGGTGCTTTTTTCGCTCATGGGACACCTCCTTTTGCTTTTCTAACCTTGATATTGTACAGGATTCTCCGGCAAAAAGCAATTGATTCCCGACGGAAAAGCATTATAATGGAGAAAAAGAGGAGGCGAGGATCTTGGCATATCAACTGGCACTGGTGGATTTTGACGGCACACTGGCCGAGTCCATGCCCTATTGGCTGGAGCTGCCCTTTGGCACGATGCAGCAGGAGGGCATACCCGAGCCGGAGGGCTTTCGGGACTACATACGCTCCCTGCCCTTGTGGGAAGTGGGGGCACAGATGGAGAAGGACTACCCCTTCCTGCTGGACAAGGGGCCGGTGACCGAGCAGTGGTACCGGCGGATGGAGGATAATTACCGCTATCATGTTCCCCTCCGGGCCGGGGCCGTGGAATTTTTGCAGCTGCTGCGGCAGAGGGAGCTGAAAATATACCTCCTGTCGGCTACCAGAAAACGCACATTGAACATAGCCATGGAGCGCTTTCATCTATACGATCTGCTGGACGGGGTCTACTCCGAGGAGGAGGTGGGCTCCAAGCGCAGCGAGGAACCCTACGCCCGCTTTGCCCGGGAGACGGGCATCCCGGTGTCGGACATGTTTTTGGTGGAGGATTCCTGGCCGAATCTGGAAACCGCCGCTGCTCTTGGACTGGGCACCGTGGCCATTCAGGACCCGGCCATGGCCAAGTGGGAGGCGCAGCTGCGCCAGGCGGACGTGTATCTGACGAATTTTCACGATCTCACGCCGGTGGAGGCTTTTCTTCGCCGGGGAAAGGAAAGGGACTGAGCCATGGTGCAAAAACTTACCGATTACATCGCCGCCGCAGCGGAAAACCGGGTGCAGGCGGACTATGCCATCGCCCCGGAGCTGGTGGGGCTGCCTCTGTACGCCGCGCCGCTGCTGGCCGTGGCGGACGCCGCCGATCCCCTCTTTGAGGCCATGAAGGCCCCGGAGGCGGTGGGGCCCTGGTTTCGCACCCCGGAGCAGTGGCTGCCGGGAGCAAAGCGGGTGATTTCCTTCTTCCTGCCCTATTCTCCGGAGGTGTGCCTGTCCAACTACGAGGGGGCCGACCCTTCGGCCATGTGGCTCCACGGCCGCATTGAGGGCAACAGCTTCCTTTTGCAGGTCTGCCGCTGGCTGCAGCAGCAGCTGGAGGAGGCGGGCCACGCCGCGGTGATCCCCGCACTGGATCCGGCCATGCGCGTGGCGGAAAAGGCAGCGGAGCCCGGGGGCATGGAGTTTTCCAGCAACTGGTCGGAGCGGCACGTGGCCTACATTGCCGGTCTGGGCACCTTCGGTCTCAGCCGGGGGCTCATCACCGAAAAGGGCATGGCCGGGCGCTTTGGCTCTCTCGTCACCACGGCGGAGCTGCCGGTGACGGAGCGGCCCTATACCGATTTATATGAATACTGCTCCCGCTGCGGCGCCTGCATCCGCCGCTGTCCCGTGGGGGCCATCACCCAAGAGGGCAAGAGCCATGAGCCCTGCTCGGAGTATCTGGCCGAGATGAAACACCGCTTCGCCCCCCGCTACGGCTGCGGGAAATGTCAGGTAAAGGTGCCCTGCATGGCCGGGATACCGAAGAAAACTGACAACTGAAAGATTCCCATACAAAAACGCATCGAACCGGCCCGGTAGGGGTGGTTCACGAATCGCCCCTTACCCCGGTGAATATCCAATCTTTTCGGGCCGTCGAAGGCGCCGCCCCGCTGCAAATGTCATTCTGAGCGCAGGGTCGAATCTTTTCAGATCCTTCGTCGCCGTGCTCCTCAGGATGACAGCGGGGCGGGAAAAGCGTCCCCTGCAACGGCTTGTATTCTCAAAATTTCTTTCATTTTCTTTCAAAAAGTCCTTGACAAATCAGGATTTTATGATATTATGTCATGGCGCTCCAAAGACAGCAGGTGGTTTTTAACCGTAAATCCTGCCGAGGATGGCACGATGTTATAACTATGTTCTGATGTTGTGTGTCTCTCGTTCTCTCTGGAACGGGAGATTTTTCTTTTGGGCGCATGAAATCTACCCCGGAGGTGAAATCATTGCCTAACGCAAAGGTACTCAGCGAAAAACAGGCCATTGTGGAAGCCCTCACCGAACGGCTCGGCAATGCCACTTCTGGTGTTCTTGTTGACTACAAGGGCATCAACGTGGCAGAAGACACCGAACTGCGCCGTCAGCTGCGGGAAGCCGGCATCGAGTACACCGTCGTGAAGAACACTCTGCTTCGCTTTGCTGCGAACAAGAGCGGCTTCGGCGAGTTCGACTCCGTGCTCAACGGCACCACCTCTCTGGCCACCACCACCGGCGACCCCATCGCTCCCATCCGGATCGTGAATGAGTTCGCCAAGAAGCTCAACGGAAAGTTTGAGATCAAGGCCGGCTTCATGGAAGGCAAAGTCCTGCCCCTGAACGAGATCGCCGAGATCGCCGAACTGCCCGGCAAGGATGCCCTGTACGCCAAGGTTCTGGGCACCATGATCGCTCCCATCACCAGCCTGGCCGTCGTTCTGGGCCAGATTCTGGAGCAGAAGG
>SVLG01000027.1 GCA_015068055.1 Oscillospiraceae bacterium | reverse complement strand
AGATGGGAACACCGCCCATGCCCTGAGGAGTACCCTCAATGAGGCCGTCCATGTGGCTCTGACCGGCGGTACGGATGACCATGATGTGGTCGGCACCGTGCCAGGCAGCCATACGCATACGGCGGATATCGTCCTCAAAACGGCCGGAGGCGATCTCGGTGGTGATCACGCAGTCGGGCTGGGGGTCGACGTTGTCCATGAAGCGGGCAGGAGGCAGGGGCACACCGTTCTTCAGGGGCTCGGAGCAGTTCTGGTAGGTGAACTTGCCCATCTTGAGACCGGGGACAGCCTTGCGCCAGGTCCAGCCGCGGCGGCGGGGCTCATACTTGTCCAGATCCTTGAGGATCTCGGCGACATCAATATTCTGCTCAATATTCAGCTTGTAATCAGACATTTTTAAACCCCTCCTCTCTTAAAACATGGCGACGACTTCGTCCCAGCACTTGCCGGCAGCCAGCTCAACACCGGCCTCACGCACGCCGAGACCCTTGGCCTTGGCGAGCTTGTAGACCACATGGCCGGCACCATGGCCCAGAAGGCTGCGCTCCACGCAACCCTCCACGATGGCCTTGGCTTCCAGGGAGGAGAAGCCCATACGCAGCAGCACGCTGCGCTCGACGGAGGCGCTGGTGTGTTCCTTACCCAGCTCCAGCAGGGGATCCACGATCTCGCCGATAAGGCTCCAGAACTTGTCGTAAAGCTGTTCGTCCGTCAGGTCAGCCAGATGGGCACGGCGGACCTGGTAATCATCTTCTCTGCGCATAAATTACCACCTCTTAATAAATAATTAATCACGGAAAGACGACGCGGTGAGACGTCGCTAGGGGCGCCTCACCGCTTGTCAATGTTCTTACTCTTCGAAAGCGATCTTGCTGAAGTCACCCATGACGCAGCGGGGCACGGGCAGGTCGAGCATGGTCTTCAGGCCGGGCTTGGCAGCCACGACGAAGGGCAGCATGTTCACGAGCATGGCGATGGTGCCGATGCCGCCGTCGACCTCGGGGAGGTTCTGCAGATGCACAGGGGGCACGCCCTCGATGGTGACGTAGTCACCGGTATGCACGCCAACCTGCTCGGGCTCGATCTGCTGGGGGTGATACATGTCGAGCTTGATCTCGCCGTCCACCCAGGCCTGACCGGTCATGTTGACACCAGCGACCTGACCGGCAGCCGCGAAGCCGTAGGGGCTCTTACGATCCACATCGGTGACGATGGGGCTCATCTGCTGCTCGAACTTCTCGATCTTCCAGCCCCAGGCATCCGCCATGGCGCCGCAGGATTCAGCGAAGCCCACGTGGCCGCTCATGTGGCCTTCCTCAACGCGCTTGTTGAAGTTCTCGACGGTCTCGCCGATGCCCTGTTCGTACATAACGATGGGGCCGAAGGGGCTCAGGGAGTTGACGCGCTTGCAGGTGACCTTGTCGACCTGGGTCATGATGCCGCTGACGCAGATGGCCAGCAGGTCCATCATCATGCCGGGGTTGACGCCGGTGCCGTGAACGGTAACACCATGCTCCTTGGCGATCTTGTCCATCTCAGCAGCCAGCTCGGGAGACTGAGCCTGGGGATAGGCCATCTCCTCGGCGGAGGTGATAACGTTGATGCCGGCCTCGAGGCAGAGCTTGATCTTGGGGAAGGCATCCACGGTGGTGGAGTCGGTGGTCAGCAGGCAGATGTCGCAGCTGCCCGGATAGATAACAGAGGAAACGTCGTTGGTGATGATGACGTCGGGACGGTCGCCGCGCTCAACATCGAGAACCTCGTACAGGCTCTTGCCAACGTTGCTCTTACGAACAACAACACCGGTGATCTCCACGCCGGTCTTCTTCAGAAGCTCAACGGCGCAGCCGCTGCCCATGGCACCCAGGCCCCAAAGGGCGACTCTGACATTACGCATAGTTTGTTTTCCTCCTTAAAATTATGTGAATGGGTTAAACATTGCCGATGGTGGCCACCATGATGGCCTTGATGGTGTGCATACGGTTCTCGGCCTCGTCGAAGACCTTGGAGGCGGGAGACAGGAACACGTCGTCGGTAACCTCGCGGATGTCGTAGCCCAGCTCCATCTGGCTCTTGGCCATCTTGGTGTTGAAGTCGTGGAAGGAGGGCAGGCAGTGCAGGAAGATGCAGTCGCTGTTCTCGGTGGCGGCCATGACTTCCTTGGTGACCTTGTAGGGAGTCAGCTGCTTGACGCGCTCGGGGATCTTGTCCTCTTCGCCCATGGAGGCCCAGATGTCGGTGTAGAGAGCATCGGCGCCCTTCAGCAGAGCGATGTCCTCGCCGTACTCGACCACAGCGCCGGTCTCTTCGCCGACCTTGCGGCAGTACTCGACCACGTCAGCGGCGGGAGCCAGCTCGGAGGGACCCCAGCCAACGTAGTGGATGCCCAGCTTGGCGCAGATGTACATCAGGCAGTAAGCCACGTTGTTGCGGGTGTCGCCGCAGAAGACCAGCTTGCACTTGTTGAGGGGCTTCTTGGTGTTTTCCATCAGGGTGAGGATGTCGGCCAGAGCCTGAGTGGGGTGGTCAACGTCGGTCAGACCATTCCACACGGGGACACCGGCGTTGGCAGCCAGACCCTCGACCACGGCCTGATCGAAGCCGCGGTACTCGATGCCGTCGTAGAAGCGGCCCAGGACCTTGGCGGTGTCGGCCATGCTCTCCTTCTTACCCATCTGAGAAGAACCGGAGTCCAGGAAGGTAACGCCGGCACCCTCGTCCATAGCGGCAACCTCAAAGGCGCAGCGGGTACGGGTGGAGGTCTTTTCGAAAAGAAGGACAATGTTCTTGCCTTCCAGCAGTTTGCCGCGGATACCGGCACGCTTCTTGCTCTTGAGATCGGCCGCGAGGTTCAGAAGATAGCGGACCTCATCGGGGGTGAAGTCCTTGATGGTCAGGAAAGAGCGACCTTTGAGATTGACAGGCATAGTGAATTTCCTCCTTAAAAATATTTCAGATCAGCTTTGGGGATTGTGTTAAATTGATTATACTATCTCCATACCTTCCTTGTAGGACATAGAAAAAGCAATTTATTGTATTTTAACAGAAATCTGCTGGTTTGGCTAGCCCCTATTTATATAATATATGCTGAACCGACGACGAAAATCGTCTTTCGGGGCTTGCACACGGTCATTCTTTGTTGTAAACTGGCATTTGGAGGGATTTATATGCCTGAAATTATCGCCATGCAGTCTTTCGTGCGTTCCAGTCTGGATCTCAGTAAATTCTGTTCTTTTGACCAGGAAGTCATCGAGGACCCTACCTCCCCTCTGATCCATCAGGAGGCACGCTTCCTTTTTATCATCGACGGCTGCGGCACCATCCGCATCCAGAACCGCGACATCGAACTGCGGCCCAACACTCTGCTGGGTATACTCCCATGGCAGATCACCAACGTTACCGAGGTCACCGAGCCGCTTCAGTATTATCTGCTGGTCTATAACCAGCACATGCTCACCCGCTTTATAAAATCCTTCACAGACGAGGAAGGAAGCGCCATCAACTGGCTGGAGGAACTCGAAAAGAATCCCGCGCTCTACTTTGACGAGGGTCAGGCCATCCGGATTAAGCAGTACTTTGCCTCGCTCCGGGAAGAGGTCGGTCTGGAATCCATTCTGGGTGAGGCCAAGCCCAAACCGCTGGGCTCACTGGCCGTGATGAATAAGCTCATTGAGTTTATCATCATGGTGGAGCGTTTCCGCCGCTGTACACCTTCCACCGACCTTCCGGAACCCAACCACAACCTTGCTGAGATTTTGCGCTATATGTACTGCCATACCAGCGAAAAGCTCACCCTCAAGGGTTTGTCCCGGCGCTTTTACTGCTCCGAGAGCAGCATCAGCGCCTATATCACCGGTATGACAGGACTATCCTTTTTCGATCTTCTCAACGAAATGCGCATCGGCAAAACCGCAAACTACCTTCTCTACACCGATCTGACGCTGGAAAACATCGCTTCCATTCTGGGCTATGTGGACTCCTCTCACATCTCCAAAGTCTTTTCCGCCCGGGTGGACATGCGCATCAACGACTACCGGAAAACCTATCAGCGGGTGGAAAACATCTGCCATATCGAAGACAGCCGCAAAGCCTATGCCATCATCGAGTTCATTTACCACAACCACCGGGATCCCCTCAGCGCCCGGGGCGTGGCCACCCGGTTCGGCATCACCGTCTCTGAGCTGAACCGCCTCCTCCTCATCCAGGTGGAGCGGAATTTTGAGGACTTCCTCCACTGGACACGGATCAATAAAGCCTGCGAGCTGCTGCTGACCACCGACGACACCATCACCTATATTGCCATGGAGGTTGGTTACTCCAACACCAAGACCTTTACCCGCAACTTCCTGCGGCTGAAGGTCATGACCCCCGGAGACTTCCGTAAGAACGTCTCCCTCCAGAGCCCCAGACTCTAAGCAACGGAGGTAAGATTATGAGAGAATTCATCGCCCAGGGCAAAACCCTGCCAGAGGCCTATCACCAGTCGCTGCGGCTTTTGAAGGAACACGGCCCCATCACCCCCTGCCCCGACTATAACACCACCCAGAAGGAAGTCAGCATGACTCTCTTTGTGGAGGAACCCCTTGCCGAACCCCGGATCTCCAAGCTCTTTATCGGCGGCTTCCGGGAGCTGGAGCAGTACCGGCAGGAAATTCTGGACGGCATTCTGGATTTTGAGATTGAGAAGGGCAACTGGGTCTACACCTACCACAGCCGTATGGCCGAGCAGCTTCCCTTCATCCACGCCGAGCTCAGACGCAACGCCGAGAGCCGCCGGGCCGTGATCGACATCCGTGACTGGCGCCATGACAGTGCCCCCGGCAACACGAACCCCGCCTGTCTGCAGCACATTCAGTTTTTCATCCGGGACGGCAAGCTCCATATGAAGGTGCTGTTTCGCTCCAACGATGCCTGTGAGGCCACCTTCATGAATGCCTACGCGCTTATCTGCCTGCAGGAGCGTATGGCCGGTGAGCTGGGCGTTGAGATGGGCAGCTACACCCACCGGGCCAACAGCTATCACTGTTATGAAAAGGACTTCGGTCTGCTGGACGGCTATATCCGCCGTCTGGACAGCGCCGAGGACGTGGAGGACATCACCTACTGCTATAAGGACGAGTGGGACGAGCTCATGGAGGCTGCCAGACCCGAAATCGCCGCCATGGTGGAAGAACTGCGGAACCGCTGAACAGTCTGCCCCTTTCCCCCCGGGGAAAGGGGCGTTTACACACGGGGGCTGTCAATTTATGAACGATTTGTAAAGTTTACGCTTCGTTCACCCCTTGTTTACATTTCTGCGGTAGAGTTACGGTGTGAGGTGATCTCATTTGAAAAATGGTCGCTTGGCACAGGCCTTTGCCCGCTTCATGTATGGTCGCTACGGCATGGATCCGCTGGGTCGTTTTCTCGCCTGTGTTAGTCTTGTATCTATAACGCTCTCCCTTCTCACCCGCGGTGTGGGTCGGGGCGGACTCAGTGCAGTCTTTGTCTATCTCTGCATGGGACTTCTGGCCTGGAGCTATTTTCGTATGTTTAGCCGTAATTACAGTCGCCGGCGCCGGGAAAACGAATTCTATCTGGACAAAAAGTATCGGATCACCGCCTGGCTGAAGCTGCACCGGGAATGCTTCCGGCAGCGGCGGGACTATGCCTTTTACCGCTGTCCGGGCTGCCGCCAGATGGTACGTGTTCCCCGGGGCAAGGGTAAGCTCCGCATTACCTGCCGTCGCTGCGGCTATTCCTTCGAAAAGAAGACGTAAAAGGGGCGGCTCCATGCCGCCTCTTTTCACTCAGAAAGGGGTTTCGTTTCATGTCTGAAATACTGGGTATCGATCTGGGCAGTACCATGACCCGGGCTGCTGTCTGTGCCGATGACGGTCCCCGGCTGCTGGCTTCTTTGCCGTCTGTGGTCGCCTTCCCCAAAAAGGGCGATCCCATCACCGGTGAGGTGGCCCGGCGGCAGGCCTACATAAACCCCAGCCGCAGCTGCACTGCCATCCTTGATTCCATCGCCGGTATCCAGCGCAAAGAGGTGGACGGGCATTTTTACAGCGGCGTGGAGATCGCCGGTGTGCTGCTGCGGGAATTGCGGGCCATAGCCCAGGCAACTCTGGGCCGGGAATTGCGCCGCTGTGTTTTCTCCGTACCCGATGCTTTTGGCTGGGCGGAGCGCCGTGCCCTGCGGGAGGCCGCCGCGTTGGCAGGCTTCCATGTGGAAGGTTTCGTAACGGAAAGCTGTGCATCGGCACTGGCCGGCGGTATGCTGACTGCCGAAGGTGGACGTGTCCTCATCTGCGATGCCGGCGGCGGCAGCTTCAAGGCCTCCGTGCTTGAAAACGGGGAAGGCCACGTGAAGCGGCTCGCCTGTGTGACAAGCCGCGACAGTGGCGCAAGCCATTTCGACCACTGCATCGCCGTCTGGATGCTGGAGCGTTTCCTTGCAGAATACGGCGTGGATCTCTCCCAGGATGCAAACGCCACACAGCGCATCATGGAAGCCGCGGAACTGGCCAAGTGCCAGCTTTCGGAAAACAGTATTACCACCATCTCCATTCCCTATATCACCGCCGAAAAGGACGAGCCGCTGCATCTGGAATACCAGATCAGCCGCAGCCTGTTCTACGATCTGTCCGCCCAGCTGATCCGCGAGATCGGTATCACGGTAGAAAGAGCTTTGGAGGAAGGCGGCGGAGCAGAAAGAACGCTTATATGCGGAGGTGCTGCTGCCATGCCCGCCCTGCGCCAGACCATTGGACGTTCCGCCTGCATCCCCAAAGGCGGTGAAACCCTCTGCGCCGCAGGTGCAGCGCTGGCCGCCCGGTACAATTACGCCGCAGAATAAGGAAAAGGCATGAGGTAAAAACCTCATGCCTTTTGCTGTTAATAGGCGCGAATGCCGTAAGCCGCACAAAGCCCCTGGAATTCCACGCTGCGGCAGACATTTTCAAAGACCCATTGACGGCTCCGGCCGCTCTGCAGATGACCGGTCCAGAAGGCGTAACCTTCGCTGTCAACACCCCGGTTTAGGATGGTGTTATAGAGCATGGTCACAAACTCACCGTCGTCGGTGCCGCGGCCGCGGTACTCGGCGCTGAAAACAAAACCTTCCGCCACCTGCGCACCGCTGTATCCGTTTTCCGTCAGATGACGCGTCCAGTTTTCAAGCCCGTCGCTGTCAGGGCTGCGGCTGAGGCACTGCTCATAAAGCCGCGTCACAAAGGCACGAACGGCGGCATCATCGGTGCCGGGAGCCGGTGCGGTATGGTTGCTGCCACCCATATCAAACTCGCTCTCCCCCACGCTGCCGGCCCGAATGCCGTAGGCCGCACAGAGATTTTGGAACTCGACGCAGCGGGTAAACCGACTGAAGATCCAACAGCGGCTCCGGCCGCTCTGCAGATGGCCAAGCCAGGTAGACCGTCCGCTGCTGTCGCTCCGACGGTCCAGGAGCACCGCATAAAGGGTATCCACAAACGCCTCGTTGCTGTGGCCCCGGTTTTTATATTCCGCGCTGGCAAAGAAGCCCGCAGCCACCTGCGCACCGCTCATACTGCCGCTGCGCAGGGCGTTTGTCCAGTTCTGCAGCCCGGTCGGGTCGGGTCCGCGGCCAAGGCAGAGCTCATAGAGTCTCTTTACAAAGCTCTCGACGCTGCTCCAGTGGGCATACAGCACAAGGTGCCCCTTTCCCATGGTGCTTTGTGCACTGTAGTAGTTGCCGCCGGACCTGGCACTGTACCAGCCAAGGAAGCTGTTGCTGCCCCAGGTGGGCGTGGGCAGAGTGCCGAGAGGCTGTCCTTCCCGGAGGACGCGAACATTCTCGCCGCTGCTGCCTCCATTGGCATCGAAGAACACCAGGCGGCTGGTGGTATCGTTGGTGTAACGCAGGTAATAGGAGGCACAGGCCGTCTGACCACGCTGGGCATAGTAGCCGCTCCAGCAGCGCTCATACCAGCGGGCAAAGTTCCAGGCGGCGGTGTACGCCCCCTGCAGCGTATCGGGGATGCCCTGCAATGTCTGCCAGGCCTGCTTTTCTTCACCCAGCAGCTCATGCTGCATAAAACGCATCTGGGCATCCACCGTCCGGTAGTCAAGGCCGTTTTGGGTGCTGAAGCGCTTCAGATTCTCAAAGCGGCCACCATTCCATTGGATAAGGCCAAAGCTGGTCTTTCCGTTTACGTCGGTGATCTGAGCCGTGGGGTTGAAGTTGGATTCGCTCGCAATATTGGCGAGTATGCCGCAGGCCACAGCGGTGCTGAGCTGCATGTCCTCCTTTAGAAAGCGGTAGATCTCCGCTTCGTTTTCGGCATATGTATCAGCAGCCCGGGCCGGAATCACCGGCAGGAGTAAGGCCAGACACAAGAGCCATAGACAAAGTTTCTTCCATCGCATAGAATGTCTCCTTTCCGACAGGGTCTGGAGACATTCTACACAAATCGGGTCAAATACGCAATGGGAGATCATGGACGCAAAAGTCCGGGACGGTGTTCACCATCCCGGACTTTATTCTTACAGGTTTTGTATCGTCTCTCTCAGTTCCGCGGTAAGCGCAGCGGGATCCTTCCCCTCCGGGGTGACCACCGGGCCGAAAACCACTTCGATGCGGCTGCCCAGCGGGGGCAGGAAGGTATGATTCTCCACATGCTTGAGTCCTTTGATATGCACGGGGAGGATGGGCTTGGCCGCCGCGATGGCCAAGCGGGCAGGCCCCTGCTTGAAGCTCATCAGCTCCTTGGCGTTTTCAAAGTTGGTACCCTCGGGGAAGATTTCTACGTTCCAGCCTTCCTCCAGCAGTTCCCGGCAGCGGTCCAGCGTGGCAACCGAGTTACCGGTACGGTCCACGGGAACAAAGTTATGGGTGCGCACCAGATCCTTGAGATACTTGCTCTCCAGCAGGCTGCTCTTTCCCACAATAGCCGTCTTTCTCCGGTAGCGCAGAGGCATACAGGCGCCGATCCACACAGGGTCAAGGGAGGTGATGTGGTTGGAACAGATCAGGAAATTCCCTTCTGCCGGGATGTTCTCCGTGCCCACGGCGTGAACGTTCCAGACGCGCTGGATGATCTTCACCAGCGGATCCACCACCGTGTGGGCGGCGGCACTCACCGGCTCGGGGTAGCGGCTCAGGTCCAGATCGTGCTTATCGGTGTGTTCCAGTTCCTCAAAAGCGCTGACTGCCTGCATCAGGGCACCGAAGGTCTCCGGTGGGGTAGGCAGTTGGAAGAGGTCGATACCGAACTTCTCCTGCACGGCCACAGAAAGCTCAATGGCCTGCAGGGAATCAAGGTCCAGCAGCAGCCCCTCGGTAAGCTCCATGTCCTTCCACTGGGGACCACCCACACTGATCAGAAGCTCCCTCAATTCACCGGCCAGGCCCTCCTCCTTTACAGCACGGAGAGAGGACTCGGTAACCGGAGCCTTCAGTCCCTGCACCGCCATCTCGGTGAGACGGAAGCGCTGCACCTTCCGGGTAGCGGAAAGAGGCAGTTCCCGGAGCATATAGACCTCCTGAGGCCGGTACATGGCCGGGAGGGCGGCGGCGCGCTCCAGAATATGGAGCCTGACCACCTCATCGGGCAGACCGCTTTCCTTGCGGACAACCCCCGCCAGAGAAAAAGCATCGCAGCCGCCGCTGCCCGGTACCTTAAAAGCAGCCAGCTCAGAGAGATCGCCGATATTTTTATACTGGGTCTCAATCTCCTCGGGCAGAAGCTTCTCGCCGTTGCGGAGGACAATCGCCTCCTTGGCGCGGCCGCAGATCACCAGACAGTCTTCGTCATTAAAGAAGCCCAGATCACCGGTCCTGAAATAACCGTCCTCGGTAAAACAGCCAACCATATCCTCGGGATTGAGGTAGCTGATCATGCGGAAGGGGGAGAGAATTTCCACCTCACCTCTCCCCTGCTCGTCAGGGTTAACAATGCGGATATCCATGCCCTCACCATGGCGGTTCACCCGGCCGGTGGAGTTAAGATAATAGCCCTTGCCGGTAACGGCCAGTGGAGCACCCAGCTCACTGAGGCCATAGGCCAAAGGCACGTCAATGCCCATGTCCAAAAAGAAGCGCATGGTTTCGGCATCGCAGGGAGATGCGCCGATCATGAAGCTGCGAAGCTCGCCGCCCAGCGCCGCCCGGTTGACGCTGCGCAGCAGGTGGAAACCGATCTTGCAGCCAAACTTCCGGCGAAGAAAGCCGCTGAGGCGCATGGCCGTCTTTACATAGGCATTCTTCAGGGGACTTTCGGCAAGGGTAGCCTTGATCTTCTTCATAAGCACCGTCAGCATTCCGGGTACAGTGCAGACGTTATCGGGCTTCAGCTCCTGCAGCACGCCGCCCAGCATCTGGGGCGTGAGCTTTTCCAGCATGATGACCTCGGTATTGGCGTAAAGATCCAGCGTGGAGGCCATGAGCCCGGCGATATGATAGGGTGGAAAGAGCATAAGGTCCCGCTTGTGCATGGTATAAGCAGGGATATTCTTATACACGCCGGAGTCAGCAGAGCCGTTCCACTCCAAAGCATCGGCAATGGAGCTGCCGGGCAGCAGCACCGCCTTGCGCCGCTCACCGGTGGTGCCGGAGGAGAAAATTACGAAAACAGCCTCTTCAGCCAGCGGCGTGGCGGGACCCAGGAGGATATCCACCCGCCGGCACTCGCTCCGAAACGGGAATCCCGGAGCGATTTCCAGCACGGGGATGCGCCCTTCCAGTTCCCGGGGCAGGCGGACATTGTCCACGCCCACAAAAACGCAGCGGCTCTCGGTCTCCCGAAGCATATTCTGAATTTGGGACAGGGGTGCGCCGGGATCAATGCAGACCATGATAAGCCCCGCCTTGACAGCCGCATAGTAAATGCTGTACCACCAGGGCTTCAGCGCGGTGATGACAGCGATGCGGTCGCCCTTTTCAAGGCCCATGGTGTTTATGCGCTCCAGCAGTGCCTTGCCCTCGTTTAATAAGTTTACATAACTATATTCCTCGCGGCTGCCGTCGGCGCGCTGATAAATGGCAAAGGTCTCCTCCCCACCGGTCTGAAAGCCTTCTTCCACGATGGCAGGCAGGTACAGTTTTTTCCCAAAAAGCTCGGAATTTTCTCTCATATATCGGTCTCTTTCTCTTTTTTATCCCTTCATCTGGCGGCGGCGGGCCAGATTGATCATGCCCTCGGGCATATTGTTCAGCTTGGAGAGCATACGGCCCGCACCGTAGGCGGTGCAGCTGATGGCATCGTCCACCACGTTGGCCACGATGCCGGTACGCTCGGTGACCAGACGGTCAAGGCCATAGAGCAGGCTGCCGCCGCCGGCCAGCACAATGCCGTTTTCGGAGATGTCGGCCACCAGCTCGGGGGCGGTGCGCTCCAGCACCATGTGGGCCGTCTCCAGAATGGTCTCGGCGGGTTCCTCCAGCGCCTCCACCATCTCGTCGGAGCTGACGGTAATGCTCCGGGGCAGACCGGTCATGAGGCAGCGGCCCTTGACTTCCTCATACTCCGCCTGAGGCCGGGGACGGACGCAGCCGATGCTCTTCTTGAGTTCCTCCGCGGTACGCATACCGATGAGCAGATTATGCTTACGGCGGATGTAGCGGATGATGGCCTCATCAAAGCTGGCGCCGGCCGTCTTGATGGACTCGCTCTCCACCACGCCGCCCAGAGACACCACGGCGGCTTCGGTGGTCCCGCTGCCGATATCCAGCACCATCTGACCATCGGGGCGGGAAATATCCAGACCCGCGCCCACAGCGGTGGCTACGGCACTTTCCACCAGATAGACCTTGCGGCAGCCGGCCTCGATGCAGGCATCGATGATGGCACGCTCCTCCACGCCGGTGATGCTGCCGGGGACACACATCAGCACCCGGGGCTTAAAGAGGCTGAAGGAGGTGATGCGCCGCACCAGTTCGCGAAGCATCAGCGTGGACATGTCATAGTCGGAGATAACGCCGTGGCTGATGGGGTGTACGGCGGCGATGTTGGCGGGGGTACGGCCCAGCATCTTCCGGGCTTCCTCGCCCATCTTCAGCATGCGGCCCTCCTGCTTGTCCACGGCCACCACCGTGGGCTCACGGAGACGGATGCCCTTGCCATCCACATAAAGAAGGGTGGAGTCGGTGCCCATGTCGATGGCTATATCGCGCTCGACAAATATGATCATACTGCTCAGTTTACCCATTTGTTTCACCTCATATATAAGCGTTTGTTATTCTCATCATTTCCGGGCGCAGGCCAGAACCGCGCCGTAAACCGCCGCAGCCCCATGGAGCCGCAGCATCCGTGCCGCCTCGGAAAGGGTCGCGCCGGTGGTCAGAACATCGTCCACCAGCAGGACGCGCTTTCCCTCCACCTTTACCCCCTCGGCAACGGCATAGCAGCCGGAGATATTGGCCCGGCGCTCGGCGGCCGTTTTCATGGTGGATTGGGCGGGCACATCCCGCACCTTCACCAGAAGCGTTTCCACTTCCATGCTAAAGTGCTTCCCCAGCTCCTCCGCCAACAGCCGCGCCTGATCGTAGCCCCGCTTCCGCAGGCGCTTTTTGCTCAGGGGCACATAGCTCAGTGTATCAAAGTTTTCCGTCAGCTGTTCGCCCGCCGCCATGGCCATCAGCGTACCGTAAAGCGGCGCATAATAGCTGCGTCCGGCAAACTTGTAGCGGTGGACAGACTCGCGGACATGCTCTTCGTAGTGCAGCGCTGCCGCGATCTGCGGCAGAAACTCAGCCTTTTGCACCCGCTCATTACGCCAGCGAAGCAGGTTCTTTTCACAGTCCGGACAGATTTTCTCCGCTGAGGACTCGAGAATGGCTGCGCAAAACACGCACTTGGGCGGAAAGATCAGATCCAGTATCCAATCGATCAGCCTCATGCCTCGCCTGCCAGTCTGGCCCGAAGGCCGCTGTAACGCCGGGCCTTGCGGCCGTTTTCGATCATGGCATGGACGATGCTCTGATCGCCCACGGTCACAAGAAGCCGGCGAGCCCGGGTCACCGCCGTGTACAGAAGGTCACGGCTCAAAAGCCGCGCCGGAGCCCGGCCCGCAGCCAGCACCACGGCGGGATACTCGCTGCCCTGACTCTTATGTACCGTCACCGCGTAGGCCAGTTCCAGCTCACCCAGCTGTTCAAAGCTGTAAGCCGTCAGCTTGCCCTCAAAGTCGATCCAGAGAATCTCGTTGTCGGCATCCACCGAGAGGATGCGGCCCACGTCGCCGTTGAAGATGCCGTTGCCGCTTTCACTGCCTCGGGTCCAAAGAATGTCATAGTCGTTTCGGATCTGCATGACCCGGTCACCCTCGCGGAACACCCTTTCGCCAAAGGCCTTTTCCTTTTTGTCCGCTTTGGGCGGATTCAGGGCCGCCTGCAGAGCCATATTCAGAGCATAGGTGCCGCTCTCGCCCCGGCGGGTGGCCGTGAGAACCTGAATGTCCATGGGGTCATAGCCCATCTTCCCCGGCAGACGATCCCGGCAAAGCTCCACCACCGTATTGGCGATACGGTCTCCGGTACCCCGCTGCATGAAGAAAAAGTCACCGGTGTTTTCCTTCAAATCCGGATGGGCTCCTTCGTTGATGAGATGGGCATTGCGGACAATGCGGCTCTCCTCCCCCTGCCGGAACACCTCCCGGAGACGCACCGCCGCAATCACACCGGAGCGAAGAATGTCCAGGAAGACGCAGCCCGGACCCACGCTGGGCAGCTGGTCGGTATCGCCCACAAGGATCAGCCGACAGTTTCGGGGCAGGGCTTTCAAAAGGGCCTGCATAAGCATTATGTCAACCATAGAGCACTCGTCCAGAATGACGGCACCGCATTTGAGCGGGTCATCCTCGTTTTTACGGAAGACGAGTGTGTCGCCCTCGGCGGCCCAGCCGGCACCCAGAAGGCGGTGAATGGTATAGGCCTCCTCGCCGGTGAGCTCGCTCATGCGCTGGGCGGCCCGGCCCGTGGGGGCACAGAGGAGAACATCGATTTTCAGTTCATCGTAGAGCTTCAAGAGGCCCTTGATGATGGTGGTCTTGCCGGTGCCGGGACCACCGGTGAGGGCCAGAATCTGACGCCCGGCAGCCAGTTCAACAGCCTTGCGCTGCATGGGCGCATAACGGATGCCCTGCGTGAGTTCCACCTCATGGCAGAGGACACCCATATCCAGTTCATTTTTGATAATACTCTCCCCCATGGCACGAAGCCGGGCAGAGACATAGACCTCCGCTTCATAGAGGGAACGGAGATAAACCGCGGTGACATTGGCCACCGGGCAGACGACTACTTCTTCCTCGTCCTCCAGTACATCGAGACATTCCTCGGCGGCCTCCACCGTAACGCCGATAAGCTGGGCGGTGGCGGCGGTGAGCTTTTCCCGGGGGAGGAAGCTGTGGCCGTTTTTCAGATTATGGCGCATTTCAAAGATCAACGCAGCGCTGATGCGCTCCGGGCTGTCGTCCTCAAAGCCAAGGGACAGCGCCAGCGCGTCGGCCTCCTCAAAAAGGCCGCCGATGCGTTCGCTGGTAATGAGATAGGGGTTCGCCTTCAAAAGGCTCAGCGCCTCATCTCCGTAGACCCGGTAGAGCCGCATAGCATACTCTGGCCGGAGAGCGTTTGCCGAAAGAAACTCCATCAGCGCGCGGATACCCGCCTGACGGCGGAAGGCCTCGGAAAAGCTTCTTGCTTTGCGTAGGGTGATACCCTTGATCTCCGTGAGGCGTTCCGGCTCCTCGCTGAGCACTTCCAGCGTGCGGGTACCGAACTTGTCCACCAGCAGCGTGGCCGTGGCCGCACCGATGCCCTTGACGGCACCGCTGGCAAGGTAGGCATAGATAGCCCGCTCCCCCACCGGCAGCCGACGCTGCGCCGAAACCGCCCTGAACTGGGTGCCGTGGCTGGGATGGCGCTCCCAGCTGCCCAGCACTGTAAGCCCCTCGCCGCTGGCGGCAAAGGGCAGGCAGCCCACCACGGTCATGGGTTCGTCACCGCCCACGTCCAGACGCAGCACCGTATAGCCGTTTTCCTCGTTCTGGAAAACGACGTTTTTTACCGTGCCGCTGAGCTCAATATACTGCTGTTCGTCTCTTTCGTCCAAAGTAAAAATCCTGCTTTATTCTCTGAATTTATCCCGCTCCAGAATGGGAGCAAGGAAGCGGCCCGTGTGGCTCTCCGCACACGCGGCACAGCCCTCGGGTGTACCGGCGAAAACCAGCGTACCGCCGCCGTCGCCGCCCTCGGGGCCCAGATCGATGATGTGGTCGGCACACTTGATCACATCCAGATTATGCTCAATGACGATGACGGTGTTGCCGCCCTCCGTGAGGCGCTGGAGCATGTCCACCAGCCGGTGGATGTCCGCCATGTGGAGACCCGTAGTGGGTTCATCCAGCACATAGACGGTTTTGCCGGTGCCCCGGCGGGAAAGCTCCGTTGCCAGCTTTACACGCTGGGCTTCACCGCCGGAAAGTGTGGTGGAGGGCTGGCCCAGCTTCACATAGCCAAGACCCACATCCATCAGCGCCTGCAGCTTGGGCACCAGCTTGGGCAGATGTTCAAAAAAGCTCAGGGCTTCCTCCACGGTCATGTCCAGAATGTCCGCGATGTTCTTCCCCTTGTAGTGTACTTCCAGCGTCTCCCGGTTGTAGCGCTTGCCCTTGCAAACCTCGCAGGGGACATAGACGTCCGGGAGGAAGTGCATCTCGATTTTCAGCATGCCGTCACCACTGCAGGCCTCGCAGCGGCCGCCGCGGACGTTGAAGGAGAAGCGCCCGGCGTTGTAACCGCGCAGAGAGGCATCCCGGGTGGAGGCCATCAGCTCACGGATGTCGTTGAAAAGGCCGGTATACGTAGCCGGGTTGGAACGGGGGGAGCGGCCGATGGGGCTCTGGTCAATGGCGATGACCTTGTCCACGTTCCGCAGTCCCTCCACGCCGGCGCACTTGCCTGGACGCACCTTGCTGTGCATCTTCTCGGCGGAGAGGGTCTTATACAGCACCTCGTTCACCAGCGAGGACTTGCCGGAGCCGGACACGCCGGTGACGCAGATGAAGGTGCCCAGGGGGAAGTCCACGTCGATGCCGCGCAGATTATGCTCCTCCGCACGCTTTACCGTCAGCTTTTCACCGCTGCCTGCGCGGCGCTTGCCGGGCAGGGGAATGCGCTTGCGTCCGGAGAGATAGTCGCCGGTGAGACTGCGCTGCTCGCTGCAGATATCCTCCACACTGCCCGCCGCCACGATCTCGCCGCCGTGGACGCCGGCCCCGGGGCCGATGTCCACCAGATAATCCGCGGCGCGGATGGTGTCCTCGTCGTGTTCCACCACAATGAGCGTATTGCCGAGATCCCGCAGTTCCTGCAGGGTTTTCAAAAGCTTTTCGTTGTCCCGCTGATGGAGCCCGATGCTGGGCTCGTCCAGAATGTAGAGTACACCCATCAGGGACGAGCCGATCTGGGTGGCCAGACGGATACGCTGGGCCTCGCCGCCGGAGAGGCTGCCCGCCGAGCGGGAGAGAGTCAGATACTGGAGACCCACGCTCTGCAAAAAGCCCAGGCGGGTACGGATTTCCTTCAGGATGCGCTCACCGATCTGACGCTGGGTGTCGGTGAAAGTGGGCTCCACTGCATCCAGAAACTTCAGTGCCTCGGTGACGGAGAGCTCGGTAAACTCTGTAATGGACTTTCCGCCAATGGTCACCGCCAGCACCTCTTTGCGAAGGCGGCGGCCGCCGCAGTCCGGGCAGGGGCACTCGCTCATGCACTGCTCAATCTCGGCACGCACCGCGGGAGACTGGGACTCGTGATAGCGGCGCTCCAGATTGTTGAGGATGCCCTCAAAGGGGCGCTGCAGAGTTCCCCGTCCGTTTTCCTTGTCATAGTGCAGAGTCAGCTTCTCGCTGCCGGTGCCGTAGAAAATCACCTTCCGGGCGGTGGGACTCAGCTCCCGGACCGGTGCATCCAGATCGAAGTGGTATTTCTTCGACAGGGCCTCAAAATACATCCGGGAGATGGAGTCACTGCGGACATTTCCCCAGCCGCTGGCGGTGATGGCCCCATCCATGATGGAAAGGGAGTCGTTGGGGATGATCAGTGTCGGGTCCACCTTCTGCTGCACGCCGAGTCCGGTGCAGCTGGGGCAGGCACCATAGGGGTTATTGAAGGAGAAGGACCGGGGCGACAGTTCCTCAATGGAGATGCCGCAGTCCTCGCAGGCGTAGTTCTGGGAAAAGAGAAGCTCCCGCCCCTCATCCGGGAGATCCACCAGCACGATGCCGCCTGCCAGCGCCGCCGCGGTCTCTACGGAGTCGGTAAGGCGGCGGCGGATATCCGCCTTGATCACAAGACGGTCCACCACGATCTGGATGTCGTGCTTCTTATTCTTGTCCAGCTCAATCTTCTCGCTGAGATCGTAAAGGCTGCCGTCCACCCGGGCGCGGACGTAGCCGCTCTTGCGGGCATCCTCAAAAACCTTCTGATGCTCGCCTTTTCTGGCACGGATCACGGGCGCCATGATCTGTATCTTTGTTCGCTCAGGGAGCGCCATCACCTGATCCATGATCTGATCCACCGTCTGCTGGCGGATTTCCTTGCCGCATTTGGGACAGTGGGGCGTACCCACCCGGGCCCAGAGGAGACGGAGATAGTCATAGATCTCCGTCACGGTACCAACCGTGGAACGGGGGTTGCGGCTGGTGGTTTTCTGGTCGATGGAAATGGCAGGAGAAAGGCCGTCGATGTAGTCCACGTCGGGCTTGTCCATCTGCCCAAGAAACTGCCGGGCATAGGAGGAGAGAGACTCCACATAGCGGCGCTGACCCTCGGCATAGATGGTGTCAAAGGCAAGCGTAGACTTACCCGAGCCGGAAATGCCGGTGAATACCACCATTTTTTCCCTCGGGATCTCCACGGTTATATTTTTAAGATTGTTTTCCCGGGCACCCCGGACAACGATGTTTTCTCTCACTGCGTATACCTTTTCCATGATATTATCTAACCAATCTATTATACATAGTTTCCCCTGTTTTTACAAGCACAGCCTTTCTTTTTTCTCCGGGTCAAAATGCAACGAAAGAAATTTTTCAGAAAAACCGATTTTTATCCAGTATGACACTTGAAAGGCAGCAAATCTTGCCTTATTATTGCAAGTTAGAAAGATACTTTTTTCATTTTAAGGAGGCATTCACATGACCAACGCATATGTTAAAAGAGTTTACGAAGAGTTTGTCAAGCGCAACGCCAACGAGCCCGAGTTCCATCAGGCCGTTTATGAGGTTCTGGAGAGCCTCGAGTGCATCGTGGACAAGCACCCCGAGTACGAGGCCAACGGCATTCTCGAGCGCTTTGTGGAGCCCGAGCGCATGATCACCTTCCAGGTTCCCTGGACCGATGACCAGGGCAAGGTCCATGTGAACCGCGGCTTCCGCGTCCAGTTCAACAGCGCCATCGGCCCCTATAAGGGCGGCCTGCGTCTCCACCCCAGTGTCAACGCCTCCATTCTGAAGTTCCTGGGCTTTGAGCAGACTCTGAAGAATTCCCTCACCACCCTGCCTATGGGCGGCGGCAAGGGCGGCAGCGACTTTGACCCCCGCGGCAAGAGCGACGCCGAGGTTCGCCGTTTCTGCCAGAGCTTCATGACCGAGCTCTATCGCCACATCGGCCCCCATCTGGACGTGCCCGCCGGTGACATCGGCGTGGGTGCCCGCGAGATCGGCTACTTCTTCGGCCAGTACAAGCGCATCGTGGGCGACTATGACGCCGCGGTTCTCACCGGCAAGGGCATCCCCTACGGCGGCAGCCTGACCCGTACCGAGGCCACCGGCTTCGGCGTCTGCTACTACACCAGCGAGATGCTGGAGCACCTGTATCAGGACAGTTTCGCCGGCAAGCGCGTGGTTATCTCCGGCAGCGGCAACGTGGCCATCTTTGCCTGCCAGAAGGCCACCGAGCTGGGTGCCACCGTGGTGGCCATGTGCGACTCCAACGGCTACATTTACGACGCCGACGGCATCAAGCTGGACGTGGTCAAGGACATCAAGCTCCGCCGCCGTGCCCGTATCAGCACCTATGCCCAGGAAGTCCCCGGCAGCGAGTACCACGAAGGCTGCAAGGGCATCTGGACGGTTAAGTGCGACATCGCCCTCCCCTGCGCCACCCAGAACGAGCTGGACGGCGAGAGCGCCGCGGCCCTCATTGCCAACGGCGTGAAGCTGGTTTGCGAAGGTGCCAACATGCCCTGCACCCCCGATGCTATCGCCGCCTTCCAGAAGGCCGGCGTGGGCTTCGGCCCCGCCAAGGCTGCCAACGCCGGCGGCGTCACCGTCTCCGGTCTTGAGATGAGCCAGAACAGTCTGCGTCTCAGCTGGAGCTTCGAGGAAGTGGACGAGCGTCTCCACAACATCATGAAGGGTATTTTCAAGGCCTGCTACGACGCTTCCGTGGAGTGCGGCCAGCCCGGCAACCTGGCTCTCGGCGCCAATGTGGCCGGCTTCCTGAAGGTCGCCAACGCCATGATCGCTCAGGGCTGCATCTGAGATTAAATAAGCATAAAAACATCCGGGATTAAATCCCGGATGTTTTTATTTACTTTCATTTATGTTCTGCACTGTTTCCAGCAGGCGCAGGCAGGAACCCCGGTCAATGCGGTACTCATATCGCAGCACCGGATGCGAGCGGCCAAAATCGTTGATGGCCATGAGGACCTCGTGCGAAGCAAAACGCCGGTATCCTTCCGGCAGCAGCAGCGCATCTGCGCCGGCCAGCAGGGACCGCAGCGCGTCACCCTCGCCCAGCAAACACACCCCGGACAGCTCCCCGCCGGTGCGGTAACGACCACAGTCACGAAGCATCAGCTCCGTAAAGCGGCGGCTGTGGGCCACAACGGCCAGCTTTTTCTCCGCCGGGAGCCGGGCCAGCGCCGCAATGGAGTCGCCGCTGACCTCCGCCACCAGACAAAGAAGTTTATTCTCATCGATGCTGATCTGTTTTTTCAGCTCCGTGATGTGCGTCTCCGTGGTGATAACCAGATCGCACTCCTCCGGAATCAGGGACATGGCTGCCTCCTGCAGGACGCAGGGGAACACATCCACATCCGCAAGCTCCGTCAGCTGATCGGTGAACATGGCCATGGCCTCCGCGTTGCAGTCTACCAGCGCAAGGCGCAGCCGCGCGCCACGCTCCAGGCGTTCACGGAGCATAAGCTCCAGATACATGGAAATTTCTCTGGGAGAAAAGCCCAGATCTTCCAGCTCATCCAGCAGCGCACCGATCGCCTCCACGGCCCGCTCCTTGCGGCTGGCATTGGGTAACTCCTGCCAGTGGGCAAAGGTGCCGCTGCCCTGAACGGTACGCACGGCCTTCCGGTCCGTAAGCTCTTCAAAGGCCTTTTTTACCGTTCCGGCGGCAAGCCCCAGTTCCTCTGCCAGCTGCCGCACCGTGGGGAGTTTTTCTCCGTGGGCAATCTCGCCGCTGACGATGGCATTGTAGAGGGTATCGGCCAGTTCCTTGTAAAGGGGCGCCGCGCCCTTTGGTTCAAATCGGATATGCAAGGATTACGCTTCCTTTCCTGATGACTGCGTCTATTTTACGCTTATGAAAAGGCCTTGTCAAACAGAGAAAACACGCCCGGAAGGGGCGTGTTTTCGTATAATCTGTCGCTTACAGGTTGAAGTAGCGGTCGAACTCGGCAGGATGAGGAATCTGGCTCATCTGCAGGGCCTCGGCACGCTTGGTCTTGATGAAGTTCTGGATCAGCTCTTCGGGGAAGACGCCGCCTTCGGTCAGGAAGGCATGGTCAGCTTCAAGGCAGTCCAGAGACTCCGCCATGGAGGTGGGCAGCTGCTGCAGCTTGGCCTTCTCCTCCTCAGGCAGGTGGAAGAGGTTGCAGTCGTAGGGGCCCCAGCCGTTGGCATGAGGATCGATTTTGTTCTTCACGCCGTCCAGACCGGCCATCAGCAGAGCCGCATAGCAGAAGTAGGGGTTGCAGGTGGCGTCGGGGTTGCGGATCTCAAAGCGGCGCAGGTGAGGAGTTTTGGCGTAGGCAGGGATGCGGATGACGGCGCTGCGGTTGGAGGTAGCGTAACCCACGGTGACGGGAGCCTCATAGCCGGGCACCAGTCGCTTGAAGGAGTTGGTGCTGGGGTTGGTGATGGCGCAGAGGGCGCCGATGTGCTTGAGGAGGCCGCCCATGAAGTAGTGGGCCGTCTCACTCAGGTGGGAGTAGCCGTTGTCATCGGAGAAAACGGGCTCGCCGTCCTTGAGAAGCAGCATGTGCACGTGCATACCGTTACCGGCCTCGGTGTAGACAGGCTTGGGCATGAAGGTGGCAGCCAGGCCAAACTCCTTGGCGGTGTTGTGGACGATGTACTTGATCATCATGGAGGCATCGGCCATCTTGCTCATCTGGCCCAGATGGGGCTCGATCTCGAACTGGCCGGAGGCACCAACCTCAGGATGATGGTACTTCACGGGGATGCCGGCCTCCTCCAGACGGAGGCACATCATGCTGCGGCACTCGTAGGTTTCGTCGAAGGGCTTGGCAATGTGGTAGTTCTTCTGCTTGGGAACCACGCAGCCCTTGCCGTTGGTGCCGCTGTTCCAGTAAGCCTGCTTGACGTCGATGGACATACCGATGGAGTTGGGCTGCACTTCCCAGCAGACATCGTCAAAGAGATGGAACTCAAACTCGGGCAGGATCATCATGGTATCGGCAATGCCGGTGCTCTTCATGTATTCCTCAGCGGCACGGACGATATTACGGGGATACTGAGCCAGAGGACGGTTCTTGGGGTAGTCAATAATCATGGCATCGCCGGTCATGGAGAGAGTGGGAACCTCGCAGAAAGGATCGATGTAGGCAGTCTCCACGTCGGGGATAAAGACCATGTCGCTCTTCTCCACCACGGCATAGCCGTAGTTGGAAGCGTCAAAGCCAATGCCTTCTTCCAGCAGCTCTTCGGAAAAATGAGTGGCAGGGATGGTAACGTGGCGGTACATGCCATTGATGTCCACCATCTTGAAGTCCACCATCTTAATGTCATGCTCGCGGATCATTTTCAGGATGTCTTTTGCAGTCTTGGCCATTTGAAAACCTCCATGGTAATTGATGATAAAAGGGGCACACGGGGCTTCTACCCGTGTGCCCCATAACGGAACTTAGTGCTTTTTCTTGCCGAGATAGGCTTCCGCAATGGCGGGATCCTTCAGCAGCTCCTTGCCGGTGCCGGTCTTGGTGATGCGGCCCTGCTCCATAACGTAAGCACGGTCGGCCACCGCCAGAGCCTTCAGAGCATTCTGCTCAACCAGCAGGATGGTCTTGCCCATGGCCTTGATCTCCTTGACGATGTCAAAGATGGTATTGACCAGCAGAGGGGCGAGACCCAGAGAGGGCTCATCCAGCATGATCAGGTCGGGAGAGGACATGATGCCGCGGCCCATGGCCAGCATCTGCTGCTCACCGCCGGAAAGAGTACCGGCGATCTGATCCTTACGCTCCTCCAGACGGGGGAAGAGCTCATACACACGCTTCAGGTCAGCGGCAATGCCTTCCTTATCACTTCTGAGATAAGCGCCCATGCGAAGGTTATCGTAGGTGCTGAGGTTGGCGAAAATCGCGCGGCCTTCAGGAACCTGAACAACGCCGGTCTTCACAATTCTGTTGGGATGAGGGGGAAGCTTCTCTCCCTTGTAAATGATCTCGCCGTTCTTGTACTTGACGATGCCGGAAATGGCATTCATCAGGGAGGACTTACCGGCACCATTGGCGCCGATGATGGAGACGACTTCGCCTTCGTTTACGTCCAGAGACACGCCCTGCAGGGCATGAATACCGCCGTAAAAGACATCGAGGTCACGGATTTCAAGCATCGCCATCTTCGTCTTCCTCCTTTCCGAGGTAGGCCTCCACCACTTCCTCGTTGTTCTGGATCTCCTCGGGAGTACCCTGAGCCAGGGGCTTGCCAAAGTTCAGAACGAAGATGCGGTCGGAGACGTTCATCACGAGATCCATATGATGCTCAATGATAAGCACGGTGAGATCGAAGCGATCGCGGACCTCGCGGATGAGCTCCATAAGAGCCAGAGTTTCTTCCGGGTTCATGCCGGCAGCCGGCTCGTCCAGAAGGAGCAGAGTGGGATTGGCCGCCAGAGCACGGGCGATCTCCAGCTTACGCTGCTGGCCGTAAGGCAGGTTGGCGGCAACCATGTCCTTATACTGCCAAATGCCCATGATCTTCAGGAGTTCCTCCGTCTTTTCGTTCAGGGCCTTCTCCTGATGATAATACTTGGTGAGCCACTTGGGGCCGATCTTCCAGCGCCAGAGGGACTGGAAAATGTTGTAATTGGCATCCGCGTGGCAGGCGGTAAGTACGTTGTTGTAAACCGTCTCGCTCTTGAAGAGGCGGATGTTCTGGAAGGTACGGGCCATGCCCCGGGACATAATGTTGTAGGGCTTGTTATGGATGACCTTCTGCTGTTCGGGCTTGTCGTTGATGGCGCTGTAGGTCAGTTCACCGCGGCCAACGGTCTCACCCAGGAACTTCACCTCGCCCTCCGTCAGGGCGTAAACGCCGGTGATAAGGTTGAAGATGGTGGTCTTGCCGGCGCCGTTGGGGCCGATGAGGGCGTAGATCTCGCCTTTCTTGATCTTGAAGGAGACATCACCCACGGCGGTCAGACCGCCGAAGCGCTTGGTGACGTGGCTGAGTTCGAGAACGATCTCATTACGAATACGCTCGCTCATTCCGCCACCTCCTTTCCGGCATCTTTCTTGGCAAAAAGCTTGGCAATGAAGCGGCCAACACGCAGTTCCTTGCCACCCAGCAGGCCCTGAGGACGAACGATCATGATGATGATAACGGCCAGGCCGTAGAACACCAGACGCCAGTCACCCACAGCACGGAGCAGCTCGGGCAGTGCGCAGAGGAGAACGGTACCGACGATGGAGCCGGTGATGGAGCCCATGCCGCCGAAAATGACCATGATGGTGTACTCGGTGGACTTGGCCATCAGGAACATCTTGGGCTGCAGGTAGCCGAAGTAGTGAACCATCATGCCGCCGGCAACGCCCGCGTAGAGAGCGGACATGCACATGGCCAGCATCTTGGAGCGGAAAGTATTGATACCGCTCATCTGAGCCGCCAGCTCATTCTCACGGATGGCCAGCATATTGCGGCCATGCTTGGAGTTCATGAGGAAGGAGGTCGCCACCACGAAGATAAGCACGATCACGAGCGAGCCCGCAAAGGTGGTCTTCAGAGGGATGGAGGCCACGCCCTTGGCGCCGTCCAGCAGGAAGCTCCGGTCGCCAACGCTGATGGTGGTCTGAATATTGTTGAAGATAAGACGTATGGCCTCACCGACACCCAGCGTTGCAATGCAGAAGTAGTCACCCTTGAGGTTCAGGGTGATACGGCCAAGAGCCGCGCCCACCAGCATGGAAGCAAGACCGGCAACGATCAGCGCCATCCAGTAAGGCATACCCAAGGCCATGGTGCAGATAACGGAGACATAGCAGCCGATGCACACAAAGCCGGCATGGCCAAAGGAGAACATACCGGTGTAACCGGTGAGGATGGACAGACCCAGAACGATCAGCAGAGTGTAGCAGGACTGGATCAGAATACCTTCGATATAATACCAACTCATATACTGTCCCTCCCTTATGCCTTGTCTTCCGTAACCTTGCCCATGAGGCCGGAGGGTCTGACAATCAGAACGATGATCAGCAGGCCGTAGACAAAGAGGTCACGGAGACTGGAGTTGAAGGAGGCCACAAAGATCTCCATGATGCCCAGCAGCACGGAGCCGAGAATGGCACCGGGCAGAGAGCCGAGGCCACCGAAGACCGCTGCCACGAAGGACTTGTTGGTGACAAGTCCGATGGTGGGCTTGACTATGTAGCGCATGCCGTAAAGCATACCGGCAAAGCCCGCCAGAACGCCGCCCATCAGGAAGACGATGAAGATCACAAGGCTGCCGTTAACACCCATGAGGGTCGCGGCCTTTTCATTATAGGAGCACGCGCGGATGGCAAGTCCCACTTTGGTCTTCTGAATGATGAACACCAGAACCAGCAGAGCCACCACGGAAACCACGATCATCAGCAGGCTGTCCATGCCGAGAGCAATACCGCCGATCTTAATGCTGTTGTTAAAGATCGTCGGATAGTTTCTCGGGGTGCCGTCGATGGTGGCAATGACAAAGTTTTCAAGGAAGATGGACGCACCCATGGCGGAGATAATAAAGTAGAGGGAGGGTGCGTTGCGCTTGCGCAGGGGACTGTAAACAAAGCGCTCAAGGATGCAGGCAAGCACGCCGCTGCCCACGCCGCAGAGCAAGAAGGCCACCAGGAAGGGGCAGCCCAGCGCAGTAAGCGCATAATAGCCCACATAGGCGCCGACCATGATGACGCCGCCGTGAGCAAAGTTGGAAAAGTTCATGATACTGTAGACCAGAGAGTAGCCCACAGACATGAGTGCATACATGCCGCCGAGGCAGATGCCGTTTACAAGCTGCTGGAGAAAATATTCCATATACAGCCTCCTTTACGTTCTGTTAACCTCAGACGCCCCTTGCGGGGCGTCTGAGTGCCTAAAGGGGCAAATTATTATCGTTTAGGCGCGATATGTAGTTATCAGGCGCCGATGTAGGTCTCGAAGATGTAGGTCTTGTTGACACCGTCGATACGCTCAACGCAGCCGGTCTTGCCGATGGGGTTGTGGGTCTCGGGGGAGAGCTTGATGGTGCCGGTCATGCCGGTGA
>SVLG01000026.1 GCA_015068055.1 Oscillospiraceae bacterium | reverse complement strand
TCTTCAGGCAGGAGGCCCATCTTCTCGCGGAACCACTCCACGGAAGGCAGAGACTTTTCGGCTTCTTCAGCAATTTGCCAGTCTTTGTAGATGGTAGGGTCAAGCATTGTACATTCCTCCTTAATATATTCTCTCCCGGTCTACCGGGGAGCTTTAAACAAGTTTTGCAACCTTTGTTATCCTACACCATTTTCCTTCTTTTGTAAAGCCCATAATGAATATTTTTTCCGTATTTTATTCGTTATTTGTCTTTTTTCTGAGGAAATGTAAGTAATACAACATTTTTGTTGTCTTTTGTCCTTCAAAATTCGTATTCGTCCTTTTGCCGGCTGCGGAGATAAAGGAACAGAAGGACAGCCAGCAGCACCAGCAGCAGCGCGGAAGCCACCATGGCGATGATGGCGGCCGTCTTCATGCTGTTGCCGTAGTTTACGGCGCTTTCCCGGGCGGCTTCACTCTCGGCCAGGGCGGCGGTCAAAACCGGGTCCTCCGTTGGTTCCGGAGTCGGAAGCGTTCCGACCCCCCAGCGCTGCACGGTCTTTTCCGCAAGGTCATAGACATACCAGTCGTTTTTGCTGCCGTCATTGCCGTAAAAGAGGAGCCAGTCCCCTTCCGGCGGCAGCAAAACCTCCGCGGCGATGCCCTCCACGACGGTCTCTGCTGCATGGAAACCTTCCGGCTTCGTTTCCGCCTCCGCCACCGGGAGAAGTCGATAGCTTCGTTCCCCGGTAATAAAGGTATCCTCGGGGACAGGCGTTGGTTTCGGGGTGGGTTCCGGAGTTGGCTCCGGCTTGGCGGTGGGTTCCGGCGTAGCCTCCGGTGTGGGAGCCGGGGTGGCCGTAGGAGTCGGCGTCGTCTCTCTGACAACGCGGATGGTATAGACTTTCTGCGTCCCGTCTCCGGCGGTGACGGTGACAGTGACGGTATTCTCGCCCGGCTGCAGCCGGTCATGCCCCGCCACATAGGTGGTGGCAGAGAGATCATTTCTGGCAGCGGAGACGGCGATCCATGTCACATGATTGGCCACGGTGGCGCTGTACTCGGTAACCGCGGGGTTAAAAGCAGGCGTGATGGTCCCCGGGTCGATGGAGAGGCGGCTCAGGGTTGCGTCGGAGGAACCGGAGGTGATGGTAACAAGGGAACTGCCCCAGGCCGCGTTCATCTTGTCGCCGCCGGCATCGGAGAGGGAGCACGAACTCACCTGTATTCTGCTTTCGCCGGGTTTAAGGGCAGTGAAGCTGAGATTCAGCGTAAAGTCCGACTGACTCACGCTGTCGTAGTCCACAATGGAAAGGCTGTTCCCCTCGGCGTTGACCACGGCATTGCCCATGCCGCCATAGCTGCCCTCATAACGGAGGTATTCGGTATCGTAAACAAGGCGCAGACTCACGCCGGCCACGGGTACGCTGGCATGTACCGTCACGGTCACGCTGCCGTCCACGCGCACCCAGGGGTCGGAAAAGCTCACATAGACGTCCTCGGCCGCCGCCGTCAGAGACAGGGCCGGGACAAGGAGCAAAAGCGCAAGACAGAGACTCAGTATTCTTTTCATGCCTTCCTCCTCAGCCTAAAATCATGTTGCGGATGCGGATGAGATCGTTGATGGCCACCGTGCCGTCGGCGTCGGTATCGGCGGCGGAGAGGGCCGTGCCGGAAAGGGGTGCGGTGCCCAGAATATGGTTGCGGACCCGGATGAGGTCGTTGATGGCCACCGCGCCGTCTCCGTCGGTATCGCCGGAAAGAACCGCCGGAGCCGCATCGGGTGTCGGCGTCGGCTCCCCTGCGGGTTCATCGGTCGCTTCCGGAGGCGGAGTTTCCTCCCCTTCCGCAGCCTTCCGCGAGAGGAAAAGCGTATACTGCCGGCTGTCGCCGCTGGGCGCGGTGACGGTGATGGTAAATGTATTGAGCCCGGTCTGCAGGGCATGGGTGCCCGTACCGCTGACGGATGCCGCCGCGTCACAGGGGGCAGCGCTAATATCCACGCTGTCCGTCTCATGGGTCAGCACGGCGGTGTAGCTGAGGGTGTCCCGGCTGAATTCCGGCGTCAGCAGGCAGCCGGAGACCGAAAGGGAGGCCAGTTTTGCATTGACGGAGCCGCTGCCCTCGGGCAGGGACACCGCCGCAGCGGGCATTCCCTCATAAACAGGGATATAGAAGCGCAGCGCGCCGCCGCGCATTTCCTCCGTATAGGCAGCCGCCAGCTTTCGCCCCTCGGCGGCAGCGCCCTCCACATTGGTCATATACTGGTGGGAGCAAGGCTCCGCCCCCTGCACGTTGAAGCGCTTGAGATACAGGGTGGTCTGACCGGCCTCCATATAGTTTTTTCCGTAAAACTCTGCGCCGCCCAGAATGGACTTCCACGGCGTATTCCACGGACGGCCATAGGAGGTGGCGGCGCTGTTGCCGCCGCCGGCATACCAGAGTCCCCGCTCCACGGCGCTGAACCCCGGAGCTTTGTAGGCTCCTACGTTAAAATAGTTATAGAGGCCCGGATAGCGGCTGTTCTGGCCGGAGATGCTCTCGCTCTGGCCGGACTTTCCCTGTTCCATGGTAAGGATGGAGGCAAGAACATAGGGGCTGACGCCGCTTTGTTCCGCAGCGGCCACAAGGCAGTCTATGTATGTGGTAACGCCGTTATTGCCGTCGGCATCGGTGTCCGGCGCAGCATCGGCCAGATAACTCCCCTGCACCATGGCAGAAAGCCCTTCCCGGGTCTGCACCGCGCCGTCATAACCCTGATGAAGAAACTGGAATACGTTCTGCTCATCCAGAAAATTCCGGGGATCCATATAATAGGCCACGATGCTGTCGGAGGCAGCCACCCAACCGCCACTGTCCAGCTCCACCCATGTGCTTGTAACCCAGTTGTAGGCCCCCTCCTGCGTGGACTTCCACGACGAGGGCGAGGAACCCTGCACCAGACTCACGCCCAGCACCGTCTCCCGCTGCAGCGCCTCCGCCCAGCCGACGGAAGGGGTAAAGGCTTCAAAGACCCACTGGGGATACTTCTCATGGAGAGCAATCAGCGCAGCATGATAGCTTTCAGGAAAGCCTTTGGCTGCAAGCTCCGCGGCATAGTCCCCCTCCGCCTGCACCGGAACGCTCCCCAGCCATAAAAACAGCAAAAGGGCCAGCGCTATGAACTTTTTGCGCAGCCCTTTTGCCATGGGTTATTCTCCTTAAATACCGTTTTTATCCAGAAATTCGTCCAGCCAGCGCAGGCACTGCTCCCGGCGCGCTTCGCCGTCGGCCCCCAGCGCGGGCAAGTAGCGGCGGTAGGCGTTCAGAAATTCCCCTCGCAGGGCGCCGGCTCCCTTGTTGTCCAGGCCCAGCATTTCCTCCTCAAACTCCGGAATGCGCCAGACCAGCGTATCCAGTCCGCCGAAGGCGGCGGTCAGCGTCGTCAGCCTGCCACCCTTGCGGCGCAGCACCGCAGCAAAGCTCAGCCGTTCCACTCCCTCGCCCCGAAGCTCCACAGCCCAGTTCTTAGGGCCCCGGTGGGGCACAAGGATCTCGCAGATCAGTTCGTCCGAGGCCAGATTCAGCCCCTGACGGCGGTAGAATTTCCGGATGCTCATGCTGCGCCGCCCGGTTTCGGAGGCCAGCACAATCTGGGCGTCCAGCGCAAAGAGGGCGACCACCGCCGCGCTCCGGGTATCCGCCAGCGCCCCGCCGATGGCTGCGCGCTCCTGCAGTTCCGGCGGACAGAGCTTTGCCGCCGCCTTCAGGTTATCGGGGCAAAGGGCTTCCCGCTGCAGCTGGGCAAAGGTACAGCCGGCACCGATATGCACCATGGTTCCATCGGTATCAATGCGGTGGAACTCCTCGCTGCCATGGAGATACAGATAAGCCTCGTCCGTCTGCGCACCGAGGGCCGTGCCGCCAAAAACCGGCGTGGCTGCGCTGGAACGGCGCAGAGACAGGGCCTCGGGCAGGGATCGGGGATAGAGTTCTTTCATATATACATACGCCACCTTTCGACGAAACAAGCTTTATTCTATTATTTTATCACATTTCGCAGACCGGTTTCAAGGCATTTTCACAGTCCCTTGACTATCCGCCCCCAGCGTGATACATTATCATTGATTTTATCAATGATTAAGCCTGTGGAGGATATTATATGGATGAGCAGAACATCAAACTCACCAAGCTGGCCAGCTGCGCCGGCTGCGGGGCCAAGGTTGGCGCGGGTGTATTGGCACAGCTGCTGGACGATCTGAAGGTACACCGGGACGAGAATCTGCTGGTGGGCTTCGACAAGAGCGACGACGCCTCTGTATATAAGGTAAGCGAAGAACTGGCGCTGGTGCAAACCGTGGATTTCTTCCCGCCCATCGCCGATGATCCCTATCTCTTCGGTCAGATTGCCGCCACCAACGCACTCTCCGATGTCTACGCCATGGGCGGTGAGCCCAAGCTGGCACTGAATCTTCTCTGCATCCCCGAAAAGATGCCCAAATCCGCCGTTCACGAGCTGCTCCGCGGCGGTTACGACAAGGTCTACGAGGCCGGGGCCATCATCACCGGCGGCCACAGCATCCACGACAACGAACCCAAGTACGGCCTCGCCGTCACGGGCTTTGTCCACCCGGACAAGGTTCTCACAAACTCCGGGGCCAGACCCGGGGACGTGCTGCTGCTGACCAAACCCCTTGGAATCGGCATCCTTACCACCGCCGCCCGGGCTGAACTCACAAGCGCCGAAGGCATGGCCCTCGCCTACCGGCTGATGACCACCCTTAACAAGGCCGCCCGGGACGCCATGGTGAAATATAACGTTCACGCCTGCACCGATGTCACCGGCTTTGCTCTGCTGGGCCATGCCTTTGAGATGGCCGAGGGAAGCGGCGTGGAGATCACACTGAACGTAAAGGACATCGACCTCATTCCCGAAGCTCTGGACTTTGCCCGCATGGGCATTCTGCCCGCGGGCATGTACCGCAACCGCAAATTTGCCGAAGCCGGTGTGGACGCAGGCGACACCGAACTTGCCGTGCAGGACATGCTCTACGACCCCCAGACCTCCGGCGGACTGCTCATCGCCGTCGACCCCGCCGACGCCGAGTCCCTTTTCGAAGAACTGAAAACCACCGTCCCCAGCGCCCAGCGCATAGGAACGGTGGCAGAGTATCCGGGCGGCAAGCGCATCAAGCTCCGCTGACAGTTTTTACAGCGGCAAGGACGGCGTCTACCTCCTCCTTTGTGGAGGCAAAGCCCAGGGAAAAGCGCACCACGCCCCGGGGGAAGGTATCCAGCGTCTTATGGGCGCTGGGGGCACAGTGGAGGCCGCAGCGGGTGAGGATGCCGAACTCGCTCTCCAGACGGAAGGCCACCTCGGCGTTATCCTGACCGGGGAAGTCCAGCGCAATAACGCCCACCCGACGGGAGAGGTCACGGGTACCTATGATCTCCGCCCCCTCCAGCCCGGCAAGGAAGCGCTCGCACAGCTCCATCTCATGCTCACGCAAAGCAGCAACCCCCCGGTTTTCCACATAGCGCAGCGCCGCCTCCCAGCCATAGATGCCGGGAAGGTTGGGCGTTCCGGACTCGAAGCGGTCCGGCAGATAGCCCGGGAGGTATTCGCTGTCGCTGGCACTGCCGGTACCCCCGGCAACCAAAGGCGTAAGCTCCCCGGCAAAGTCATCCCGCAGTAAAAGCGCGCCGATGCCCCCGGGACCCAAAAGGCCCTTATGCCCCGGCACACAGAGGGCCGAAAGCTTGAAGGCTTCAAAGTCCACGGGATAATGCCCGGCGGTCTGGGCGGCGTCCAGCACAAAGGCGATGCCGTGCTTTGCGCAGATTTCCCCCACGGCAGCCGCGTCCTGCACGCTGCCGCAGACGTTGGAGCCATGGGCCATCACCAGCATCTTCGTGTTGGGTCGGATAAGGCCCTCTATGGCCTCCGTATCCAAAAGGCCCTCTTTATTACAGGGGATGCGGTCGACCTCGACCCCCTCCATGCTCAAAAGGGGCCGCATGACGGCATTATGCTCCATGGAGCTCACAAGGCAGCGGTCACCGCGCTTCAAATAACCCCGGATGGCCATGTTGACGCTCCAGGTCATGCCCGGCGTCAGGATCACATGGGTCACGCTGCCGGGAAAGTGAAAGATTTTTTTGAGCCGCTGCCGCAGCTGCAGCGTCACCAGCCCCGCATCCTGTGCGGACTTGTACACGGATCGGTTGATGGTGGCACCCACCTCATCCAGATATGTTTTCATGGCAGCGCTGACACCTTCGGGCTTGGGATAGCTGGTGGCCGCATTGTCCATATAGATCGTCTGCAAGGGAACCCCTCCTTTGCAGGCAGTATAGCACGGAGGCGAAGAAATCACAATGTTGAAAATCAACTTAAAGCAGCTGGAGGCCTTTGTGGCCACGGCGGAATACAGCAGCTTTACCAAGGCCGCGGAGGTCATGTTTCTGACCCAAAGCACGGTGAGTTCCCATATCAGTGCGCTGGAGGACATCCTCGGTGTGCGGCTCATTCAGCGCTCGGCCCGGCAGCGGGTAGCGCTGACGCGAGAGGGGGAGCTGGTGTACCGGGAGGCCCGGGACATTCTTGACCGCTGCCGGACGCTGCAGGATCTTAAGACTCACGACCGGGAAAGTCAGTTGGTCATCGGTGCCTCCACGGTACCGGAGCAGTGCCTGCTGCCGGGGCTGATGGCAGACTTTCTCTCCCTCTGCCCGGAGAGCCGCTATGTCCTGCTGCGGGGCGACAGCGACACCGTTCACCAGCATCTGGCCCAGGGCAAGGCCAACCTGGGCTTTGTGGGTACCGCCTCCTCCCCCATGGACTATCATTACCATGGGGTGGCCGAGGATCGGCTGGTACTCATCACCGCCAATCGGGAGCCTTTCCGGCGGCTGCAGCGGGCGGGGGTCTCCGGGCTCTCCCTGCTGGATAAGCCCATGATCTTCCGGGAACGCAATTCCGGTACCCGGCGGGAAACCGAGGACTTTCTCCTGCTCAATAACATCACCCCGGAGGAACTGAACATTGTGGCCGAGATCGATAACCCGGAGGCCATTCGCTCCGGCGTCAGCCGGGGGCTGGGCATCTCCATTATGTCGGTGCTGGCCGCCCGGGAGGATATAGAGGCCGGAAAGCTTCTCTCCTTCGAGTTGGGTGATAAGGGTGCTTTCCGCAAAATCTGGCTTACATGGCGGCGGGACGCGGTTTTGACCCCCACGGAACTGAAATTCCTGGATTTTGTCCGCCACAGGCCTCTCGTCGCAGCCGAATAATCGTTTTTATCAATAATTCCATTCAAAAGGCAAATTTGCTTTTATCATCGTTTCTATCTATAATATAGGCGATTTTGAAAAAGAGAGGTTTTCCCCGTGAAAAAAGTCAACTGGTTTGTCGTTCTGGCCGGTGGGGCCGTGGGTCTGGCCGCCGTGGCCCTGACCGCCATGGGCAACCCTGCCAACATGGGCTTCTGCATTGCCTGCTTCCTGCGTGACATCGTGGGTGCCTGCGGCATGCACGGCGCGGCTGTGGTGCAGTATGTCCGCCCCGAGATCATCGGTCTGGTTCTGGGTGCTTTTATTATGAGCGTGGCTACCAAGGAGTTCCGCGCCAAGGCCGGCTCCTCCCCCGCTCTCCGCTTCGTGCTGGGCGCTCTGGTGATGATCGGCGCTCTCGCCTTTCTGGGCTGCCCCCTGCGTATGGTGCTGCGTCTGGCCGGCGGTGACCTCAACGCCCTCACCGCCACGGTGGGCTTCGCCGTGGGCATCTTCATCGGCACCCGCTTCCTGAACCTGGGCTTCTCCCTGAAGCGCGCCTACGACGCCCCCAAGGCCGAAGGCGCCGTGCTGCCCGTGGTCTTTGCGGGCCTGTTCCTGCTGTTCCTGGTGGCTCCCGCCCTCTTTAAGATGAGCGAAAAGGGCCCCGGCTCCATGCAGGCCCCCGTCATCGCTGCCTTTGTCATTGCTCTGGTGGTGGGCGCCCTGGCCCAGCGCAGCCGTCTCTGCATGGCCGGCGGCATCCGTGACGCCATCATGTTCAAGGATCTCAAGCTCCTCTACGGTTTCGTGGCCATCTTCGCCGTGGCGCTGATCGGCAACCTCGTCACCGGCAGCTTCAAGCTGGGTTTTGAGAGCCAGCCCGTGGCCCACAGCTCCCATGTCTGGAATTTCATGGGCATGGTCGTGGTGGGCTGGGGCAGCGTGCTGCTGGGCGGCTGCCCCCTCCGCCAGCTCATTCTCGCCGGCAGCGGCAACGGCGACAGCGCCGTCACCGTGTTCGGCATGATGTGCGGCGCCGCCATCTCCCACAACTTCGGTCTCGCCGGTGCGGCCGACTCCGTCAATGAGGCCGGTGAGTACATCGTCGGCGGCATCAAGCAGAATGGTCAGATCGCCGTGGTCATTGCCCTTGTGCTGCTGGTGGTCATCTCGTTCATGCATCTGCCCAGGAAGGCCAAGTAAGAAAGGAGAACAACAATGGTTGACGCAAGAGGACTGCTCTGCCCCATGCCCGTGATCATGGTGCAGAAGGAAGTAAAGGCCAACGCCCCCGAGGCGCTGGACGTTCTGGTGGACGATCCCTGTGCGGTGGAGAATGTCACCCGCTTTGCCCACTCCTGCGGCTATGAAGTGGCCGTCACCGAGGAAGGCGCCGACTGGAAGCTCGCCCTTAAGAAATGAGCGAATTTGTCGCCACCTTTCATACCCATCTCTCTGCGCTGCTGAGCTGCCGGAGTCTTGAGGCTCTGGGGGCGGAGGCGCAGATGATGCCCGTCCCCCGCGCTCTCAGCTCCTCCTGCGGCACCTGCGTCCGCTACCGGGCGGCAGAAGCCCATCTGGAAGCGCTGGACGAGGACACGGAAGCCGTCTATGAGGTCTGCGGCGGGGAATACCGGCTGCTGATGGAAAAGGAATAAGCGTTTTGCCCGCACCCATACCGGGTGCGGGCAAGTTTCATATTTACATTCCGTCCAAAACCGATTAGAATATTGATACTATAAATTGGAGGAATATCGCCATGAACAACGCCCTGCTGCGTGCGCTCCCCAAGGTTGACGATCTGCTGCGCCGGGAGACCGCCGTGACGCTCTGCGCCCAATACGGAAACATCCCTGTCCGGGAGGCGGTGCGGCAGGAGATCGCTGCGCTGCGTGAGGGCATCCTCCGCGGCCGCATCGATGTCCTCCCCGGCGAGGATGAGCTGCTGTGCGCCGTGGAAGCGCATGTCTTTGATACCGCCCTCCCCTCCTTCCGCCGGGTTATCAACGGCACGGGGGTCATTCTGCACACCAATCTGGGCCGCGCCTGCCTTTCCGACAAGGCGGTCAGGGCAGTTTATGATGCCGCCCGGGGCTACTCCAATCTGGAATACGATCTGGAAAACGGCAGCCGGGGCAGCCGCTACAGCCATGTGGAACCCCTTCTCTGCCGCCTGACCGGAGCAGAGAGCGCGCTGGTGGTAAACAACAACGCCGCCGCCGTGCTGCTCATCCTCTCGGCGCTCACCGCCGGGGGCGAAGTTCCCGTTTCCCGGGGCGAGCTGGTGGAGATCGGCGGGGCCTTCCGTGTCCCGGAGATCATGGAAAGCTGCGGCGCCAAGCTCCGGGAGGTAGGTGCCACCAACAAGACCCATCTTTACGATTATGAACGGGCCATCAACAGCGAAACCAAGGCCCTTATGAAGGTACACACCAGCAACTACCGCATCATCGGCTTCAGCGAGACCCCGGCGCTCTCCGAACTGGTGGAACTGGGCCACCGGCACGGTCTGCCCGTCCTTGAGGATCTGGGCAGCGGCTGCCTCGTTGACCTGAACATCTTTGGCATCCACGACGAACCCACGGTGCAGGAGAGCCTCCGCGCCGGGGTGGACGTGGTCAGTTTCTCCGGGGACAAGCTTCTGGGCGGCCCTCAGGCAGGCATCATCCTCGGCAAAAAGAAGTATCTGGACATTCTCAAAAAGCACCCTTTGAACCGGGCCATGCGCGTGGACAAGATGACTCTTGCAGCGCTGGAAGCCACGCTGCAAAGCTACGAAGCGCAGCGCGCGGAGGAGGAAGTGCCCGTTATCGCCATGCTTGCGGCGGATAAGGCCACGCTGAAGGCAAAGGCCGCACAGCTTTGCAGCCTGCTCCGCGAGGCAGGCATCCCCTGCGAATGCGTGGCCACCGAGGGCCGCGTGGGCGGCGGCAGCGTACCGGGGCAGAGTCTCCCCTCCTTTGCCGCAGCCATGGAAGGCCGCGTGGACGCGCTGGAGGAAAAGCTCCGCAAGCGTCCCGTCCCCATCATCGGCCGCATCCACGAGGGGCGCTGGCTGCTGGATGTGCGCACGCTGCGGGATGAGGATTTCTCCGAGATTGCAGAGGCGTTGAAGGAGGCCATGGCATGAAGCACGTGATCATCGGCACCGCCGGCCACGTGGACCACGGCAAGACCCTTCTCATCAAGGCTCTCACCGGCATCGATACCGACCGGCTGGCCGAGGAGAAAAAGCGCGGCATCACCATCGAGCTGGGCTTCGCCCATCTGGACTGGCCGGACGGTACCCAGGCGGGTATCGTGGACGTGCCGGGCCACGAAAAATTTATCAAGAATATGCTGGCCGGGGCCGGCGGCATTGACCTTGCCATGCTGGTCATCGCCGCCGATGACGGCGTCATGCCCCAAACCGTGGAGCATCTGGATATTCTGACCCTCCTCGGCATCAAAGACGGTCTCATTGTCATCACCAAGAGCGACCTCGTGGACGAGGACTGGCTGGAGATGATGCGTGAGGAGATTGCAAAGCGGGTCAAGGGCAGCTTTCTGGAGGGCAAGCCCATCGTTGCCGTCTCCGCCCACACCGGCGAGGGCATCCCGGAACTCAAGGAAATGCTCCGCAGCCTTGTGCAGCAGGCGGAGGAAAAGAGCCTCCGGGTTCCCTTCCGCCTTCCCATCGACCGTGTCTTCACCGTGGAGGGTTTCGGCACCGTGGTTACCGGCACCCTCATCGAGGGCGCCATCCACGAAGATGAGGCGGCGGAGCTGGTGCCCTCCGGTCTCTCCACCCGCATCCGCAACCTGCAGGTACACGGTAAAAAGGTGGACACCGCCTACGCCGGGCAGCGGGTGGCGCTGAATCTGGCGGGGCTTAAAAAAAGTGACATTCAGCGGGGCGATGCCGTGGTAAAGCCCGAAAGCGTCCGTGTGAGCCGTATGCTGGACGTGCGGCTGCAGAACCTGAAGCATTCGGGCCGCGTCATCCTCAACGATTCGCAGGTGCATCTCTTCCACGGCGCGGCGGTGCTGTTGGCCAAGGTGGTGCTTTTCGGCAGGGAGGAACTCAAGCCCGGTGAAAGCTGCCATGCCCAGCTCCGTCTCACCGAACCCATTGCCAGCAAAAACGGTGACCGCTTTGTCATCCGCTTCTTCTCCCCCATGGAGACCATCGGCGGCGGCGTCATTCTGGACGACCAGCCCCGGCGGCATAAGCGCAGCGACGAGAAAATCCCCGAAATGCTCCGCATCAAGGAAAGCGGCAGCCGCGAGGAGCTGACTTTGCAGTTTCTGGCGGACTTTGGCGTAAAGCTTCCCACCGCCGCCCAGCTGATGGCCAAGCTGCAGCGGGAGGAGGCCGACATAGAGGACGAACTCAAACAGCTTTGCAACCTCGGCCGGGTAGCCGAGGCCCTGCCGGGGCGCTACATTGCCGCCAGCGTCAGCGAAAAGCTCTGGAACGACTGCCGGGAGATCATGGAGCAGTACCATAAGCAGAACCCCCTGCACACGGGCATCCGCTCCGCCGAGCTGCGGCAGAAGCTCTTCAAGGGCATGGAGCAGAGCCGCGCCAATGCCCTGCTGGGCGTTTTCTACCGGGAGGGGCGGCTGCGCAAATTCGGCGACCGCTATGCCCTGCCGGATTTTGAGATCGTCCTCACCAAGCGTCAGCGGAACATCCGGGAAAAACTCCTGAAAACTTACAAGGATGCCGGTGTGGAGACCCCCTTCACCGAGGATGTCATGAGTACCTACACCGTCAACGAACAGGTGGATGCCCGACAGGTGCTGGAAAGTCTCGTCAGTTCCGAGGATCTGGTGATGCTCATCCCCCAGATCTGCCTGCACAAAGATACCTATGCCATGATCTGTCAGGTGGCCAGAGAGCACTTTGAGCAAAACGAGACCCTGACGCTGGCTCAGCTCCGGGATCTTCTCCACACCTCCCGAAAATACTCTCAGGCCATCATCGAGTATTTTGACAAGGTCCGTATCACCCGTAAGGACGGAGATGTTCATTATCTCCTGCAGGGCTTTTAAGGTTGCTTTTTTTACCTGCGCATGATATAATGCGCAGGCCCATGGGAGTATATGGGTGCTGGTGTGCCCCCCGGTCTTCAAAACCGCTGTGGACGGCTAGGAACCGCCCAGGTGGGTTCGATTCCCACATATTCCCGCCAAAAAATCCCGGAAACCAATGGTTTCCGGGATTTTTCCGTCTATTCAAATCTCGCCCGGAGTTTCTGCTCCAATTCCCGGCTCTCCGCGCCGAGGGCAAGGAAATCCTCCAGCGTATATGTCCGACCGGTGACAGCCTGCAGCAGGTCCAGGATAGGAAGCTCCCCCTTTTTCAGCGCCTTCAGCGTAAACATACACTGACCGCTGACGGATACCGCCTCGGTAAAGTTCCGGCAGAATTCCTCCGACACTGCATCGTCGTCGAGGTCAAAGGCCCGCAGCACCGAGGCAAAACTCCCCTTGCGGCGCTTTCCGCTTTTGAGCTTGTTCTCGTTTTCACCGCTGCCACGCACATTGACATGGATGCGCCCGCGGGCCATGGCCTCGTAGATTTCCGCTTTGTCAAGACCGCTGTCGGCAAAGCGCTCCGCCGCCTTTCCAGCCGCGATAGCGTCCATGCCCAGCGCGTCCAGCCGGGGGTCCTCCCCACGTCCCTGACGCTCGCAGTGCAGCGGACAGGCGGGGCAGAAATTTCCGCCCTCCTCCTGCCGGGCCTCCCTCAAAGAGCTCACCCACGCGCGGCTCCGTTCCCGCACACGTCCCTCATCATAGAGCGGCAGCTTCTTCTCTCCCGTAACCCGGATGGCCTTCAAATTCTTCCAGCCCAGCACCGCGCCAAAGCCCGCGCGGCCTGTGCTGTGGCCATTGGCAAAGACCGATGCAAAGTCTACATAATTTTCGCCGGCAGGACCAATGCACAGCACGCCGCAGCCCCTGTTGCCCTGTGTAAGGCTATCAAAACAGCGATCTGTCTCCATACCCCGCAGGGACGAAGCATCATTAAAGTTTACATAATTTTCATTGATCTCCAGCCAGCGCAGGGCCTTGCAGCGGCCCCGAAGCACCAGCGCATCATAACCGGCCCGGCGCAGAGCCAGACCAAAGCTGCCGCCGCAGTTGGCCATGGCGGGGCGGTTGTCCCGGGACGAAAGGGAGGCAATATCAAAGCGGGCCGAAGCGGGAGCGCCCGTCAGCGCAAGGACAGCCGTGGAGATAACCACAACGTTTTCTTCGGAAAGGGCGGTTTCACCGCCGCGGAGGGCGTCCAGCATAAGCCGGGCTGCAAGGGTTTTCCCGCCGCAGAGCGCAGGCAGGGGCAGAAAGCGCACCGTCTCATGACGGAGATCCACTTCCAGTATCTTTCCCATATAACCCCAATGCATATGCATCCCTCCTTTCCGCCCTGCATTATAGCGGGTCTTCTCCCCGGATGCAAGCCCCAGATAAATTGCACGAAATAATATGAAATTGTACGAAATCGCACGAAAGGCTTGTTTCCTGCCGAAGGCAGGCGTATAATGGGCAGCAGCTAACATCGGAGGCAGTGAATATGGCAGAAAAGTCCCTTTCCGCACAGGACGTGGCGGATATTCTCCGCGTCAGCAAGTCAACGGTTTACGATCTCATCCACAAGGGCGAGATCCACTCTTATAACATTGGCCGTAAGGTTCGCTTTACTCAGGAGGACGTGGATGCCTACATCGCCCGCTCCCGCCACGAACGGAGCGTACGCAGCGTCCAGACGGTAAACACCCGCTCGGCCCTGCTCTCGGCCCGGGATGAGGGGCCGGAGCTTGTGATCTCCGGACAGGACGCGGTGCTGGATATGCTGGCCAGCTTCCTGCAAAGAGAGGATGTCTCGGTGGGCCGGGCCTATCTCTCCGGCTTTGAAGGCCTGCTGGCCCTTTACGAAGACCGGGTACAGGCGGCCGCCTGCCATCTTTTCGACGGGCAGGAATACAACCGCTCCTATGTCCGCAGTCTGATGCCGGGCATCGGCGCCGTGCTGGTGAATGTCAGCTACCGGACGCTGGGCTTCTATGTAAAAAAGGGCAATCCCCGGAGCATCCGGGGCTGGGAGGATCTGGGACGGAAGGATCTCTCCATCCTCAACCGCCGCTGCGGTTCCAGCGCCAGAATCGTGCTGGATATAAAGCTCAAGGAGCTGGGCATCGACGCCGCGGCTTTGAAGGGCTATGACAACCTTGTAAAGTCCCACCTGACCATCGCCGCCGCGGTGGCCGACGGCGAAGCGGACCTGGCTCTGGGTACCGAGCGCATTTCCCGGCAGATAGAGGGGCTGGACTTCATCCCGCTGCTGGAGGAGCGCTTTGACCTCGCCATCAAAAAGGCTCTGCTGGAGAAACCCGGCACCCAAAAGCTGTTGGATGTACTGGCTTCCCCGGTTTTCCGCGGAGAAGTTGCGCATCTCAGCGGCAACGACTACCGCGATCTGGGAAAGATCGTCGCGGAGGTATGACATGCTGCATGTAAAAACGCCGGAAGAAGTTCTGGCCATTATAGAAGCAAAGTTTTCACCGCTGGTAAAAACAGAGCACGTCCCCCTCGCTGCTGCCATCGGCCGCACGGCGGCGGCGGACATCTGCGCCGGAGAGTTTGTCCCGGACTTTGACCGCTCCACCGTGGACGGCTATGCCCTCCGGGCCTCCGACACCTTTGGCTGTACCGACGCCATCCCCGCCATTCTGATGCAGGTGGGCGAGGTGTTCATGGGCAAAGGCGCGGATTTTGCACTGAGTGAAGGGGATTGTGCCGCCATCCCCACAGGCGGTGCCGTACCCAAGGGGGCCGACAGCGTGGTGATGATTGAGTACACCGAGGACTACGGCGACGGCAGCATCGGCGTGCTGAAGTCCGCCGCCCCGGGGCAGAACATGATCTTCCGGGGGGATGACGCCCGCCCCGGAAAGGTGATCGTTCCCAAGGGCCACGTTCTCTCCTCCCAGGATATCGGCGCCCTGGCTGCCATCGGCTGCACGGAGGTGCCGGTCAGTCAAAAGCTTACCGTGGGTATCCTCTCCACCGGAGACGAGCTGGTGGAACCGGGAACGGCACCCGGCCCCGGTCAGGTTCGGGATGTAAACAGCCCCATGCTGGAGGCCATGCTGACAGCGCACGGCGCGAGCGTCGTAAACTACGGCATTATAGCGGATGATGAAGCACGGCTCCGGAAGACTGTGGAGAGCGCTGTCCGGGACTGCGACGCGGTGATCCTCTCCGGGGGCAGCAGCGTGGGCGTCAAGGACGCCGCCTGCCGCATCATCGAGTCCATGGGCGAGCTGCTGCTCCACGGCATTGCCATCAAGCCCGGCAAACCCACCATACTGGGTAAGTGCGGTCAAAAGCCGCTGGTGGGTCTCCCCGGTCACCCGGTGGCCGCGTGGTTTATCACAAAGCTCTTTGTGCTGCCGCTGCTGAACCGCCTTTCCGGCAGGGCACAGCGGAGTTACACCACAGCCGCCCGTCTTACCGAAAGCGTCAGCGCCAACCACGGCAGGGCCCAGTATCTCTGCTGTTCTCTGGAGGAGCGGCCGGACGGGCTCTGGGCCCACCCGCTCCGGGGCAAGAGCGGACTCATCGCCGCCCTCTCCGGCTCGGACGGCTATTTCTGCATTCACCGGGACTGCGAGGGTCTGCCCCAAGGGGCCGAAATACAGGTAACCATCACATCAGGAGATTAACACTATGGGTTTTGAATATCTGACAAACGTAGCGCTGAATAAGGCCAGAGCCGATTATCTCAGCTTTCTGAAAGAAAACGGCTTCGCTCCCGAAACCGAGCGCATCGCCGTACCCGAAGCCTGCGGCCGTGTCACCGCCGGGGCTGTTTATGCCAACATCTGCGCACCTCACTACGCTGCCAGCGCCATGGACGGCATCGCCGTCCGGGCCTCCGACACCTTCAACGCCACGGAAACCACCCCCGTGACGCTGCGTACGGAGCAGTACACCGTGCTGGACACCGGCGACCCCATCCCCGAGGGGAAGGACGCCGTCATCATGGTAGAGGACATCGTGAAAAATGCAGACGGCTCCGTGACCATTCATGCGGCCGCCGCTCCCTGGCAGCATATCCGCCAGATTGGCGAGGACATCTGCGCCGGGGAAATGATCCTGCCCTCCCACGTGGCCGTCTCCCCCGCTGCCATCGGCGCCATGCTGGCCGGTGGTGTGCTGGAGATCGAGGTCATCCGCAAACCTCTGGTGGGCATCATCCCCACCGGCGACGAGATCATCCCCCCCTGTGCCGACCCGAAGCCCGGCGACATTCTGGAGTTCAACGGCTCCATCTTCTCCGCCATGGTAAAGGGTTGGGGCGCAGAGGCGAAGGTCTACCCCATCGTGCCCGATAAGGAGGAACTCATCCGGGAAGCTGTCCGCAAGGCCGCGGACGAGTGCGACCTCGTCATCCTCAACGCCGGTTCTTCCGCCGGCCGGGAGGACTTCTCCGCCAAAGTCATCCGGGAGCTGGGCGAGGTGCTCTACCACGGCATTGCCATGAAGCCCGGCAAGCCCGCCATTCTGGGCCGCCGGGGTTCCACCCCCATTCTGGGCGTACCCGGCTACCCCGTTTCCGGCATCATCGTCATCGAGGAGCTGCTCAAGCCCCTCATCGACCATTGGCTCAAGGCTCCCGCCGTCACAAGACAGTATGCCGCCGCCACCCTGACCCGTCCTGTGGTCAGCACCCTCAAGTACGAGGAGTTTGTCCGCGTCCGCATGGGCCGGGTGGGGGAAAAACTCATGGCCTCCCCCCTGAGCCGGGGCAGCGGCGTGGTCTCCTCCTTTATGAAGGCCGACGGCATTCTGGAAGTGCCGCAGGGCTGCGAGGGCTACGAGGCCGGCAGCGAGGTGCAGGTGCGGCTCCTCAGCAGCATGGAAAAGCTCCGCGAAACGCTGGTGGTCATCGGCAGTCATGACCCACTGCTGGACGAGCTGGCCGATCAGATGCACCGGGAAAACGGCAGCGTCTACATGAGTTCCGCCCACGTAGGTTCCATGGGCGGCATCATGGCCATCCGCCGGGGCGAGGCCCATGTGGCCGGCTGCCATCTGCTGGACACCGCCACCGGTGAGTATAACAGCGCCTTCATCCGCAAGTACTTCCCCAAGGGCGGCGTGAAGCTCATCCGCTGCGTGGGCCGTCAGCAGGGTCTCATGGTAGCCAGGGGTAATCCCCTCGGCATTGAAAAATTCGCAGACATCGCCAAAGAAAGTATTCGCTACGTCAACCGGCAGAAGGGTTCCGGCACCCGCATCCTTACCGATTACCTCTGCAAAAAGGACGGGCTGGATACCGCTGCCATCTACGGCTATGACCGGGAGGAGCTGACCCACACCAGCGTGGCCGCCCAGATCGCAAGCGGCAGCGCCGACGCAGGCATGGGCATCTACTCGGCGGCGAAGCTCTATGAGCTGGACTTCATCCCCATCTGCGTGGAGGAATATGACCTGATCATCCCTGACCACGCCTGGGAGAGTCCCATGGTGCAGCAGCTGATTGCCACGCTGAAAAGCAAAGCCTTCCGGGAAAAGATCCTCGCCATGGGCGGCTATACGCTGGAAGGACCCGGTGAGGTCATTGAGGTCGGCCTATGATCGATGGGCAGGGACGAAAGATAAACTATCTCCGGGTATCGGTAACGGAACGCTGCAACTATCGCTGCCGTTACTGCATGCCGGAGGAGGGCATCTGCAAAAAGAGTCACGCGGACATGCTCACGGAAGATGAACTCGTCTGCGCCGTGGAGGCTGCCGCCGCGTTGGGCATCACCAAGCTGCGCATCACCGGCGGTGAACCCCTTATTAAAAAAAACATCCTCTCCATCTGCCGCCGGACCGCGGCTGTGGAGGGGATAGCGGATATTGCCCTCACTACAAACGGCACTTTGCTGCCGCGGCTTGCAAAAGAGCTGCGCGCTGCGGGCGTCCAGCGGCTCAACCTCAGTCTGGACAGTCTCAGAGCGGACAAGTACGCCTACATCACCCGTCTGGGCAGTATAGACGATTTCTGGGCCGGCTTTCATGCCGCACGGGAGGCGGGCTTTGAAAAGATCAAGCTCAACAGCGTGCTTATCGGCGGCTTCAACGACGATGAGATCGAAGCGCTGGCCGAACTCACCCGGCAGTATCCCGTGGATATGCGCTTCATCGAGATGATGCCCATGTACGACAGCGGCGACTTTAACGAAGCCGCCTTCATCCCCTGCACAAGGGTGCTGGAGCGTCTGCCCGAAGCCGTTCCCGTCGAACATGACGGCGGTGTGGCCAAACTCTACCGTCTGCCGGGGGCACAGGGGAACATCGGCCTTATCAGCCCCCTCAGCGCCCACTTCTGCGGCGCATGCAACCGCATCCGCCTCACGGCGGACGGGCGCGTCAAGCCCTGTCTCCATCAGGAGGTGGAGCACTCCTTAAAGGGCCTGGACTTTGAGGGCATGAAGGCCGTGCTGGAAGATGCCATACGAAATAAGCCCAGCTGGCACGGCCAGCTGGACGCCCTGCACCGTTCCCAGGCAGGCAAGAACATGAACGAGATCGGAGGCTGAAGCCCATGAGCGACTTTACCCATTTCAATGACGAAGGCCGCGCCAGAATGGTGGACGTTGGGGAAAAACCCCTTACGAAACGCGTGGCCGTGGCCGCCGGGCGTGTACTGGTGAACGAGGAGACCTTTGCCCTCATCCGCAGCGGCGGCATGAAGAAGGGCGACGTACTCACCGTGGCCCAGATCGCCGGTGTCATGGGTGCCAAGCGCACCCCCGACCTCATCCCCATGTGTCACCCCATCCTCATGGACGGCATCGATCTGAAGCTGTGGCTGGACGAGGCCCGGCTTTCCGTCGAGATCCGGGCAGAGGTAAGCTGCGGCGGCAAGACCGGCGTGGAAATGGAGGCCCTCTGCGCCGTGAGCACGGCGGCGCTGACGGTCTACGATATGTGCAAGGCCGTACAGAAGGACATGGTCATCACGGACATCCGCCTTCTCCGCAAGAGCGGCGGCGTCCACGGCAACTATGAAAGGGAGGAATAAGCCATGTATACTGCAGCCGTCATCACCGTCAGCGACATGGGCTACCGGGGCGAGCGGGAGGACACCAGCGGCCCCAATCTGCAGCGTATTCTGCGGGAACACGACTTTGAAGTGGCCTACACCGCCATGGTCCCCGATGAGGCCGAGGCCATACAGGCTGAACTCCTGAAGTGCGCCGATGAGCTGGGCATTGCCCTGATCCTCACCACCGGCGGCACGGGCTTCTCCCCCCGGGACATCACCCCGGAGGCCACCATGGCCGTGATCGAGCGCCCCACCCCCGGCATCCCCGAAGCCATGCGCGCCGAGTCCATGCGCATCACGCCCAGAGGCTGCCTCTCCCGGAGTGTGGCCGGCATCCGCGGCCGCAGTCTTATCATCAACCTCCCCGGCAGCAAAAAGGCCTCGGAGGAAAATATCCTTGCGGTTCTCGGCGCGGTGGAACATGGGCTGGAGATGCTCTGCGGCAGCGGCAGCGCCAACTGCGCGAGGTAACGCCTTTTTTGTTTCTCTCCCTCCGTCTTTTTGCTGCGCAAAAATCCACCTCCCTCATCAGAGGGAGGCAAAAAGGTGCGTGTTTTCCGCCATTTCTTTCTCGCGAGAAAGAAAGCGTAATCATGCAAACGCAGCAAATCTGCTGTCGGTATCAGCTTAATGCGGCACAGACTTCAGTTCAGCTCCGTTTCCACCACGCACTCATTCTTGATGCGGCCCACGAGGTAGTCCAGCGCCGCCACCACACGGGGGCGGATATCCCCGCCGATGAGGACATACATGATGTCATCCCCTACGCGAAGCTCTCCCTCGTTGAGCCAGACACGGATATAGTATATGCCCTCCAGCTCTCTGGCCGCACGCAGTACCGCATCCACCTTTTCCGCGTCATAGGAAAAGACCATGCCGGTGACATCCGCTGCCGCCTCACCCCGCCGGGCCTTTGCCTTGGCCGTGGCCCGGACAACGCCGTTATGCGTGAGGTACATGCCGATTTTTGGGGCGCTTTCGTGTTCTTTGGCTTCTTTCAGCCACTGATCCATGGACGGAGACGGTTTCATTTCTGTACCCCCTGCTCGTTTTTTGTTGATTATAACGCACTTCTCGTAAAAAAGATAGTGTAAACCTCTTGCATTTCTTTTTTTCTTATGCTATAGTCCCATTTGGTGAAAAATGAGAGCCTTTCTGAACAACAAAATAGCTTTTTGCAAAGCGGTGGACGAGCCTCTTTCCAAAAAACAAATCCGGATGCGCCCGAAGTGCAGCCGTTTGTCTTTGGATAGGTTCGTCGTTTTTTTATAATTCTTATCAGGAGGAAATAAAGATGAAGAAAACTCTCTCCCTGCTCCTCGTTCTGGTCATGGCCCTCTCCCTGGTCGCCTGCGGCGCCAAGACCGAGGAAGCTCCCGCTCCCGCCCCCGAGGCTCCCGCTGTGGAAGCTCCCGTGGAAGAAGCCCCCGTTGAAGAAGCTGCCGAGGAAGAGGCTCCCGCCGAGCCCGAGCTGGTGGTTGACACCTGCATTCTGAAGGAAGCCGACGACAAGATGCTCAACACCTACTCCGTCATCGCCGTGAACAGCGAAGCTCCCTTTGAAGACGCCGACAAGAACCCCGTGTCCGACGTGGAACTGAACACCGCCGGTGCCGATGCCCTCTACCAGTGGCTGGTGAGTCAGGAAGCCCTCGACATCGCCGGTGCCTACGGCGTGGAGGAATACGGCTCCAACCTTTTCTACGTGAAGGAAGATGCCCCCGTCTACGAGGGTGAGATCGCTGCCGCCACCGAGGAGACCAAGCTCATCCGTCTCTCCACCACCACCTCCGTCAACGACTCCGGTCTGCTGGGCAAGCTGCTGCCCGCCTTTGAGGAAGCCTACGGCTACGAAGTGGAAGTCTACTCCGCCGGCACCGGCAAGTCCATTGCCAACGCCAAGATGGGCAACGCCGATCTGATCCTTGTCCACTCCAAGAGCCAGGAAGAGGCCTTCATTGAGGCCGGCTTCGCCCGCGTGGTGGACGGCTTTGAGGCCGAGCGCACCTCCTTCATCTACAACTACTACGTCCTCTGCGGCCCCTCCGCCGACCCCGCCGGTGTTGCCGAGGCTGAGAGCGTTCAGGCTGCCTTTGCCGCCATTGCCGAGGGCCAGCACACCTTCATCTCCCGCGGCGACACCTCCGGCACCCACACCAAGGAGATCTCCCTCTGGCCCGAGGAACTGGGCATCACCGCCGAGGCCGAGAGCTTTGCCGACTACACCGAGTGGTATGTCTCTGCCAACGCCAACATGGGCGCCTGCCTCGTGATGGCCGAGGAGATGGAAGGCTACATCCTCACCGACAAGGCCACCTTCCTGACCTTCGTTGCCAACGACGGCATCCTATAAGGGCTTGCAATTTCGACCGAAATACGCTTAAATAAATCCCGTGGGTGCCTTTGCTCCCACGGGATTTTCCAAAGAAAGGAGCCGCGCCTATGCACTCGGCACTGGCCAAGGCCCTGGAGCTGATCGTCTCCCGGGATGCCGAACTCATCAACATCCTTTCCGTAACGGCGCGCATGAGCCTTCAAAGCTCGGTGCTGGCGCTGCTGATCGGTCTGCCCATCGGCATAGCGCTGGGCGGGCAGCGGTTCCCGGGCCGAAACATCCTGCTGGTGGCAAACCGCACGCTGATGGGTATGCCGCCGGTGGTCTGCGGCCTCCTTTTCTATATGCTTTTCTCCGGTGTAGGCCCCTTCCGGCATTTGAAACTCCTTTTCACCGTAAAGCTCATGGTGCTGGCTCAGGTGGTGCTCATCACTCCCATCGTGGTGAACAGCATGGAAAGCTACGTCTCCGGCATTGCCCCCACGGTACAGGAAACCGCCCGTGGGCTGGGACTGAGCCGCGTCCGAAGTTTTCTTCTCCTCTGCAACGAATGCGTTTACCAGATCATCTCCGCCTATCTTCTGGCCTTTGCCCGCTCCATCGCCGAGGTGGGCGCGGTGTCCATGGTGGGCGGCGCCATCGCCTGGAAGACCAACGTCATGACCACCGCCATCATGCAGTACACCAACCGGGGCAATTTCTCGCTGGGCATCGCTCTGGGCATCATTCTCCTCGGCATCTCGCTGGCGGTGAACATCACGATCTCCCTGCTGCAAAGGAGGCTGAGCCGATGAAGATTTCTCCCTTCAGCAAGACCTACGACGGTGTCCGGGTATTGGACTTTCCCGGTGTGGAGCTTTGCCCGGGCAGTATCTGCGCCGTCATCGGAGCCAACGGCTCCGGCAAGTCCACCTTTGCCAAAATTCTGGCAGGGATCATAAAGGCAGACAACCGGGGCAAGCCCTGCAGCGCCGCCTCTGTGGGCTACATGCCCCAGAAGAACTATGCCTTCCGCATGAGTACAAGGGCCAACCTGCTCCTGAACGGCAGAGATGAGGAACGCGCGGCGCAGCTGATGGACACGCTGCAGCTCCGGCATCTGGAGGAAAAGCGGGCAGACCGTCTTTCCGGCGGTGAGACCGCCCGGATGGCGCTGGCCCGGCTGATGATGCGCGACTATGAGTTGGTGATTCTCGATGAGCCCACCGCCGCCATGGACATGGAGACTACGCTGCTCGCAGAGGAACGGATCGCTGGCTATGTCAAAGAGAGCGGCTGCGCCCTGCTTCTCGTGACCCACTCTCTGCAGCAGGCACGGCGGCTGGCCCGGGAGGCCCTCTATTTCCACAAGGGAGAACTCATCGAAGTGGGCAGCGCCGGGACCGTCCTCAACACCCCCGCTGAAGAACTCACCCGTAAGTTTCTGGACTTTTACGGCAAGTGACATATTGACAAAAACCGCTTTTTCCAGTAGAATACTTGAACTTACATGACTGACGGATAAACGCAGAGGACTGCGGTGAAGTGTAAGTTTAATGGCCGACCGTCTGGGCAATTCAGATTCCTGAATTGCCCATTTTTTGCCCCTTGGAGGTAAAAACATGGCAAGAAACGAACAATATTCCCTGCTTTTGCTCTCCGGCGGTCGAAGCCGCCGCATGGGCGCAGACAAAGCCGCCCTGCTCTATGAAGGAAAGAGCTTTCTGGAGCATATGCTGGACAAGGCCCACAAGCTGGGCATTGATAAATACTACCTCTCCGGCTGTGCCTCCCCCCGGGAGAATGTCCGCAGTATCTGGGACATATATCCCGACCGGGGACCCCTCGGCGGCCTCCACGCCTCCATGAAGGCCATGGATACGCCTTACTGTCTGGTACTGCCTGTGGACGCGCCGAAGCTGCCTGCGGAGATTCTGGAGGAACTGCTTTGCGAGCATGAGCGCCGCGGCAGCGAAAAGGTACTGATCTGGGAACACGGCGTACGGCAGGAACCCCTCATCGCCGTCTACCCCACTGCCATGGCCGGGCACATCGAAGATCACATCCGCGAAGGGGGCGCGCCCGTGATGCGCTGTATCGAAAGCTGGGGCTGCGAGAGCTTCCGCCGGGACATGGAACGGGAGGAGCCGCTGAACATCAACACCCCTGAGCTTTACCGGCAACTACTGGGTGAAAAGAGCGACAGCGTCCCCGTCAAGGAAACCATTCTGCTGCGCCACATCCAGAACGGCGAGATTGTCAGTGTCAAGGACGAGGTGGCCCTGGAGCAGCACGTGAGCTTCCCTCTCCGCAGCGGCGAGACGGTAAACGCCGTCTGCAGCCCCGACCACACAGAAGAATTCATTTTGGGTCAGCGGTATCTTGCGGATGATCTGGGCGCGGACGAGTATCCTCCCCAGCCTGCAGGACAGCTCCGCTCCATGGCGCTTGACACCGTTTTCCGCATCATGAGTGAACTTTTCGAGTCCCCGGGTGAGCTTTTCCGCGCCACCGGCTGCGCCCACTCCTGCGCCCTCTTTACCGACGGCGCGGTGCAGTGCCACTTTGAGGACATTGGCCGTCACAACGCGCTGGATAAGGTCATCGGCTACGCCCTGAAAAACGGTCTTTCCATCCCCCAAAGCGTAGTTTTTTCCAGCGGACGCATCTCCGAGGACTACCTGCAGAAGGTCATCAAAGCGGGTTTCCGCATGGTGGTCTCCCGGGCCGCCGTCACCGCCGCCGCCGTGGCTCTGGCCCGAAAAGAAAACATCACCATGCTGGGTTTCATCCGCCGGGGCAGCGGCAACATCTATCACATTGGTGATGTTGACCTGTTCTAAGCCCCACTTTTGTGCAACCCAACCATTTTCTGTTCTTTTGTCCCGTTAGTCAACATTTTCTCTTGCAAATGTAAACAAAATTCATTATAATAAATGGTGGCGGTTTATTACGTTTATACACATGCTTAAAAATATACAAAAAGGAGGGATTCAGTGATCAAGCTCACGATCAACAACCGGATCGTGGAAGTGGAAGAAGGCAGCACCATACTGCAGGCTGCCAAAAAACTGGGAGTTTTCATCCCCACCTTCTGCACCGACGATCTGGAGCGGCTTCCCCTGAAGCACTGCATGAACTGTAACGAATACGGCGACTGCAAGATGTGTTCCTGTGAAGTCGAAGGCGAAGTCAGTCTGCTGACCGCCTGCAACACCCCTGCACGTGACGGCATGGTCGTCAAAACCGAATCCGAAGAAGTGAAGAAAGCCCGCGTAGGCATCCTGCAGCGTATGCTGGCCATCCATCCCATGGACTGCATGAACTGCGGCAAGCTGGGCGAGTGCAAGCTGCAGAAGTACTGCGAGATGTACGGCGTTACCGAGCCGACTTACTCCATCCCCGTGGAACACCGGGAAAAGGATCTCAGCAACCGCTTCTACTTCCAGGAGATGGACAAGTGCATCCGCTGCGGCCAGTGTGTGCGCGTCTGCCGGGAGCTGGTGGGCGTTGAGGCTCTGGTCATGGCCCAGAAGGGCAACATGGCCTACGTCATGCCCAACGGCGGCGAGAACATGGCGGCGACGGGCTGCGTTTCCTGCGGCAACTGTGTCTCCGTCTGCCCCGTGGGCGCTCTCATGCCCAAGTCTCAGCAGTTCTTCCGCCAGTGGGAAACCAAGAAGGTTGTCACCACCTGCGCTTACTGCGGCGTCGGCTGCCAGATCGAGTACTCCGTGCGCAACGGCAAGATCGTGGACGCCAAACCCGCCAACGGTCCCTCCAACCAGGGCCTCCTCTGCGTCAAGGGTAAGTTCGCCTTTGACTTTATCAACCACAAGGACCGTCTGAAGTACCCCATGGTCCGCAAGAACGGCAAGCTGGTCCGCACCTCCTGGGACGAGGCGCTGCGAACGGTTGCAAAGAAGATTGACTCTGTGAAGAGCGAGTATGGCGCCGATGCCATCGCCGGTTTCTCTTCCGCGAGAACCACCAACGAGGATAACTACCTCTTCCAGAAGTTCATGCGCGCTGCAGTGGGAACGAACAACGTTGACCACTGCGCCCGATTGTGACACTCCTCTACAGTTGCCGGTCTGGCAACAAGTCTTGGCAGTGGTGCAATGACCAACTGCGTCACCGGGATCAAGAAGGCGGACGTCATCTTTGTCACCGGTTCCAATACCACCGAAAACCACCCTGTTATGGGTATGTACATCCGTCAGGCAAAGAAAGCCGGTAAGAAGCTGATCGTTGCCGACCCCGTCCGTATCCCCCT